>NZ_QORZ01000009.1:376371-381738 GCF_008368785.1 Bacillus sp. AY3-1 | reverse complement strand
GAGAGTACATCACAAGCCTAGGGTGGTGGAAAAATCCTCTATCTTTAAGTAGATAAACATATAGTCTGCGCTCATGTGAAAACATGAGAAGTTCATAAGAGAACTGGCTAAGGAATTGCGCCCTTAGTTGAACAAGATAAATTTTATTGAATCTATCAAACTTTATTGAAAACACCGAACGTACGTGCTATGTTAGGTTCAATGAGGTGAGAATAATAATGAAATTTTCACAAGTTAGTCAAGTATCAGAATTAACAGGTTTGCATCCGAGTAGTCTAAGGAGAATGCTGGTGGAACACGCTACGATTCAGAAGAACAAATCTTTCATTAAAGGAGTTAAATTCTGATGATATTGGCGAAGAAAGTTAGATTGATTCCAACGCCTGAACAAGAAAAAGTGCTTAGAAACCATGCTGGCGCTGCAAGATTCGCTTATAACTATTGTAAAAGAATGAGTGATAGATACTATAAGCTATTTGGAAAATCTGTTTCACAGTTAGATTTACAGAAACGATTTACAAAGATCAAGAAGCGAAAGCGATATGAGTGGTTAAATGACATCAATGCACAAGTTCCAAAACAGGCTTCAAAAGATTTTGACAAGGCGAGAAAAAATTCGTTCAAAAAGTACAAAAATGGTTATCACACTTCTTATAAATCCAAAAAAGATTTAATTCAAGGATTTTATACCAATTATGAAAGACTGATTATAGGAAAGAAAGTAGTTCATATTCAGTCTATTGGAGAAGTGAAAATAAGCCAACAACTACCAAGAAACAAAAAACCATCAAATCCAAGAGTTACATTTGACGGTTGTCACTGGTGGATGAGTGTAGGATTCCAAGAAGACTTTGAATTACAAGAACTAACCAATGAGTCGATTGGTGTGGATGTTGGTTTAAAAGAGCTTTTTGTAGCTTCTAATGGTATGAAAGAACGAAATATAAACAAAGATGCCAAGGTTAAAAAGCTTTTGAAAAGGAAAAAGTTAGCACAAAGAGATATGTCTAGGAGATTTAAAAAAGGTGTAAAAATTCAATCTGCCGGATATGAAAAAGCGAAAGCGCAGCACCTGCGGTTATCTAGGAAAATTACGAATATCCGAAATAACCATATCCATCAAGCAACAGCAAAATTGGTGAAAACCAAACCAATGAGAATTGTTGTGGAAGACTTATCTATCTCAAACCTGTTAAAAAACAAAAAACTATCGAAAGCGTTTTTATTTCAAAAATTAAACTGCTTCTTTCAATGTTTGTCATACAAGTGCGAGAAATATGGCATTGCGTATGTAAAAGCTGATAAATGGTTCGCCTCAAGCAAGATTTGTTCATATTGCGGAGTAAAATACGACCATTCAGTTCAACCAGAAGGACATTGGAGTTTAAAAATACGTGAGTGGTGTTGTGTTGAATGCAATAGCCATCACGATAGGGATGTAAATGCGTCGATAAATTTATCAAGATGGGTAAAATAAATGCTTGATAATAGGAGGTAACGATACTGCCTCGTGTGGAGTGTTATACCCCTCGTCCCTTCGGGGTTGCGAGAACACGATGAAGCACTAACTTGTGTAAAGTTGATTGAATTGTATAGATTTAGTTAAGTTTATCGTATCGGAAGACGAACCAGTTACCAGCAGTTGAACTGAAGGTTGAGCAAGGACAATGTGTTGTTTTGCAATGCAATAACCATACAGCTAAAGTGTTGCACCGCATCATTATTGGTGAGGAAGAAGCTTCAACTGGCAACGTGTTATTTGAGGGAGAATCGATTGGAAGGGAAAATTATTCCCGCATCGGTTTTTGTTTTTTGAAAGATGAAGCATATGATCGTTTGAAGGTGAAGGAATACTTTAAGTTTTTAATAGGTCTTTATGAATCGAATATGAGTGCGGAAGAAGTTGTACAATATGTCGGCCTTTTAGATAAGTTAAACGTTAAAATAGAAAAACTATCATTTTCAGAGAAACGCCGTCTTCATATTGGGCGAGTTATGGTTCATAATCCGGATTTAGTTATTCTAGAAGAGCCAGAGCAAAATGTAGATACAGAGAGTACGATTATTATTCGAAAAGCGATTATGGCAATGAAGGAGAAAGGAAAGGCGATTTTTATAACGTCATCCTTCCTATCGGACGCCCTTTCGTTAACAGAAGATGTATATATATTAAACAATGATGGTGTGAAGAAAATAGAAATCGAACAAGAAGAAATTGAAGAGGTGGATGAAGAAAAGGTTGTTCAAATGATTCCGCAAATGAAACTTGAAAGAATTCCAGCGAAAGTGAACGATAAAATCATTTTACTTGATCCGATGGAAATTCATTTTATTGAAACGCAAAACGGAGTGACACATATTCATGTGCGTGAAGGTGATTTCGTATGTGCATTAACATTAAGTGAACTAGAAGCGAGATTAACAGGGTTCGGGTTCTTTAGATGTCATCGCTCGTACCTTGTAAATTTACAAAGAGTACGAGAAGTCATTACGTGGACTCGTAATAGCTTTAGTTTAATTTTGGATGACGAAAGAAAAAGTTCAATCCCGCTTTCAAAAGGACGAATGGATGAATTAAAAGGTGTGATTGGGCTATAAAATTTGCTCCAGTAAGCTTAAAATACGATTCATTCACCGGTAAAAATACTCCTTTTACCGGTATTTTACTGCGTAACCCTTTTGTTTTTCATATGATTGAGTCAAGAAAAGCGAAACAAACAAACGAAAAGCGCTAAAGCGACTTTCATCTATAAAAAGAAAAACAAAGGGGATGACGGGATGACATTGGCAATTGAAATGAAAGATGTAATGAAAAGTTTCAACGAAAAAACGGCACTTCGAAATGTAAATATTGAGGTGAAGCAAGGAGAAATTTTTGGATTCCTCGGACCGAGTGGATCTGGAAAAACAACAACAGTAAAGATTTTAACTTCTCAATTGCTGCATAGCGTTGGAACAGTGAGGGTACTAGGTAAAGATATTACAGGACCAAGCAGCATCGATTATAAACGAATTGGTATTTTAACAGACAACAGCGGTTTATATGAAAGACTTAGCATTTATGATAACTTACTATTATTTTGTGACTTATACGATTGCAAAAAAGAAAGAATCGATGAAGTACTAGCGCAAGTGAATCTATTAGATGATAAAAAAACACCAGTAAAGAAACTATCAAAAGGAATGAAGCAGCGCGTTACACTAGCTAGAGCAATCCTTCATAAACCAGATATTCTCTTCTTAGATGAACCAACATCTGCACTCGATCCAGTTAACGTACAAAACATTCATAAAATCTTAAAAGACTTAAATAAAGAAGGAACGACGATTTTCTTAACGACGCACAACATGGATGAAGCAGAAACGCTTTGTAACCGCATTGCCTTTCTGTGTGGCGGAGAAATTGTAGCGCTTGATACACCGGAGAACCTTCGCTTACAATACGCGAAAGATCAAATACAAGTCGTGTTAAAGGATAAGAAGAAAGAAACGGTACAAAAAGATGAATTAGGTGCAAAACGTATTTCAGAGTGGATGAAAAAAGGAGAACTATTATCCATTCATTCTTATGAGCCAACTTTAGGCGATATCTTTATTGAAGTTACTGGGAGGGGATTATAATGACATTTTCAATGAGACGTGTATCAGCTATTTTTAGAAAAGAAGTACAGGATTTTAAGACAAATTCACAAGTTTTGTTAATGGCATCTTTACCAATTATATTTGCATTTATATTTAGCCGATTTGGAGAAGGACAGGCAGGAGTTGGCATTATTACTTTAATGTCCTTTCTATTTGTAGCAGGGTTTGTTCAATCAATGGTAATTGCAGAAGAGAAAGAAAAACATACGTTACGTGTGTTAATGCTATCACCAGCTTCTTCTGTTGAAGTTCTTCTTGGGAAAAGTATATTAACAGCATGTTTAACGTTGGGTATTTCCATTGTAAACTTATTCATCTTAGATCAATTAAGTGGCAATCTCTTATTGCTAGCATTTATTTTCTTATGTGGAACAATTCTATTCATTTTAATTGGAACAGTGATTGGATTATTAGCTGAGTCTGTCCCGCAAACATCACTAATTGGAATGCCAATATTAATGACGATGTATTTAGCTGTACAATTTGAGCCAATGGTTGAAAATAAAGTAATTAAGACGATGATTAGTTATCTTCCAACATCTCATCTTGAAAAAGCGATTAAAATCTTAGTGGAGGGTGCTGGGTTTAGTAGTATTAGTGGGCATATGCTAAATGTTGGAGTGTGGCTCGTTATTTCACTTATTGCATGTTTAATCGTATATAAAAAGAAACAATTGGACTAAAAACTGAGCCGAAAGTACTCAGTTTTTTATTTTTTCTATCATTTCCTCGGAAATTTTACAATTCTCATACATATTTTTACAGATTTTGTCGAAAAGTAATTAGTTATACGTTGTATAGGATACGTGAATATTGTTCAAAATGATTGCTGAGGTGATGATGGAATGCGAGGAAGAAATAATAAAAAGTCGCAAAAGGTAGTACATTTATTTCAAAAAAGATGGGTGTTTCCGGCACTATACATTGCTTGTGCAGCGGTAATTTTAATGGTTGCGCTATGGTTCCAAGGAGCTAATCCGAAGAAGACTCCGAACCAAGATCAAGCAACACCGTATACACAATCGGAAGATCCAGCAGTACCAGTAACGAAATCTTCAGAAGTAGTGAAAATGCCAGCTGCCGCTAATGCGGAAGTAGTCGTACAGAAGAAATTCTATGAAGATGCAGCAACTGAGGCGGAACAAGAAAAAGCACTTGTCTTTTATAACAACACATATTCCCCAAATAAAGGAATCGACATTGCTGCGAAGAATGGAAAAGAATTCGATGTAGCTGCTGCTTTAAGTGGTACAGTAACGAAAGCTGAAAAAGATTCACTTCTTGGTTATGTTGTAACAGTCGATAGCGGAAATGGTGTAGCAGTTTCTTATCAAAGCTTAGGCAGTGTGAAAGTAGAAAAAGGTGCACGAGTTGCACAAGGTGAAGTATTAGGAAAATCCGGTCTAAGTGCAATGAATAAAGAAGCAGGTTCTCACGTTCACTTTGAAGTACGTAAAGACAACGTGGCTGTGAACCCTGAGCGCTACTTAAATAAGTCAGTAGCAGAAATTAAAGCTGATGCAGGTGCTGCAAAAGCAACGAATGCTTCTGGTAAAAAGGCTGATGAAAAACCTCAAAAAGAAGAGAAGTCAACAAGCGGTTCGACTAGTGACAAAAAAGAAGAGCCGAAGAAAGAAGAAAAATCAACAAGCGGTTCGACTAGTGACAAAAAAGAAGAGCCGAAGAAAGAAGAAAAATCAACAAGCGGTTCGACTAGTGACAAAA
>NZ_QORZ01000009.1:0-376348 GCF_008368785.1 Bacillus sp. AY3-1 | reverse complement strand
CAAAGAAGAAAAGCCGAAGAAAGAAGAAAAATCAACAAGCGGTTCGACTAGTGACAAAAAAGAAGAGCCGAAGAAAGAAGAAAAATCAACAAGACTAGTGACAAAAAAGAAGAACCGAAGAAAGAAGAAAAATCAACAAATGGTTCTACAGAATCATCTAACAGTTCTTCTTCACAAGAATAAGAAAGTGAAAAAATCAGTTCTCACTAGAGAGCTGATTTTTTTACTTTTACCCCGCATTAACGGGGCAGTAAGACCCTTATTTCAAAATTCAGTGAAAGCTAAGAAGTTAGGTTAGGGGCAACTGCCCGTAAAAGCCCGATTGGTGAAGGCTAATAATCAGTGGGGGTGTCCCCCACTGATTAAAGTTTCACTTTATATAAAAATACTCAATTTCGAGAAAAAAGTTGCAATAACAAGGAAAAATGACGAGATTCTCGAATATATATTACAAAAGGGAGGGGATACTGTGTCATTTTTGTTTGTTCTGTCGACTGCTATTATTTTATTGTTTGTTTTATTCACTTTATATTATTATATCGCCGGTAAGAAAGAGGTTCCCCACCATCAATTGTTAGAAGAAGAATTGGAACGAGAAGAATGACACCTTATATACAAGGTGTCATTTTTTTTCGTCAAAATAGTCAATGGTAACGTATTTCTCACAAAAAAACATAATTTTTCTTAACTTAGTCCGCAAAAATAGTGAACATGTAGCATATATCAGTAGTGCGGGCAATACAATGGTATAAACCAAAGCAAAGAGAGTGTTTGAGGTGAGAAATCGTGAATCATTTCATTATAAATCCAAGAATGTTTAACGCTTACAAACAGCACTCACACTTACTTCTTAGTCGTATGCAGCGAGGCTCATTTCACACTTCTCACATCCAATTTAGGGAGGCGAGTGGTGTGCACGATTACATCAAAGAGAGAACTATCAAGATTGGTAAGTATATCGTGGAGACAAGAAAGACAGTGCGTGTCATTGCAAAGGAATTTGGGGTATCAAAAAGTACAGTCCATAAAGATTTAACGGAACGTCTACCAGAAATTAATCCAGAGCTCGCAAATGAAGTGAAAGAAATTCTTGATTATCATAAGTCTATTCGTCATTTAAGAGGCGGAGAAGCAACAAAGCAAAAGTATAGAAAAGAAGATGTAGAAAAGCCGGTTCGTCAATAAATATGCGATCGCAAACATTCCGTTTCAATTCGGTAATATTTTTCAGAAGAATTCTTTTTGCGAATATTACGTTTCTGTTAAATTTATGATAAAATCAGAAATTAGGTGTAAAAGAATTCGGGTGTAACCTGATTTTGAATATCGAGGAGGAAATGACGGGAATGTTTGCGCGAGATATCGGAATTGACCTAGGTACGGCTAATGTATTAATTCATGTTAAAGGCAAAGGTATTGTATTAAATGAGCCATCTGTTGTGGCAATTGATCGTAACACAGGTAAAGTATTAGCAGTAGGTGAAGAAGCAAGAAGTATGGTGGGACGTACACCTGGTAATATTGTAGCAATTCGTCCGCTTAAAGATGGTGTAATCGCAGATTTCGAAATTACAGAAGCAATGTTAAAGTATTTCATTAACAAATTGGACGTGAAGAGCTTCTTTTCAAAACCTCGCATTTTAATTTGTTGTCCAACAAATATCACATCAGTAGAACAAAAAGCAATTCGTGAGGCTGCTGAACGTTCAGGTGGTAAAACAGTATTTTTAGAAGAAGAACCAAAAGTAGCCGCAGTTGGTGCTGGTATGGAAATCTTCCAACCAAGCGGTAACATGGTTGTTGATATTGGTGGAGGTACAACGGATATCGCTGTACTATCTATGGGTGATATTGTTACCTCTTCCTCTATCAAAATGGCTGGCGATAAGTTTGATATGGAGATCTTAAACTACGTTAAACGTAAGTATAAGCTATTAATTGGAGAACGTACTTCAGAAAATATTAAAATTAAAGTTGGTACAGTATTCCCAGGTGCACGTAGCGAAGAGCTTGAAATTCGCGGACGTGACATGGTAACGGGCTTACCACGTACAATTACAGTATGCTCTGAAGAAATTACAGAAGCACTAAAAGAAGACGCGGCTATCATTGTACAAGCTGCAAAAGGCGTACTAGAGCGCACGCCACCAGAACTATCTGCGGACATTATCGACCGCGGTGTTATTCTAACAGGCGGTGGAGCTTTACTACACGGTATCGACATGCTTCTAGCAGAAGAACTAAAAGTACCAGTATTAATTGCTGAAAACCCAATGCAATGTGTTGCGGTTGGTACAGGTATTATGTTAGAGAATATCGATAAATTACCAAAGCGTGCTTTACGATAAAGTGAAACTTTAATAAGTGGGGGCATCCCCCGCTTATTATTAGCTCGCAAAAGGCGGGAAGATGAGAAGAACTAAGGTGTTAACCGTAGTTCTTTTTTGTTTTTTTATTCTTTTATTTTTTTATTTTATTTTGATTTATTGAGAAAATAGAAGAAAAATAAAGAAAAACGAAGGAAATAGGTAAAATATTCATATATATGGTTAAATTTAATATTTCCTTATTTGAAAACGTTTATAATATAATGAGTCGAATACGACATTAAGGCAAATCATGTTCAAATACATATTGCCTTTCCCTAATTTGGGCATACACTCTTTTCTACCTCCGTGTCAGTTGCTGGAATATGCAACTATTTTAAGAGAATAGAGTGTGTGCATTTTTTTATATATAAAGCTGAAAAGATATTAAAGTTTCACTTTATAATGACAAACAATAAACAAAATGGGATAATAAACAATATGTCCAAGTGGTAAGACCAATATTACAAAAGGGGCGATTGTTATATGCTAAATATAGAACAAATTAAAGAAATCATTCCTCACCGTTATCCATTTTTACTTGTTGATAAAATATTAGAAGTAGATGAAGGAAAAAGAGCGGTTGGAATTAAAAATGTATCCGCAAACGAAGAATTCTTTAACGGGCACTTTCCTGACTATGCAGTTATGCCCGGTGTACTTATTGTAGAAGCATTAGCACAAGTCGGCGCAGTTGCGGTATTAAAGAAAGAAGAAAACCGTGGAAGACTTGCTTTCTTCGCTGGTATCGACAATTGTCGTTTCAAAAAACAAGTACGTCCAGGTGATCAACTTCGTCTAGAAGTAGAAATGACACGTGTACGTGGTCCAATCGGAAAAGGAAAAGCAATCGCAACAGTAGATGGTGAAGTCGCATGTGAAGCTGAAATTACATTTGCGATTGGTGATAAAAAAGAATAACAGAAATAAAAAATCTCCTTGTGAAAATGCAAGGGGATTTTTTTATTTCCACTATATATCGGTATAATTATTAAAATGCAAACTAGTCAGAAAGTTACTTGTATATGGAAGGTAATTGCCAGATAATTACTTTATTGTTTATACGAAAAATAGGATAAATGATAAGGATAGAAAAGAAGTAAAGCCATTGTCATATTGTTAAGGCGTTTATATAAGACAAAGTAGAATGTTAGTGATTACGATGAGATGTAGGGAAATCAGCAATATAAAATATTAATTAGACGTATGAAATCGAGCATAGAGAGAAAAAGGGGAAATGTCGCATTTCACAAAAGGAGATTATGAATATGTTCGGAAGAAAGAAAAGAAAACCATTACGACAATTAATTACACATAAAGAGCCTAAATCACGTGTTGCAGAGCAATACCGTAACATTCGTACAAATATTGAATTTACATCTGTAGATAATCATGTTCGTTCTATTATTGTTACCTCGGCAGATCCAGGTGACGGAAAAACAACAACAATCGCAAACTTAGCAGTTGTTTTTGGACAACAAGGAAAGAAAGTTTTATTAATCGGAGCTGACTTGCGTAAGCCGACGATTCAAAACTTATTTGCCATCCACAGTTCAAATGGATTAACGAATCTATTATCAGGACAAGCGAAACTAATGCAATGTATTCAAAAAACAGATATAGAGAACGTACACTTAATGGCAGCAGGTCCAATCCCACCAAACCCAGCTGAACTATTAAGTAGCCGAGGAATGGATGAGCTATTACTAGAAGCATATAACATGTTTGATATTATTTTAATCGACACACCACCTGTTCTTGCGGTTACCGATGCACAAATACTAGCGAATAAATGCGATGGAATCGTACTTGTCGTACGCAGTGAAAAAACAGAAAAAGAAAAAATCGTAAAAGCGAAGCAAATATTAGACAAAGCGTCTGGTAAATTACTTGGTGTCGTCCTAAACGATAAAAGAGAAGAAAAAGAACAATATGGATATTATTAGAAAATAGTGTATAGAATAATAAATTTACAAGCCGATAAATAATTTTATTGGCTTTTTTGAATTTTTATAAAATTTAGCATTGCATTATATAAAAAACATAATATAATGGAAATTTTGGAAAATCGATGGAATGTGTTGTCATATTTAAGATTATTTTGTAAGATTATATGTGCTTGATGTGAATAAATGTAGAACTAAATTATTCAAAATAAAAAATGTAAGATTTATATGTTATAATTTTTCTTATGTGCAAATTTTACAAAGTTGGAGGAACTTATGGAAGAAACAATTAGTTTGAAAGAGTTATTTCATATTTTAAAAAAACGTTTAGCAATGATCCTCGTAATTGCCTTTGGTGCAGCTATTGTAAGTGCTATCATTAGCTTCTTCTTTATGACACCAATCTATCAATCTTCGACGCAAATTCTTGTTAACCAAAAGAAACAAGAAGGGGCAATGATCCAAGCTGGTGAAGTTCAAACGAATATTCAATTAACGAATACATATAAGGTTATTATTAAAAGTCCAGTAATCTTAGATCAAGTGAATGAAAAATTAAACTTAAATATGACAGCGCAAGCGTTAACAGGAAAGATTAATGTTGCGAATGAAAAAGATTCACAAGTCATTTCTGTAACAGCTGAGGATAAAGATCCAAAACTAGCTCGTGATATTGCAAATGCAACTGCAGATGTATTTAAAGGTGAAGTTGCAAAAATTATGAACGTGGATAACGTAACAGTACTATCTAAAGCAGAAGTTGCAGAAAATCAATCTCCGATTAAACCACGCCCTATGTTAAATGTAGTAATTGCTTTTGTTGTTGGTTTAATGGCTTCGGTTGGTCTTGCATTCCTACTAGAATACTTAGATAACACGGTGAAAAAAGAAGAAGATGTAGAAAACTTACTTGGCTTACCAGTGTTAGGTATTGTAGCTCGTATGGATGAAGAAACAATGAACGTGAAATCACACGCTACATCATCAAGAAAAGTGAGGGGACAAACAATTGGCTCTTAATTTATTTAAAAAGAAAAAGAATCATCGTCAACGCCGTCAATTAATTGCTCATCAACAACCGAAATCACCAATCTCAGAACAATATCGTAATATTCGAACGAATATCGAATTTGCAGCTATTGATACGAATTTACATTCATTAATGGTAACATCTGCGAACCCAAGTGAAGGGAAAACAACAACGACAGCAAATATGGCAGTCGTGTTTGCCCAACAAGGAAAGAAAGTATTATTAATTGATGCAGATATGCGTAAACCGGCAATGCACCAAATGTTTCAAGTCGATAATATTTTCGGGCTAACAAACGTATTAACACATAGTGAACGTTTAGAAAAATGTGTACAAGCAACATCAGTTGATAATTTACACTTTTTAGCTTGTGGTCCAATCCCGCCAAATCCGGCAGAGCTACTAGGTTCGAAGGCGATGCAAGAGCTCCTGGCTCAAGCGTATAGCATGTATGATTTAGTTATTTTTGATTTACCACCAATTTTAGCTGTTACAGACGCGCAAATTATGGCGAATGTATGTGATGCTTCTATTCTTGTTGTTCGTAGTGAATCGACAGAAAAAGAATCAGCAGTAAAAGCAAAAGGTTTATTAGAATCGGCAAAAGGTAAACTGTTAGGTGTTGTTCTGAATGATCGCGAACGTGAACAGGGCCTATATTATTACTACGGTGCAAACTAATTAAAAGAGTGAGATATGAGAAGAACATATCTCCTTTTTTCCCTTGAATATGAGATGTCTCATATTCAAGGGAAAAAAGATTACTATAAGAGAGGAAACTAATTAAAAGAGTGAGATATGAGAAGAACATATCTCCTTTTTTCCCTTGAATATGACATATTCAAGGGAAAAAAGATTACTATAAGAGAGGGAGGATGAAACAAATGATAGATTTACATTGTCACATTTTACCTGGTATCGATGACGGCGCACAAAAAGTAACAGATAGTTTAGCGATGGCACAAAAGGCAGTAGAAGAAGGCATTCATACAATTGTCGCAACGCCACATCATCAAAATGGGAAATATATAAATGAACATACCTCAATTATTCATGGAGTAAAACAGCTAAATGATGAACTACACCAACATAATATTCCACTTACCATTTTACCGGGGCAAGAAGTCAGGTTATATGGTGATTTATTAGAAGACTATGAAGCTGGTAAGATTGTTACCTTAAATGAAACAAACAAATACATATTCATTGAATTTCCATCTAATCATGTACCTCGTTATGCAGAACAACTATTTTATGAACTACGTGTAAAAGGAATGATCCCAATTATCGTTCATCCGGAACGTAATGCCGAGTTAATCGAGCGGCCAGATAAGTTATATAACCTTGTCAATAAAGGTGCATTAACACAAGTAACGGCAGGCAGTTTACTAGGTAAGTTTGGCAAAAAAATTAAAAAGTTTTCATTGCAGCTTGTGGAGCATAATTTAACCCATATGATCGCATCAGATGCACATAACACAACATCAAGAGGATTTCATCTAGCAGAAGGCTATGACCTAATAGAGAAAGAATTTGGCACAAGTGTTATGAATGATTTAAGAGAGAATCCGTATTTAATCATTAGCGGGAAAGCAATTTATAAAGAAGAGCCAGAACAAATTCGTCGCAAAAAGTTGTTTGGCATCTTTTAAATAAAGAATAGGTGATGTCTCCTAACCGTTATCAACGGAGGCACTCGGTCGTGCTGTGGGTAGAAATTTTTATTTCGAACCTACCTTAGACGCTTGTCGTCGGGAGTATGACGTGAGGATGGGTTGGATGCCCATAATTTATTTGTATAGAAACTCTACCTATGGAGTTATAAACATGACTCTATAGGTAGGGTTTTTTAAATTGTTACATAAAAATAAAACGATATAGGAGGGTTATGATTGAAAAAAGTAAGAAAGGCAATTATTCCAGCGGCTGGTCTAGGAACGAGATTTTTACCAGCAACGAAGGCGATGCCGAAAGAAATGTTACCAATCGTTGATAAGCCAACAATTCAATACATAGTAGAAGAAGCGATAGAATCAGGTATTGAAGATATTATTATTGTGACTGGAAAAGGAAAGCGGGCAATTGAAGATCATTTTGATCATTCCTTTGAATTAGAGCAAACGCTTTTAGAAAAAGGAAAGCATGAAATACTTGAAAAAGTACAAGCTTCTTCAAAGATTAATATTCACTACATAAGACAAAAAGAGCCAAAAGGACTTGGCCATGCAGTATGGTGTGCGCGTAAATTTATTGGGAACGAGCCATTTGCGGTGTTACTTGGTGATGATATTGTACAAGCAGAAACACCATGTTTACGACAATTAATGGACCAATATGAAGGGACACAATCATCTGTTATAGGTGTACAAACAGTACCTGAAAATGAAACACATCGTTACGGTATTATTGATCCGGTTGAGCAAAGCAATCGCCGTTATCAAGTACGTCAATTTGTGGAGAAGCCAGCTCAAGGAACTGCACCATCAAATTTAGCAATTATGGGTCGTTACGTGTTAACGCCAGAAATCTTTATGTTCCTCGAAGATCAACAGACAGGTGCTGGTGGGGAAATTCAATTAACAGATGCAATTCAACGTTTAAATGAAATTCAACGTGTATTTGCTTATGATTTTGAAGGTACTCGTTATGATGTTGGGGAGAAGTTTGGATTTATTAAGACAACAATTGAAATAGCACTTCAGCACAAAGAACTGAAGGAAGAATTGATTAAATATATAAAAAT
Organism: Bacillus sp. AY3-1; assembly: GCF_008368785.1. Taxonomy (NCBI): domain Bacteria; kingdom Bacillati; phylum Bacillota; class Bacilli; order Caryophanales; family Bacillaceae; genus Bacillus; species Bacillus sp. AY3-1. Next base: position 368,263 of record NZ_QORZ01000009.1, on the reverse strand, counting down.
GTTAGCCGGAAAAGAAGGGAATGAGGTGGGGTGAATTGGCTTTAATAAAAGTATCAGAAGAGAATATACAAAGGGAAAAGAATGCATTGTTTACTTTGGAAGAAGTAAATTCTAGAAAAGGTTATTTAATAACCAAACGTTATATGGATGTAATAGGTGCGTTAGTAGGCCTAATTCTCTTATCACCAGTTTTTCTAATTATAGCACTTCTTATTAAGTACGAGGATCCAAAAGGTACAGTGCTTTTTAAGCAGGTTCGTATTGGGAAAGGTGGAAAGGAATTTTATATGTATAAATTCCGTTCAATGGTAACGGATGCAGAGGAAAAACTAAAGGATTTGTTGGAATACAATGAAGTGTCGGGTGCCATGTTTAAAATGAAGGAAGACCCAAGGATTACGAAAATAGGGAAATTTATTAGACGAACGAGTATTGATGAGCTTCCACAATTAATTAATGTGTTACAGGGCGAAATGAGTTTAGTTGGACCAAGACCACCATTATTAAGGGAAGTAAAAGAGTACACCTCCTATGATAAGCAACGTTTATTAGTAACGCCTGGATGTACTGGATTATGGCAAGTGAGTGGAAGAAGTAATCTTTCATTTGAGCAAATGGTAGAACTTGATGTTTACTATATTATACAACGTAATATTATGTTTGATATTAAAATTTTGTTAAGAACTGTAAAGGTTTTATTAAAATCAAACGATGCGTATTAATTAAAGTTAATACATATAGATGAACAAATATTAGTGAAGGAGCTAAAATTTAAATATGACAAAAAGAGTAATTACTTATGGTACATTTGACCTGTTACATTATGGACATATAAATTTGCTAAGAAGAGCAAAGCAACTAGGGGAGTATTTAATTGTAGTTTTATCAACAGATGAATTTAATATGTTGAAAGATAAAAGGGCTTATTTTTCTTATAATGAAAGAAAATTATTATTAGAGGCAATAAAATACGTTGATGAAGTAATCCCAGAGATAACTTGGGAACAGAAAGTAACGGATGTTGTAAGCAATAATATTGATGTGTTTGTAATGGGAAATGATTGGGAGGGTGAATTTGACTTCTTAAAGGAATATTGTGAGGTTGTATATTTACCAAGGACAGATGGCATATCCACTACAAAAATTAAAACTGATATGAAAGAGGTACTTTCTAAATAATATAGGAGTAAGATAATGTCTACTACAAAGAAAATCACAGGAAACTTTATTGCGCTATTTGCTATGCAAATAGCTAATTTTTTATTACCTTTATTGACTATTCCATATTTAGGTATAGTGTTAGGGGCAGAAGGATTTGGATTAGTTATGTTTTCACAAGCATTTATCCAATACTTTGTTTTACTTACTGATTTTGGATTTAATTTGTCGGCGACTCGAAAGATATCGGTATATAGAGAAGATAACGATAAAGTAAGTGAGATAGTTTCAGCAGTATATCTTATTAAAGTTGTTTTATTAGTTATAAGTTTTATTATTTTATTAGTTATGACATTTTTTATTGATAAATTTCATCAACATATGTATGTATACATATTAAATTTTGGTGTAGTTATTGGACAAGTATTGTTTCCAGTCTGGCTTTTTCAGGGAATGGAAAAGATGAAATACACGACGATTTTGAATATAGTAGCAAAGTCAATCTTTACTGTACTAATTTTTATAATTGTAAAAAGTCAAGAAGAATTGTATTATGTACCACTTCTAAATTCCTTGGGATTCGTGGTGGCTGGGGGCATAGGGTTTTATATCGCTATAAAGCAATTTAATCTAAGACTGGCTTTTCCTCAAAAAGCTATAATTAAGGAATCTTTAAGAGAGAGTGGTCAATTCTTTATATCTCGTATTTCAGTGAGTGCCTATACTATATCTAATACATTTTTAATAGGCATATTTTTAGGAAATACAGCAGTAGGTTACTTCTCAGCTGCAGAAAAAATATGCAATGTAATTTCAACAGGTGTTTCTACTATTGTAGATGCTATCTATCCGCATATGGCTAGGAATAAAGATATAAAGATATTTAAGAAGATTTTCCTTGGAGTCATGGTTATAAGCACAGTTGGTTCCGTTGGAGCTTTTATGATGAGTGATTTTATAATTAACCTTTTATTTGGTTCAAACTATGATGTTAGTGTTGGGATTTTAAAAATAATGATAATTGCCGCATACATTTCAATTCCTAGTATGTTAATAGGATACCCATTGTTAGCAGCCTTTGGTTATCTTAATTATGCAAATTATAGTGTTTTAATTGCTTCAATTTTTCATATTCTTTCGCTGTTAATAATAGCTCCTTCAGGTAATATTTACTACATTACAGCTATACTTATATTGACACAGTTTATAGTATTGGTAATTAGGTTATATGGCTGCAGAAAAAAATTAAACGGAGTTATTTTTGAAAACAGCAGGTTATAAAAAATAGGAGGAAAAGAGATGGGAAATGTCATATTAAAAAAAGATTTTAAAAAAACAATTTTTAATATATTAAAATTACCGCTATATATATTGTCAAGTTTAATTCCTAAAAAAAGTAATTTGATAGTATTGGGATCATCTAAAGGGCAACATTTCGCGGATAATAGTAAATACCTGTACTTGTATTTGAAAGATATAGAAGAAAAAAAGGTTAATGAATTAGATTTTTATTGGATAACAAAAAATAAAGAACTTGCTAATAAATATAGTTCTGATAAAAGGTTTATATATGGTTATACTCTTAAAGGAATGTATGTTTTATTGAGAGCCAGAATAGCGATTTTAACACATTCAATCGAAGATCTACCCTCATATTTAATGGGAAGAAAAAAAATCATACAATTGTGGCATGGAACGCCCTTAAAAAAAATAGGATACGATGCAGATTCCTGGAATGAAAGGGGAAAAATAAAGAATTCACTGAAAAAGGCTATTAATAAACTCTTTCCTTATATGGATTACATGAAGTGTAATTATTTAGTAGTTGCTTCTGATCAGGTAAAAGACTCTTTTGAAACAGCGTTTAAAATATCTAAAGATAAAATGATAACATTGGGGCAACCAAGGAACGATTTATTTGAGGAAGGAAAAGTAGTTGATGCAGAAAGCAGGCTTGCTGGATATCAAAAAATTATTTCTTGGCTACCTACTCATAGGGGTTTTTCAGATTATACTATTGTTGATTTGTTGAAAGAATATAAATTTAATGAAGCGAAAATTAATGAGTTTTTGAAAAAAAAGAAGTATCTATTGGTGATAAAACCGCACTTTGTTGAAAAGGGGGAGTTATCTAAATACCTTAAGGGTAGTTCAAATATTTTAGTTTACGATGAGGCTGATCCATATCCATTATTAACTAAAAGTGAAATTTTGATTACAGACTATTCGAGTATATTTTTTGATTACATGTTGACTGATAGGAAGATAATATTTGCCCCTTTCGATTACGAGTTTTACACTAAGAAGGTTGCGAATTTATATTATGATTATAAAGATATTGTTTGTGGTGATATTTGTCTTGACTGGGAAGAAATATGTGATCACTTAGATTCCAATGGGGAAAACTCTACAAAATATAAAAGTATAAAGAGAATCTTTAATAAATATGATTTTGGAAACTGTGAACGGGTTTATGAATTTATTAAAAAAATATGATTTAAGTGTATAAATCGTTAATATATCAGAATAATTGGCTAGGGTATTTATTAATATTCTGCTTTATAGGAAGTATTATTGTTCCTATAGGTATTTTATTAATCTTATATTCTTTATATAATCCAGTATCTAATAATATGCTCATGTTAGTAATGAGTTGTATATCATTTCAATGTTTTATAAAAGTAGATTTTTTTGGTGTAGATGCTGTAACTGCTTATAAGTTATTATTCTTGATTAGTATAATAATTTTAGTAATTACAAAAAAACAAAGTTAATTACTCATTTAGTTACCCTAGAATAATTATTAGTTTTATATGTATTTATTCTACTAGGGTAGTGTTTTATAGGGGGGGGATTCCTTTATTTGTTATATTTAAGGCATATATTGGCTTGTTCCTTCCATTTTTGATAGTAATGATAAAATGGGAAGCAAAATCGATAGAAAAGATACTATTTATATTATCTATAATCCCAATAATCAGTTCCATTGCAGGAGTTACATTAGATTTACTGGGGATTAGAGATGTTTTTATGTATGAGAATATACAGGAACGAAAAGATTTCAAGAGGAAAATGTCCCGGCGTATCTAGCGGAATTATGTTTTATTGCTATTGCGGTACTTGTATATCAGTATATAAGAAAACCTAGGGATTTTTATCTGTTGTTGATTGCTATTAATTTTGGAATTATTGTTCTGACATATACTAGAACATTTATGATGGCATGCTCAATCTTAGTTGGTGTAATATTACTATATTTTTTAATAAACTTCTTAAAAGGGAAAGTAATTTATGTAATAACCTTAACATTAGTATTGGTAGCATTGATGATTATGATTTACTTCTCTTTTGATAATTTAATGCAGAGAACATTTAGTTATAACGGTAACTTTGATACTTCTGGTCGTGAGTATGCATGGACATATTTTTTAAAAGAGGCAGCGGATACTAAGCTTCTTGGTAGAGGATTAGGAATCGCACAGCTACTTAATCCACCGGTATATGGTTTTGTAGCACCGCATAATGAATATTTACGTTTGTATTTAGAAACAGGGATTATTGGGTGTATCTTATTTTTCTCAGCCATAGTATATATTTTTAGGCTTGTTTATGAAAAAATTGCAAAAAAAATAAATTTATATTCAAGGTATATTTTGTGAGCTTTGTAGTAGGTTTTGCATTTTTATCTTATTACGATAATACATTGACCAATATTCAATCAATGTATCCTTTTATATTTTTTATAAGTGCTATCGTTTCGATGGAATCGGAAAAAGCATTAGTTAAATAATTATTTTCATTAATCATTTATATTGTAGAATAGAAAGGCTGATTAATTATGAAATCAGTATTATTTGTTACAACCTTACTGCCTTTTCCATTGGATAATGGCGGGAAAATTAAAACGTATAATACAATTAAAGCACTAGCTAAAAATTATGAAGTAGACCTAATAAGTTATGTAAATGTAGAAGAAGATAAAAAACATCTCAGTAGCTTAGAAGAAATAGCAACAAGTTCCCAAGTTATTCAAAAAAATCTAATTAGAAGTACGTCATTTAAGCATTTTTTGAAGGATTATATTAAAAGTCTGTTTAGTGCGTATCCGTATAGTATAAATAAATTTTATTCTAAAGAACTAGAAGCGATTATAATCGAAAAGCTAGAAAAAAAGGATTACGAATATGTATATATAGATCATTTACCAATGATGGTATATAGTCAGATATTTAAGCAAAAAAATGTGATATTGGATCAACATAATGTAGAAAATGTAATCTTTAAGAGATTTATAGAAACAGAAAAGAATCCTATTAAGAAAATCCTAGGCTTTATTGAATATAAAAAATTAAAAAACTTTGAAATGAAAGCTATGGAAAAAGTGAATCAAATCATATGTTTGAGTAACGAAGATAAACTTTCTTTTGAAAAGTTAGGAATTAGTTCTAATAGTTTAAATGTTTTACCTATCCATATGGATATTACTAAAAATTATCAATATAAATTAAAAAAAGATTCTAAAGTAAAGTTATTGTTTTTAGGGTCCATGAGTTGGTATCCGAATCAAAATGGAATCCAGTGGTTCATGGAAGAGGTATGGGATAAGTTAAATAAAGATCATTACGAATTGTATATTGTAGGAAGTAATCCTTCAGAGGATATAAAAAGATATAATAATAATGATGATGTATTTGTCACAGGTTATGTTGATGATGTAGATGAATATATTCAAAAATGTGATATTAGTGTAGTACCTCTTTTTGTAGGAAGTGGACAAAGGGTAAAGATTATAGAATCTTTTGCGAAGAAAATTCCTGTGATATCTACATCTATAGGTGCGGAAGGGCTAATTTATAAAAATAAAAAAGACATTATACTGGCAGATAATGAAATGGAGTTTATAGATTCTTTAGAAGAATTGAGGAACCAACCAGAAAAATTATTGAGAATTTCTGAATCCGCCAATATGAATTTTCAACAAAATTATTCAGCAGATTATTTACCAGATAAATTGAAAAAAATTATGGAAAAGTGTAAAGGATGAGAATTTGTGATAGTAGAATCAGTAAAATTATTCGATGTGGATTTTAGTAATCTAACAATGAATGAGACCATTACGCAGATTAATAAAATAATAGATCATAATAAATTTAATAAAGAACAGGGATATGTTGTCACACCAAATGTTGATCATATTGTGAATGTTCATAAAGACCCTAATTTTAGGGAAATTTATAAAGGTGCTACCTTAACACTAGTTGATGGGGCACCTATTTTTATGATTTCAAAAAAAATAGGCGCTCCATTAAAGGAGAAAGTATCGGGATCAGACTTAACCCCCCATTTATTTGAATTGGCTCAGCGTAATAACTATAAAGTATTTATTTTTGGATCACGAGAAGGGGTACCAGATTTGGCTATACAAAAAATCAAATCCGAATTTGGATATACATTTCCTATCGAATCCTATTCACCCCCATTTGGTTTTGAAAAACAACCAGATGTTTTAGGAGAAAGCATAAAAAAAATTCAAGAGTTTCAGCCAGACATATTACTAGTATCTTTAGGATCACCTAAAGGTGAACGATTTATATATGAAAATTTAAAAGAATTAAATGTGCCAATATCCCTTCAGATAGGTGCTTCTATTGATTTTATTGCTGGTACTGTAAAACGTGCACCACTATGGATGCAAAAAGTAGGATTAGAGTGGTTTTATCGATTTCTTCAAGAACCTAAACGTATGTTTAGAAGATATTTTATTAATGATAGTTATTTTCTAGTTTTAGTATTTAAGGAGTTTTTTAAAAGAAGAAGGGGGCAGTAAAATATGAAGTTAATTCTTTTGTCAGGTGGGTCAGGAAAAAGATTATGGCCATTATCAAATGATTCACGATCTAAACAATTTTTAAAGGTACTCAAAAATAATAATGATGAAATGCAATCTATGGTTCAAAGGGTATGGGGACAATTAACAAGCTTAGGAATTGAAAATGATGCAGTTATTGCTACAAGTAAATCTCAAGTAGATATGATTAATGGTCAGCTAGGAAATGATGTACCTATTATTATTGAGCCAGAACGCCGTGATACATTCCCAGCAATCGCCCTTGCCGCTTCATATCTATATTCTAAAGAACACGTTGATTTGGATGAGGTTGTAGGTGTATTACCTGTAGACCCATATGTAGAAAATAGTTTCTTTGAAAGACTATTAGATTTAGAAAAGGCACTAAACTCTTCAAACGCAGATTTAGGTTTAATGGGGATTACTCCTACATATCCATCTGAAAAATATGGTTATATTGTTCCAAATGTAGAGAAAAGTACACAGGAACTTATTCAAGTAAGTCATTTTAAAGAAAAACCAGTCATTGCCGAAGCGGAAGAGTTACTAAAGCAAAATGCACTTTGGAACAGTGGTGTATTTGCGTTTAAATTAGATAAAATTATCTCCCTATTAGATCAAAAAGGACTTCCTGTTCAATATGATATGTTAGTTCAACAATATGCAAGTTTACCGAAGATAAGTTTTGACTATGAAGTAGTAGAGAAGACTGAAAATATTGTTGCACTTCCTTATAACGGTTCATGGAAAGATCTTGGAACATGGAATACTCTTACAGAAGAAATGGGGACGAACATCCTTGGTAAGGGAAATATGGGGATTGAATGTGAGAAAAATCATATTATTAATGAGTTAGATATCCCAGTTTCTGTATTAGGTCTCTCTAACATAATTGTAGCTGTTAGTCCAGATGGTATTTTAGTTTCAGAAAAAGATGCAAGCCCTCGAGTGAAAGAATTGGTGGGGGATTGGGATCAAAGACCAATGTATGAAGAGCGCCGCTGGGGTTGGTATCGTGTACTAGATTATACTAAATATGATGATGGGAACGAGGTATTAACGAAGCGCATTGGTATTACAGCTAGTAAAAATTTAAGTTATCAATATCATAATAATAGAAGTGAAGTTTGGACAATTGTAAAAGGTGAAGGTATTTTTGTATTAGATGATGAAATACGAGTTGTTCGCCCTGGGGATGTCTTGGAAATTCAACCTGGACAGAAGCATGCAATTAAAGCTGTTACAGACTTAGAGTTTATCGAAGTGCAATCAGGTAGCGAGCTAGTTGAGGAAGATATTGTTCGAATTTATATGCAATGGAATGAAATCGAGGAAGTTTGTTATTTAAAGAAGTAAAAATTAGTAGTAAAAGTAGCTAGAGGTGGAGTTATTTTGTATAAAGAACCATTATTTTTTCAGCCAGTATTACAGGAACGGATTTGGGGAGGCGAATCTTTAAAAGGATTTAATTATGATTTACCTTCACAAACAACCGGAGAGTGCTGGGGAATTTCTGCTCATTTAAATGGACCGAGTATCGTAAAGGGCGGTAAATATAAAGGGTTAACATTAAAGCAACTATGGGATGAACATAGGATATTATTTGGGAACTATAAATCTGATCAGTTCCCTTTATTAACTAAAGTTTTGGATGCAAAAAAAGATTTATCTGTACAAGTACATCCTAATGATGAATTTGCAAATATCCATGAAAATGGTGAGTTAGGGAAAACAGAATGTTGGTATATTATTGACTGTAAAAAAAATGCTGAAATGGTGTACGGACATACTGCTCAAACTAAAGAAGAATTTGAAGGCATGATTGAAAATAACCAGTGGAATCGATTACTACGTCGAGTACCAATTAAACCTGGAGATTTTTTCTATGTACCAAGTGGGACGATTCATGCGTTATGTGAAGGAACATTAGTATTAGAGACACAGCAAAGTTCAGATACGACATATCGTGTGTATGATTATGATCGTATCGATAGTGATGGGAATAAGAGAGACCTACATGTTGAAAAATCAATCGCTGTATCAATGATTCCTCATGAAGATTATAAGATCTATCCTGAGATTGGAAAAGAGAATGGTGCCTTTGTTACTAAATATGTAGAAGAAAAGTATTTTTCAGTTTATAAATGGGAAGTTCAAATGGAAGCATCTTTTCAACAGAATCAACCATTTCAATTAGCGAGTGTAATTGAAGGTGAAGCGACGTTAAGAACTGTAAGTGGGGAATTTAGTATAAAAAAAGGAGATCACTTTATTCTTCCTGCTGGAATTGAAAGTTTTATTGTAAAAGGAAATGTGACTTTAATTGTCTCTCATCCATAGGATAGGTCATATTAATTTTGTAATTTAACTTTATCATTTAGTATTATTGCTATAATATAATGAAGAAGTCTTAGTATTTTATTTGTAATTATAAGCAAAGAGGGTATAAGAATGAAAAAGAAAATTTTATTTTGGATTCTCGGTATAGTAGGAGTACTCGTTATTGGTGGCGGAGCGTATGCTTATCATGTGTATTCTAATGTAACGAACACATTAGATGCAGTTCACAAGCCATTAGACCGTGATAAATCGGATAAACGTTCAGAAAAAGTTGATGTGTCTGATAAAAAGCCTATTTCTATTTTAATGATGGGTGTAGATCAAGAAGATAATGGAACAGGTAGATCAGATTCACTTATGTTATTTACTTTAAATCCAAAAACAAAATCTATGAAAATTACAAGTATTCCACGTGATTCTTATACAGAAATTGTTGGTAAAGGTAAAAAGGATAAAATCAACCACGCTTATGCTTTCGGTGGAATTGATATGGCTGTAAAAACAGTAGAGAATTTTCTAAACGTACCGGTTGATCATTACATTGAAGTAAACATGGCTGGATTTAGAGATATTGTAGATGCTGTTGGAGGTATTGATGTAAATAACGATTTGGAGTTTACATCGAGGGATCAACATTTTGCTAAAGGTAATATCCATTTAAATGGTGAAACAGCCCTAAAATATACTCGTATGCGTTATGAAGATCCACGCGGTGACTTCGGTCGCCAAATGCGTCAACGTCAAGTCATCCAAGCTGTAATTAAAAAAGGTGCAAGTGTATCTTCTCTAGCAAGTTATGGTGATGTGTTAAAAGCGATTGAGAAAAATGTTAAAACAAGTTTAACTCAGGATCAAATGTTTGAAATTCAAAAGAACTATAAAGATTGCATGGAGAATAGTGAAGAAATCCAAATTCCAGGCGATGGCCATAAAGCCGCTGATGGTATTTGGTACTACTATGTTCCAGATGCAGCGAAACAAGATATTACGAATAAGCTAAGAGCGCATCTTGAAGTGACTAAGTAATATGTAATAACCCAACTCCTTTGGTAGGAGTTGGGTTTATTTTTGCATGGATTTATATTAGTATTATATATTGTGAGATTAATAGATGAGGTGAATCGATGAATAAGAAAGCAGTACTTGTACTAGTTATTTTTGTATTGTTTGTTGCTTCGGTTGTGAGCGGTAAATTGTACTGGAATAAGAAGGTTGCGAATGCGACAGGGCAGACGAGTGAAGTAACGAAAATGAAGTCTGAAGTGAAAGATAGTGGAGCGAAGAACACAGAGAAAAAACAAGATGTGGAGTCATCTTTTAATGAAGCATATGCGAAGAATTTACCAGATGCAGTGAAAGAGAAGTTAAAAAAAGCTGCTGAGGATAAGAAGGCAGTAAATCTTGTTATTGTTGGTGATGAAGCTTCTTCATCTGAAAAAGATGCTTGGGCAGCTAAGTTAACGGATAATTTAGAAACTGCTTACGGTAAAGGGTTATGGAATGTGACAGTAAAGGAATATAAGGGTGAAAGCACAGACGAGTTAATCGCAAAAAAGCGTGATAAAGAGATTGCGAAAGATAATCCAGATGTGATTTTATTCGAACCACCATTTATTACTGACAATGGTAAAACTGGTAATGGAAACTCTGTTGCGAGTACACAGAAGTTTGTTCAAGCACTTTCTACTAGTGCGAAGGGTGCTACGATTATGATTCAACCACCAAACCCAGTGTATGGTGCGAAGAATTATCCGAAGGCAATTGAGGCGTTAAAGCAATTTGCGACGCAAAATGGTTATACATATGTAGATCATTGGGGAGTATGGCCTGATGCAGCAACGAAGTCTATCCTGCCATATTTAACAGAAGAATTCGGCTTCCCAAGTGCTAAAGGCCACGAAGTTTGGGCACAATATGTAACGGATTATTTCGTTGCTAAGTAATAAAGGTACACAAAAGGTATACGAGCAATCGTATACCTTTTATAATAAGAGAGTGAATAAGAAATCCTAATATATGTAGGAGGAAGACAATGAACTCAATCCTAATATATGTAGGAGGAAGACAATGAACTCAATTCTAATCTGCGGCGGAGCTGGTTATATCGGTTCTCACGCTGTGAAAAAATTAGTAGACGAAGGTTTATCTGTAGTAGTAGTAGATAACTTACAAACTGGTCATGAGGATGCAATTACGGAAGGTGCGAAGTTTTATAATGGCGACCTTCGTGATAAAGCATTTTTAAGAGATGTTTTTACACAAGAGAATATTGAGGCGGTTATGCATTTCGCAGCTGATTCTTTAGTTGGAGTTAGTATGGAGAAGCCTCTTCAATATTATAATAATAATGTGTATGGCGCGCTTTGCTTATTAGAGGTAATGGATGAGTTTAAGGTAGATAAGTTTATTTTCTCTTCTACTGCGGCAACGTATGGCGAGGTAGATGTAGAACTTATTACTGAGGAAACGATGACAAATCCAACGAATACGTATGGAGAGACGAAGTTAGCAATCGAGAAGATGCTTCATTGGTATAGCCAAGCTTCTAATTTACGTTATAAGATTTTCAGATACTTTAACGTGGCTGGTGCAACTCCAAATGGTATTATTGGGGAAGATCACCGTCCAGAGACGCATTTAATTCCTCTTGTGCTGCAAGTGGCGTTAGGTCAACGTGAGAAGATTATGATGTTTGGTGAGGATTATAATACACCAGATGGTACTTGTATCCGTGATTATATTCATGTTGAAGATTTAGTGGCAGCTCACTTCTTAGGGCTTAAAGACCTACAGAACGGCGGAGAGAGTGATTTCTATAACTTAGGAAATGGTAATGGTTTTAGTGTAAAAGAAATCGTTGATGCAGTTCGTGAAGTTACAAATCATGAAATTCCTGCTGAGGTAGCACCGCGCCGTGCGGGAGATCCAGCACGTCTAGTTGCTTCTTCTCAGAAAGCGAAAGCGAAGCTAGGTTGGGATCCTAAGTATGTAAATGTGAAGACAATCATTGAGCATGCTTGGAATTGGCATCAGAAGAAACCTAATGGGTATGAAAAATAGTAAGTTTAAATTTAAATACGAAAATTAAGTTACTACTTTTTAAGGTATATGTTTTAAAGCATACCTTTTTAATTGGAAATTGGGATAATCATATGAATTGGAAACAAGAATATAGTCGCTGGCTTTCATATGCAGAGTTAGATGCAGAATTAAAAGAACAGCTAGAAAACATGAAACAAGATGAGAAGAAAATTGAGGACAGCTTTTATAAAAATTTAGAGTTTGGCACAGGTGGTATGCGTGGTGAACTTGGTGCTGGTACGAAGCGTTTAAACGTATATACAGTTCGTAAAGCAACGCAAGGATTAGCGAAGTTTATTGAAAAATCAGGTGAAGAAGCGCGGTGTTGTTGTAGCATATGATTCTCGTCATAAATTACCTGAGTTCGCAATGGAAGTAGCTGCTACACTTGGTGCACAGGGTATTACAACATATGTGTTTGAAAGCTTACGTCCAACGCCAGTGCTTTCTTCCGTAGTTCGTCATTTACATATCGTTCTTACGGCAAGCCATAATCCGCCGGAATATAACGGTTATAAAGTATACGGTGAAGATGGTGGGCAGTTGCCTCCAAAAGAAGCTGAGGAGTTAACAGTTGAGGTTGCTAATGTGGAGCAATTAAAAGCTGACGGTTTATTACATATTATTGGACAAGAAGTAGATGATGCATATGCTACAGAATTGAACAATGTCATCATTAATAAAGAAATGGTACAAAATGTTGGGAAAGACTTAAAAATCGTCTTTACACCATTACACGGAACATCAAATATTTCTGTACGCCGTGGTTTAGAAGAAGTTGGATTTACAGATGTAACGGTTGTAAAAGAGAAAGAGTTACCAGATCCGAACTTCTCTACAGTTAAATCACCGAACCCAGAAGAGCATGCAGCGTTTGAGTATGCAATTCGTGACGGTGAGAAGGTAAGCGCAGATGTGTTAATCGCAACGGATTCTGACGCAGACCGCCTTGGCGTAGCAGTTCGTAATCATGATGGTGAGTTCCAAGTATTAACTGGTAACCAAACAGGTGCATTAATGCTTGATTACTTATTATCTCAAAAGAAAGAAAACGGAACACTTCCAGAGAACGGTGTTGTATTAAAAACAATCGTAACGTCTGAAATTGGTCGTACAATCGCGAAAGCATACGGTTTAGATACAGTTGATACGTTAACTGGATTTAAATTTATCGGTGAGAAAATTAAACAGTATGAAGAAAGCGGACAATACGAATTCCAATTCGGTTATGAGGAAAGCTACGGTTATTTAATCCGTCCATTCTGTCGTGATAAAGATGCAGTACAATCTGTTCTATTCGCATGTGAAGTAGCTGCATACTACAAGTCACAAGGAAAAACGTTATACGATGGTCTATTGGAAGTATTTGAGAAGTATGGTTTCTTCCGTGAAGATCTTGTATCGTTAACGCTAAAAGGTAAAGATAATTCTTTACAAAATAGTGAACAAAAGTTACTTACTATTAAGGAAGATATTAGAATCGTTTATAATAAATTTATAAGAGTTCGATATGTAGTGGTAGTATCCCCTATAGATAGACAGTAAAAGAAGAGTCCATCTAATATGATGGACTCAATACTGTTTTATCTGGAGGGGATTTTTTATGGCAAGAAAGGGACAATTATTTCAAAAATATACAGAAGAACTAAAACGAGAAGCAGTTCGTCTTCGATTAGAAGACGGAAAATCATTACGAGAAACTCGTGAACAAATGGGTATAAAGAGTGATGCTACAGATTGTAGAGTGGATAAACGTGCTCAATAGGGAGAATCTTTTTAGGGTCAACGTGGTGTTTGGAATCGCAAGAATTTTAATAGCCTAGAAAAATATGCTTATTTGAAGGCGCAGGTTGAGTGTTTAAAAAAGCGCAATCTAAATCTACAGGGGAAAGAATGGTCTTAAAAAAGAACGATTTTCGCTTATCGATTCATTACACCAGATGTATCCGCTCAGATGGCTATTTCAAATCACGGAAATAGCATAACGTGCAGCGTTTGCGTCAGAAAAGGGATATGTGGCATAAAGAACATATTTTGTCTATTCATCGTCAGCACCTTTACTATGGAGATAAACGCATGACTCGAGCTTTAGCTCGAGAAGGAATGGCAATGACTCATAAACGCGTTCGTCGTCTTATGAGAGAGCTGGATATTCAATCTATCAATGGAAGAAAAGCATCTGGCGTATTTAAAAATCATTTGAATCGAGAGTTTCAGGCTGAACAGCAAAATCAAAAATTCGTAACAGATATTACTTATGTACGGATCGGAGAACAATTCGCCTAAACCAAGCTACAAACTAACTTTTTGTGATGGGACACAAAAGTTAGTTTGTAAGATAAAAATTACTATACACAATTCACATTAGAACATTAATACATATGTTTATCTATGTTTGAGATATAATGGAATAACTTGACGGAAAATCTTACTTTAGTTACAATTTTTCTAGAAAAAGAATTAAGGGGACCAAAATGAACAATCTTATGTCAATAAAAAAAGATAATATTATAGCTGTTGTTCTATTAATTGTGTTATTATCTGTAATTATTGGTATAGTATCCCTATACCCGATAGTTATAGCTGTTTTTTTTGTATTAATTTTTGTGTTGAGTATAATAATATTTATTGCTAGTAAGCCACATCGATTTATTTATTTGTTAATGTTGTATATTGTGCTTCAAAATTCCATCGCAATGTTATTAGCAAAATATATTGGCGGTTCTATACCTCAGCTGTTTATTTTGTTAAAAGACATATTAACGTATGCCGCTTTAGTAATTATGTTTGTCTATAATTTCAAAAAATTTAAAGCTACTTTTGTTGATGTATTAGCATTTATAAGCACAGTATGCCTTGGTATTTACTTAGTTGTTCCTACAGACGCCGCTTTGTTTACTAAGCTTGTACAATTTAGACAGTTAATGTCACCAATAGCTCTTTATTTGTTAGGTAGGTTTTTATTTATTAAAAAAGAAAGAGCAGATGAATTTTTAAAGTTTTTTGTTAAAATCTCGGTAATGGCATGTATTTTTGGTTTTTTAGAAAGGTTTATTTTAGGAGATTCATTTTGGGTGAATATCGGGATAGTAGAATATATGCACAGTAAGGGAATGGGAAACTGGGCGTATGCAGCCGGTGGACTTCCAGGGAACTTTTACACTTTTGATTTTGTAGCGTTTATAGGAACTTCGCTTAGACGTATGGTTTCATTTATAGCAGACCCTACTTTATTCGGACAGTATTTGGTTTTCCCACTTGCTATATTAGTATTTACTCATATATTCAGTAGAAAGAAAACTATATTTTATTTTGTAATACTTATAATTGCACTACTGCTTTCTTTATCAAAAGGTGGGATGCTATCTTTTGCCATTGTTGTGTTATTTAAAGTGTTTAGAAGTAAATACAGACCATTAGGGTTTGTATTGATGAGCTTTTTAGGAGCAGTATTGGTTGTAATTTTATCAAATGCTGAGAAGTTTTCATCTTTACCTAGTCACTTAAAAGGTCTTACACATAACTTTACCGTAATAGCTGATGATCCTTTTGGTCTTGGTTTGGGGATGGCCGGTAACTTTGCTAATTTATATGCAAGTGGAAACAATGATGAAATTGGTGCTGGTGAAAGTTTCATAGGTATGATAGTCGGGCAATTAGGTTTATTTTCGATACTTATTTTCTTGTTTTTTATTATAATTGTTCATTTTTTTAGGAAGAATAAAAATAAAGATATTTATATAAGGGATTTCTCAAATTTAATGGCTGCTACATTAATCGGGACATTATGTTCCTCAATCATAAGTGAATCTGCCATTAGTTTCATCTCAGCAGGAATTATATTCTTAATGAGTGGAGTATTTGTTACTATTAAGAGTGAATATAAATCAGAAGCGGATTGATGATATTTTTATAATAAAAGTATAAGTTTTATTATAAAGGGTGGCTTTGATATTATCCCCTATAGGTAGACAGTAAAAAAAGAGTCCATCTGATATGATGGACTCAATACTGTTTTATCTGGAGGGGATTTTTTTATGGCAAGAAAGGGACAATCATTTCAAAAATATACAGAAGAACTAAAATGAGAAGCAGTTCATCTTCGATTAGAAGAAGGAAAATCATTACGAGAAATTCGTGAACAACTGGGTATTCAATCTATCATTCGAAAGAAACGTCCGTTTTATGGAAGAAAAACATCTGTCGTGTTTAAAAATCACTTGAATCGAGAGTTTCAGGCTGAAAAGAAAAATTAAAAATTCGTAACAGATATTACTTATGTACAAATCGGAGAACAATTCGCCTATCTGTCAACTGTGTTTGATCTATACAACAATGAAATCGCTTCCTACAAGGTATATCTAAAAATAATTTGGATTTGGTTTTAACTACATTAGATCAATTAGAAAGAAGGTATTTAACCACTAAAACTAAGCACCTTTTCCATTCCAGGGATTTCAATATACGTCAAAGGCCGTGGCATAATACTCTTTTTTTATGAACAAATTTCAAACAATAAAATCCCCTAATTCAGAAATTCACTAATATGTTATGATAAATGCACTAAGTTAGTAACATAATGGGTACAAAGGATAGAAGAAACAGGTGAAGCAGATGAATAAAAGACAACAGGAAATTTTACAAGTTTTATTATCTGAGTCTAATGAGTATTTGTTAGTGCAGGAGCTTGCTGATAGGATAGGATGTTCGGAGAAGACGATTCGTAATGATTTTAAGGTGATTGAGGAATATTTAGAGAAGTATTCAGATGCACTTCTTATTCGGAAACCAGGTTTAGGTGTCTGTTTAGAAATTAAGGATTATGATAGGACGAGTTTGTTTAATAAATTGTATGCTGTAAAACAGAATGTAAGCTATGCATCAGACGAGGAGAGAGTGTTGCAAATAGCGTATAGTTTGTTGATGAATGTTAAGCCAGTTACGGTGCAGGAGCTTGCTGAGCAGTATTTCGTTAATAGAGCTGCAGTTAAGAAAGATTTAGATAGAATTGAAAAGTGGCTTGAGGAACTGGGATTAGAGTTAATTTTAAAGCAGAGGGTAGGCTTAACGGTAGAAGGCGATGAGAGAAATAAGAGAAAAGCATTAGCCAAACTATCAGATTTAATTCATAATCGAGAATTAATGAATCAATTTATTAAAGAGCAGTTTTTGTATCATGAAATTGAATTTGTAATGACTGAATTGAAAGTGTTACAAAAAAGATACGCTATATTTTTTACAGATGATACGTTAGAAAATCTTTTATTACATACGTTAATTATGGTGCGGAGGATGAAGTTAAAACAACCAATTTCAATGTCTACAGATGATTTAAACATTGTGCGAGAGACGAAAGAGTATGGATGGACATTAGACTTTTTAACAAGGTTAGAGTTTGTATTTACGGTTCATTTTACTGAAGAAGAGATAGCCTATTTAGCCATTCATATTTTAGGTGGGAAATTTCGCTATCAAGATGAATGGGAGAAAAGTAAGCTAAATGTGAGTAGCCCCGTGCTTTCACAAGTTGTATCGCATTTAATAGATAGTATGTCTAAGTTGAATGAAATTGATTTCGATAAGGATACATTTTTAGTAGAGGGATTACAGATGCACTTGTATACGACATTAAATCGTTTGCAATATAATCTTTCTGTCTCGAATCCGATGCTTCATGAAATTAAGCGCATGTATCCGTATATGTTTGATATGTTAATTCATGAGCTGGATGATATTAATACATCATTAAGTTTACAAATCCCTGAGGAAGAAGCGGCTTATCTTACTTTGCATTTTCAGGCGGCAATGGAGCGTTTGAATGATAAAAAGGTATCAAAAAATGTGATTATTGTTTGTCATATGGGGATAGGGATGTCGCAATTATTACGGACAAAAATTGAAAGGAAATTCCGGCATGTCCATGTGATGGATTGTATCGCAAAGTCCGATTTGGAAGAATACTTAATGAAAAATAAAAAGGTAGAGCTTATTATTTCTACGATAGATCTTCCACAGTTAAAGATTCCTCATTGTGTTGTATCTCCTTTATTAGAGCGGAGTGAAGAAAGTAAGTTAGAGGATTTTATGAAGAAATTAGATGAACTACCATCTAACGAAAATAAGGACTTTGTTTTATTGAATTATACAACTCCTTTTTTAGTTTTTTTACAACAGGAAGTAGAGCATCGTTATGAATTGATTGAAAGATTAGCGAGATCTCTTTATGAAAAGGGATATGTAGAGAAAGAGTATATTGAAAGTGCGATTGCTAGAGATAGAATGTCAGCAACGACAATTGGTGCAGGAGTCGCCATTCCGCATGGAAGTCCTAAGTTCATTAAACAATCCGCAATTGCAGTGGCTACGCTTAAGGAGCCGCTAAACTGGGGAGTAGAGAAAGTATCGCTTGTATTTATGTTAGCAGTTAAGAGTGATGGTAAGGAAGTTACGAAACAGTTATTTCATGAGTTGTCTTTTATAAGTGAACAGCCTGTTTTTGTTCAGAAGCTTATAAAGGAAAAGAATATAATGAAGTTTTTATCTTATTTAAGATATGAATAGGTAAGGCGAGAAGCCTTACTTTTTTATTTGCTTCGGTAAAATAATGTTTTTTCCGGAGGTTACGGTAAAAAAGAAAACTTTTATGAATCAAATATTGATATATAGTATTTGTAGGCGCTTACATAAGGGTTGAGGAGGATTAAAATGAAAGTACTAGCGATTACATCGTGTCCAAATGGGATTGCCCATACGTATATGGCTGCAGAAAACTTGCAAAAAGCAGCTGATAAATTAGGAATTCAAATGAAAGTTGAAACACAAGGTGGTATAGGTGTTGAAAATGAACTTACTGAGCAAGAAATTCGTGAAGCGGATGGCATCATTATAGCTGCGGATCGTGCTGTAAATAAAGATAGATTCATAGGTAAAAAGTTACTAGTTGTAGGAGTTAAAGATGGTATTCGTAAACCAGAGGAGCTCATTCAAAAAGTAGTAGAGGGTAATGTTCCTGTTTATCATGCAGATGTGAAAGAGGTAAGGGATGACTCGCAAGGAAAAAAACAAAATCCTATATATCGCCATTTAATGAATGGTGTATCATTCATGGTTCCTTTCATTGTTGTAGGAGGATTATTAATTGCAATTGCACTAACACTTGGCGGTGAAAAGACTCCTGGTGGTTTAGTAATACCAGAGGGTTCTTTTTGGAAAACAATTGAGCAAATAGGTGGGGCTTCATTTGCATTTATGGTTCCGATTTTAGCTGGTTATATTGCGTATAGTATAGCTGATAAACCTGGACTTGTTCCTGGTATGATTGGTGGATATATTGCAGCAACGGGAAGTTTTTATGGTAGTGAGAGTGGAGCAGGTTTCCTAGGCGGCATTATCGCGGGTTTCTTAGCTGGTTATGTAGCTTTAGGGATTAAAAAGTTAAGAGTGCCAAAAGCGATTCAACCAATTATGCCGATTATTATTATTCCGGTATTTACATCACTTATTGTTGGTTTAGCATTTGTATTTATTATCGGTGCTCCTGTAGCACAAGTATTTGAATCGTTAACGGCTTGGTTAGCTGGTATGCAAGGTTCAAGTTCAATTCTTTTAGCATTAATCTTAGGTGCAATGATTTCATTCGATATGGGTGGTCCAGTAAATAAAGTGGCATTCTTATTTGGTTCCGCAATGATCGGAGAAGGAAATTATGAAATTATGGGACCGATTGCAGCAGCGATTTGTATTCCACCAATCGGGATGGGACTTGCTACATTTATAGGAAAGAGAAAGTTCCAAGAAGCTGAAAAGGAAATGGGGAAAGCCTCATTTACGATGGGCTTATTCGGTATTACAGAAGGAGCTATTCCTTTTGCAGCGCAGGATCCATTGCGTGTTATTCCAAGTATTATGGCTGGTTCTATGACAGGTGCGGTTATTGCAATGATTGGTAATGTAGGAGATAGAGTAGCACACGGTGGACCGATTGTCGCGGTACTAGGAGCGGTAGATAATGTATTTATGTTCTTTGTTGCCATTATTGCAGGTTCTCTTGTTACAGCAGTTATTGTGAATGTATTAAAGAAAGATATTTCGAAAGTTGAAGAAGTCCAGGAATTAAAAGAAATGAAAGAAGTGTCAGCAACAAAGGAAGTAACGGAAGTTCAAGAGCAAGTGATAGAAAAGAAAGATGAAAAGATTGAAATTCAGAAGTTAACAGATATAACGAGCATGGAGTTAATTGATATTCATTTAGCAGGAGAGACACGTGACGATATTATTGATGAAATGATTGGGAAATTAAATGCTGTAGGTGCTTTACATTCTGATTCGGAGTTTAAGCAAGCTATTATGAGTCGCGAAGCAGAGAGCAGTACAGGTATTGGAATGAATATTGCGATTCCTCATGGAAAGTCAGATGCAGTAAAAAAACCGAGTGTTGTATTTGGGATTAAACAATCGGGGGTAGATTGGAAAAGTTTAGATGGAACGGATGCAAAGTTAATATTTATGATTGCAGTTCCAAAAGAGAGTGAAGGAAATGAACATTTAAAGATTCTTCAAATGCTTTCACGAAAACTTATGGATGATAGTTACAGAGAGAGATTAATATCTGTCCAAACGAAAGAAGAAGCACATAAGTTATTAGATGACATCGTATAAAATGGAGGATTTTAATCATGACAGAACCGTTATTTTTTGCACCCATTTTTAAAGAAAGAATTTGGGGTGGTACGAAATTAACTTCTTTCGGATATGAACTACCATCAGAACAAACGGGAGAATGTTGGGCTTTTGCAGCGCATCAAAATGGACAAAGTGTAGTTAAAAGTGGAAAGTATAAAGGCTTGTCTCTAGGACAATTGTGGAATAATCATCGAGAATTATTTGGGGATATTGAGGGGGATCGCTTTCCTCTTCTTACAAAAATTTTAGATGCAAATCGTGACTTATCTGTTCAAGTGCATCCGAATGATGAATATGCACGTATAAATGAAAATGGTGAGCTAGGAAAGACTGAATGCTGGTATGTCATCGATTGCAAAGAAGGTGCTGAGATTATTTATGGGCATCATGCAAAGACAAAGGATGAACTAGTAAATTTGGTTGAACAAGAAGAGTGGGACAAGCTATTACAACGTGTAAAAGTGAAACCGGGTGATTTCTTCTTTGTTCCAAGCGGCACGGTTCATGCAATTGGTGAAGGTATTTTAATATTAGAAACGCAACAAAACTCTGATACTACTTATCGATTATATGATTATAATAGAAGAGATTCAGAGGGGGAATTGCGTGAACTTCATCTTGAGAAAAGTATGGAAGTAATAGAAACACCATTTGTTTCAAAACAACAAGTTGTACAATATGAAGAAGTAGAAGATTTACATGTAACAAAACTTATTGAGTGCTCTTATTTTTCAGTGAGAAAATGGGAGTTAGACGGGACGGTTAACTTAACACAAAATAGTCCATTTCTTCTCTTAAGTGTAATAAATGGAGAAGGAGAGTTAATACATGGGACTGAAAATTATCAATTTGAACAAGGGGATCACCTCATACTACCAAGTGATTTTGGGGAATATAGAGTTGTAGGGCGTGCTGAATTTATTATTGCGAGCGTGTAAGCGAAAAATATAAGTGGAGAGGGTATCGTCGACAAAATATGTTCGACAATACCCTCTCTTTTTTTGTATGATTTTTGCTATACTAAACTGTACTATAATACGGGATGGAAGGAGGAGAATAATGAAAATACTTGTAGTGGATGATGAGTCGAGTATTCGTAATTTAATTCGGATGCAGTTGGAGATGGAAGGATATGAAGTGCTCACGGCGGCTGATGGAAGAGAAGCTTTAGAGAAATGGAATGAAGGGCCGGATGTACTGATTTTGGATGTTATGCTTCCAGATACAGATGGGTACGAGTTGCTTCGTTTGTTCCGTGAGAAGAATAGGGATATTCCAGTACTCATGTTAACTGCGAAGAGTCAGATGAATGATAAATTGCTTGGCTTGCAGCTTGGTGCAGATGATTATGTGACGAAGCCGTTTAATTATGCGGAGCTTATTCTTCGGGTCAAGAATATGACGCGGCGTGTGAAGAAGGCAGAGGTAACGGTAAGTCATGAAGTAATTGGGGCAGGAGAGATAACGATTTGTCCTAAGGAAAGAAAAGTGCATGTTAGTGGACAAGAAATTCAGTTAACGTACCGAGAGTTTAATTTATGTCAGTTGTTTGTTTCAAATCCGCAGCGTGTATTTATGAGAGATGAGTTACTTGAGAAGGTATGGGGGTTTGAGTATATCGGAAATACGAGAGCGGTTGATATTATGGTGCAAAGACTGCGGAAGAAGCTAGGGAATAGCGGGGAATATATTAAGACAATTTATGGCGTTGGCTATAAACTGGATTGTTAAGTGGTGATGGTATGTCTTTAAAAAGGAATATGGTGTTTGGAATAGTGGGACTGTTAATCCCGATTTTTGTTCTTTTGTACGCAGTTGTTTATATTACGTTAGAAAAGAATATGTATCATAACGCGGCAAATTCTTTAGAGAAGTTAAGTGTAGAAGCACAAATTTATACGATGAATTATTTAGAGAAGGAAGCAGAGGTCGAGACGCTCGGTCCGAATTCACTTTTAATTGCTTCGTATTTAGCGAAGCGTATGGATGTACGTGTACAGATGATTGGGAAGAATGGAGATGTTGTTGCGGATACGCAAAAGGGAGCACTTCTTCATCGGAACATTGATATTGAGAGCTCTTTGAAGGGGAAGAAGTCTTATGTTTTTGAAGAGGGAGATCCAGCTCCAATTCTTTTGTTTTCAAGCCCAGTTTATTATGGAAACGATGTCATCGGAAGTGTTCGTTTTATAAATGAGTTAACGGGTGAGAAGGAAGTTTTAACAAATGTCGGTTGGACGTTTTTAATGACGTCTCTTTGTCTAGTAGCTGCAGGTATTTTCTTTGCAATTCGTTTGGCAAAGTCTCTTCATAAGCCGATTGATCAGTTAAGACAAATGGCGCATCGGCTTGCGAATGGTGATTATAAAAGCAAGATTGAGCTAAATGAATATGTGGAAATTGCTCAGCTTTCAGCATCTTTTAATGCGATGGCTGATGGAATTGAACTGCATATTAAGCAATTGAAAGAGGAGAAAGAGAAGCAGAAAGATTTCTTAGACCGCATTACGCATGAGCTAAAAACACCGCTAACGGCGATTATTGGCTATGTGGATTTAATTCCGAAGTTAAAGGCGAAGGAAGATGTAAAGGAAAGCCTGCGTTATGTGGCTGTAGAAAGTGAGCGTTTATTATCACTTGTAGAGGAATTGCTTAAGTCTTCAAAGTACGGGAAGAGTACGTTTGAAGTGTCACCTACAGTTGTGAATGTAAAGGAATTAGCCGAAGAAGCAGTTTCAATTGTGAAACCTCGCCTGCAGAAATTCGAGATTGAAGTGATAAATGAGTTAACAGATGTACATGTTGTTGCGGACTTTGATAAGACGAAACAGATCTTCTTAAACGTACTTGATAATGCGATAAAATATAGCGATGCTACGCAAATTCGTATGAATGTAATTGTAAATGAACGTGAGGCAAAGGTTTTTGTTCATGATGATGGCATTGGTATAGATGAAGGTGTGCTTGCAGAGTGGAATGAAGCACCAGAAGGGAATGTACTGCCTTCTAGTTACGGGAATGGTTACGGTTTGTATATTTGTCAGGAGATTATGAATAAGCAGGGCGGAAGTATGCGAATTGAGAGTAGTGAAGAGATTGGTACTACAATATTTATTACATTTTTGCTTCCGAGACGGATGGAAGACATAAAAAACTTGAAAGCGGTTAAATGATACATTTATGAAACAATTATGCGGTATTTTCGAAACAACGTTTTTTTATCTTGGAGGTAGGCAGAAATGAAAAGGCTATCATTTCAAATTCTTATGTTTGTTCTTTGTATAATTGTTTCTCTTATTTTGTTTTATGTGATGGAGAAGCAAATATATAATCGGATCACAATAGTGAATGACAAACAAACTGTTTTACAAAGGGTGAATGAATCCCTGCCTACTGAAATGAAGGTTAGGCATGAAAAGTGGGGAGAAATTGTTATAACGGATGAAGTTCGTTTGCATACGATTGTTTCATTCTTTGACCGAATTCAAATAGAACCGAGAGAAACTAAGAATCAAGAACAAGTATTTACTGGAGAAGTAACGTACTTGAATGGAAATAAACGTACTTTTGCAGTAGGTGACTTGTTCCAGTACGGGGCTGATATGTACGGAAAGAATTGTACGGATCCAATGATTTCAGCATTTCAAACGTATTTGTTAAGCCTGTATTATACACCAGAACGTATTAGTGATTTTTTTGCGTCAGCACAGGATGTCATAGTACGCCAAGGTGATGTAGAACGTGCGATGAATCTTACGCACATACTTGATTCGATTCGGTACGCAAAGCAAATTACAGATTACGGAGAAATACAGAAATTATTACAATCACAGAATGAACCGATTGCTTATATTACCGCTTATAAAACAGGGAAGCGTATAAAGAATGAGCGGGAAGACATTCTTACTATTTCTGTATATCCATCGTACTTTGTTGTGCAATATCTCGGCGATAATAATGGGAATGTTATGTATATGAAAAGCTCCCTCGCAAATTTATTTGTAAAGGAGAATGTGTCATGAGAAAGATAGCCTTTTTCTTCTTTTTGCTAGTAATTGGAGGAGCGATGTCTAGTTGCTCTCGAGATACAACCTCTATTAAATATAATAAAAGTGGTCTCCCTGTTTTGGATGATCGTCATCTTGTTGCGTATGTAGCAGCTCGTGAGGAAGTTGGTGAAGCTTTGCTTTCATCATTTTGTAAACAACGCGGCTGTACGTATGAATTTATTCGTCTTTCGACAGAAGAGCTTCTTCGGAGGGTAGAAGAGGAAGCTGGAAATCCGAAAGCAGATATTATTATTGGCGGTACGGTAGACGCGCATCAAATGATGAAGCAAAAAAATCTATCTATTCCTGTTATGAGTCAGCATGCGAACCGTATTTCAAAAACTGTTAAAGATAAAGACGGTTATTGGTACGGTTATGAAGTGGAGAAGCTGGCAATTGCGATCAATAAAGAGCGGTGGAATGAAGAAATAGCACCGCTCGGACTTCCTTATCCATCAAGGTGGCAAGATTTATTAAATCCAGTATATAAGGGAAAGATTGTAATGCCAGATCCAAATGTCTCAGGAACAGCATATACGTTTTTTCAATCACTTATTGATACTGTAGGTGAAGTAGAAGCGAAGGAATATGTGAAGAACCTTGCAGGGCAAGTTGGTGAAGTAACGGTGAATGGTTACATACCGGCAGAACTTGTTGCAAGCGGTGAGTATATGATAGGCATCAATTTCATGGGAGATCAGAGAATGCTTCAAAAACAAGGCTTTCCAATTGTAAGTATTGTACCTGAGCAAACAGGGTTATCTGTTAATGCGATTTCGAAACTAAAACGTGCACCGAATGGTATTATTGCGGATTTATTTATTGATTATTGTTTATCAGAAGAAGCGGGTCACATTTTAGAAAAAGTTTCGTTTGGCGTACCAACGATGTTTGCGAAGAATGAGAAAGAAATAGAAGGACAGCCGGTTAGAAGAACAAACCAAAATATATCAAATAGCGGAATAATCGAGATATGGAATAGACAGCGTCTCTCTCAGAAGTGAGAAAAGGAGACGAAAGAATATGTTTAAATGGCTTAAGCCAGCACCTGCAATTGAGAGATTGCCAGCGGATATGATTGATCGAGTATACAAATTATTACGTATTCGTGTATTGATGGGAATTTCAGTTGGGTATGCTGCTTATTATTTAGTTCGTAGTAATTTTAATTTATCTACTACGTATTTAGTTGATGAGTTCGGATTTAGCACTACACAAATTGGGTTATTGGGTGCAGTAATGGCTGTTGTTTACGGACTTAGTAAATTCTTTATGGGTAATTTATCTGATAAGGCATTTGCTCAACGATTTATTGCAGTAGGTTTATTTTTATCTGGACTTGTTAATATTTGTTTCGGCTATGCATCTTCCTTTGGGATGATTTTAACATTACTTGTTCTAAACGGTATTGTGCAAGGTATGGGAGCACCACCTTGTAGTATCGTTATGACAAAATGGTTCTCGAAGAAAGAACGTGGTACGAAAACAGGTCTTTGGAATATTTCACATAACGTTGGAGCACTACTTGTTCCGCCATTCATTGGAATTGGTGTAGGTATTTTTGGGGAAAGCCATTGGCAAGGGGGCGTATTTATTTTCCCAGCGATTATCGCAATGGTAATTGCAGTTCTAGTA
This sequence comes from Bacillus sp. AY3-1, assembly GCF_008368785.1. NCBI lineage: Bacteria > Bacillati > Bacillota > Bacilli > Caryophanales > Bacillaceae > Bacillus > Bacillus sp. AY3-1. The sequence goes on along the minus strand of NZ_QORZ01000009.1, from coordinate 341,470 downwards.
TGGATTAACGCGAAAGATACGCCAGAATCAGAAGGTCTTCCGCCAATTGATGAATATCGTAATGACTATGAAGAGCTTGAAAAAGTAGATAATGCTAACAAGATGTCACCAAAAGAAATTTTAATGAAATATGTAGTGAAAAATAAATTTGTTTGGTTCTTATGTATTGCGAATGCATTTGTTTACTTAATTCGTTTCGGTGTTATTAACTGGGTACCAATTTACTTAACAACAGTGAAAGGTTTTACAAAGACAGAGGCGCATTTTGCGTATTCAATATTTGAAACAGCAGCGATTCCAAGTTCTTTAATTGTCGGTTTTTTAAGCGATAAATTATTCAAAGGGAAACGTATGCCGTTATGTGTTATAAGTATGGCTGGAGTTGTTGTTGGAACAATCGTATATTGGCAAGCAACTAATATTATAGTTGTGAGTATTGCAGTTTCTATTATCGGTTGTTTAATTTATGTACCACAATTTTTAATTGGTTTAAGTGCAATGGAATTAGTACCGAAATTCGCAGTAGGTACGACAGTTGGTATGTGTGGCCTGTTCGGTTATGTTGGAGGAAGCTTCGTAGCAAACGCAGCAATTGGTATTATTGTTGATCGTTCTGGCTGGGATGGTTGCTTCATGTTACTGTTAGCAGGTGGTGTATTAGCAACAATATTCTTACTGATTGTTCAAATGGGACATGAGAGAAAAGCTTCTAAAGTAGCATAATATTTTATTTGAAAAAGCTATCCAATTATTATATTGGATAGCTTTTAGATTTTTATTTAGAAAAAACAAACAGTATGTAAAATTGCAGTTTAATGTGTAAATGATTTTTGTTAATTAATATAATTTTTTAAGATTTAATAAACCAATTATGTACATAGTTAGACCAAAAAATCCGCCGCCACAGATGAAAATTACAACCTTAAATAAAGAAATAGAGATTTCTTCTGAACCTACATAGGGAAGGATATAATTCATAAAAACAAACATTTGAAAGCCCCAAAGTACACCTGCTTTTAAGCCCGCTTTTCTTAATTTTTTCTTATGTTGCAAATACTCTTCTTTTGTTGCACATTCAGTCTCATTTAAACCTTTTTTCTTAAGCTTAAATGTTAAATAATTAGCGTAAATCATATTAGATAGAAAAATTAATATAGTTCCTATAGATATTGTGTGGTTCATAGTATCAACAAGTAACATAATAAGCATTACCAACATATTTAACCACCATAAACCAATTCCAGCTACAGATAATTCTTTATTGATTTCTTGTTTTTGATATTCATCTCTCTCACTCATTGTTCCAACAAAACTATTATAAACTCTTTCTTTCCATTCAAGTTTCATCATTTAATCGGCCTCCCAAAATAGACTGTTTAAATCTGTTTTTAGTGCTTTTGCTAATTCGATACATAAGGCTAAAGAGGGGTTATATTTATTGTTTTCAATTAAGTTTATGGTCTGTCTCGCCACGTTAACTCTTTTAGCTAATTCTAGCTGCGATAGACCTTCAGATTTTCGATATTGTTTAACGTTATTCAAATATAAACCTCCTATTAATAATTGTAGACCTCGTGCATCAGAAATGTCATTTATATGTGACATTTTATAATTGAATACATGAAATGTCAAATATATGTGACAAAAATGATAATGGTGCAATTAGGAAAATGATTTTAATAATTTATCTTGGTAAGGAGTTGATTAATAAAGGATGGCTTTTTTATATTAATATAATCTTTCCTTAAATCTATCTTAAAAGACAATATGTCATATTTCTAATCATTGGAATTTTTGTTACAATATAAATGGATGTGTAAAACTTTGTAAAAAGAATGTAATAATATGTAATTATTTTTCAGAAAGTTTTATACAATTTTTATATTAAACTATTAAGTTATAAAAGGAGCGAGAATATGTTACCAAATACGGTTCGTACTCCAAACAAGAAGAAGAAATGGATTATCATCGGGGTTATTGCACTAATTGTTATTGTGGCAGCAGTTAATATTTTTGTAATGCAAGGGAAGAAGAAAGGCGCAGCAACGACGGCTGATGCTGTGAGCTTTGAGAAGGTAACGGAGCGAAAGCTTAATAATACGAAGTTAATTTCTGGTCAGGTGAAACCAGGGAATATTGAAAGTTTCTATGCGGATCCGACTAAAGGAAAAGTGAAAGATATTGCAGTGAAAGAAGGACAAGAGGTAGAGAAAGGTACGAAGTTATTCTCTTATGATAATGAAGAGATTAACTTGCAAATGAAGCAAGCTGAGCTTGATCAGAAGATGGCAGATATGCGTTATGATCAAGGAAAAAAGAAAATTGATTCGTTGAAGAAAGAAATTAAGAAGGCAAAGGATAGCGGAGCTGGGAAAGAAGTAACGGATCCGATGGACGAGCAAGTAAGTGAGTTAGAGATGGCGCAAAAGACAACTGATCTTGAGAAAGAAAAAGGGAAGTTGCAAAAAGAAGAGTTAAGTAAAAAGCAGAAAGAGCTTACGATTTATAGTAATTTTACTGGTGTCGTTCAAAAGTTAGATAAAGATGCGGCGCAAAGTTCATCTCAAGCGTTAGGCGGTCAAGGGAAAGCATTTTTACAAGTGGCGTCTAAAGATCTATTCCAAGTTCAAGGGACGTTAACTGAGCTTCAAAAGTCACAAATTCAACCAGATCAAACATTTACTGTAACTGCGAAAGCGAATAATAAGAAGAAGTGGACAGGTAAAATTACAGAGGTAAGTGAATTCCCAACGAGTGCAGAGATGGCTCAAGCTGGTGGTATCGGTGAAGCGACTCAAAATATGTCCCAATATACATATAAAGCAAGTCTTGATAGTCAAGATGGTTTATCTCCAGGTTATCACGTTTCTCTGCAAGTAAGTTTAGAGAATAAGACGATGATTGCTGTTCCAACTAAGAGCATTGTAGAAAAAGGCAATGATGCATTTGTTTATGTTGAGGAGAAAGGGAAGCTTCGTAAACAAAATGTGAAAAAAGGTTCTACTGATGGAGATTGGACAGAGATTGTTGAAGGCGCAAAAGTGGGGCAAAAGGTGGTTAAAAATCCTTCCGACGACGTGTATGACGGAATGGAAGTGAAAGAGAAATGATTACGTTAAATAATATTGCTAAAACGTATTATCAAGGAAAATTGGCAGTGCCGATTTTGCACGGTATTAGTTTAACGATTCAAAGCGGTGAGTTCGTTTCGATTATGGGACCGTCTGGTTCTGGTAAATCAACGCTTATGAATATTATCGGTTGTTTAGATCGTCCAACAGAAGGCGAATATATGCTGAATGATGTGAATATCTTAACAGCAGACGAGTCAAAGCTTGCTTTAATTCGTAATGAATATATTGGATTTGTGTTTCAGCACTTTAATTTGCTGCCGCGTCTTTCGGCAGTCGAAAATGTTGAACTTCCGCTCGTATACGGTGGTGTGAAGAAAGCAGAGCGTCGTCAAAGGGCTCTGGAAGCGCTTGGTAAAGTCGGTTTGTCAGATAGGGTTCATCATTTGCCGAATGAATTATCAGGTGGACAGAAGCAGCGTGTAGCGATTGCAAGGTCGATTGCGAATAATCCAACGTTCATTATGGCTGATGAGCCTACTGGTGCGCTTGATACGAAGTCTGGTGAGCAAGTTATGGATATTTTCACAAAGCTTAATGCAGAAGGTACAACGATTGTTATGGTTACGCATGAAGAGGAAGTAGCAGCGTATTCTTCCCGCCGCATTGTACTGCGAGACGGGAAAATTACAGAAGATAGAAGGTGTGCGGTATGAGTTTACTAGATAGTATAAAAATTGCCCTATCTTCTATTTTAGCTCATAAACTGCGTTCAGCTCTTACGATGCTCGGTATTATTATCGGCGTTGGTTCTATTATTACTGTCGTTGCAATTGGGCAAGGCGGGGAAGCGATGCTGAAGTCGAAATTCGCAGGTTCTGGTGGTAATAACCTTATGCCAATTCAATTTAAACCAGATATGAATGATGAGTTTGCTATAGGCGGATTTGAAATACCAAAGTTAACAGAAGAGGATATTATGGAAGTAAAACAAGTGAAAGATGTTTCACATGTTATTACGACAAATTCGACAACAGAGATATTGGATGTAAATGATAAAAAAGCAAATCTGAATGTTATTGGTCTTGATAATGAATATTTTGCGGTTAATAAAGTAAAGGTCGTAAAGGGACGTACTTTAGGTGAATCAGATATTTCTCATGCAAATAACGTTGTGATGATTAGTACAAAAACAGAAGAGACGTTATTTAAGGACGTAAACCCAGTTGGACAAATTATTGAGATGAAGGGGCAGCCAATGCAAATTATTGGTGTGTATACATCTGATAATGAGTTTATGGGATTTGAAATGGAAGAAGCGTTAATCCCCCTTACATTATGGCCTGTTTTATTCGGAACAGATGATATTCAAAATATCGCAATTCAAGCTAAAAATGTAGACGATTTAGAAGCAGCTGGGAAACAAGCTGTTGATGTGTTAAATAGTCGTAAGCCAAGTGAAATTCCAGGTAAATATGAACTGGTGAATTTAAAAGAATTACAAGAAAATGTTTCTAAAGTCACTAGCATCATGACGATGATCATTGGCGGTATTGCGGGTATTTCATTAGTCGTTGGTGGTATTGGTGTTATGAATATTATGCTCGTATCTGTAACGGAGCGTACGCGCGAAATTGGGATACGTAAAGCGCTTGGGGCAACGCGTAGTAAAATTTTATTACAATTTTTAATTGAAGCAGTCATGTTAACACTTCTAGGTGGTTTAATCGGAATTGGTCTTGGATATGGCGGGGCATATATCGTTTCCACATTTGCGAAATGGCCACCACTCGTTTCATGGGAAGTTGTCGTTGGAGGCGTACTATTCTCTATGACACTTGGTATTATTTTCGGATTAATTCCAGCGAATAAAGCTGCAAAATTAGATCCAATTGAAGCATTACGTTATGAGTAATTACTAGTGTAGTAGAACTACACATTACCGTTCTAGTGGGCGGTTCGTAGCCTCTATGTTGAGGAAGTGAACCGCCCGTTAGAACGGGTTATATAAATAGAAGGAGGCGTTATAATGGAAGCGAATATTAATACGCAAGATGTAGGTTCGAAAAAGCCATCATTATTAGGGATGATTACATCTCCAGGTGAACAGTTTGAGAGAATGAAGACTAATAATGCAGTTTGGGGTGCGTTTTGGATACTTTCTTTACTATCAGGGATTACTGGAGGTATTAGTACTTATGTATATTCTTTAACACCTGAATCAATTAAGCTCAATCAAGAATTAGGGGTTAATGTTACACCTGTGATGACTTTCGGTGCTGGTTTTGTATTTGGTGTTCTCGGTATGATAATAGGTTTCTTCATTAGTGCTGCTGTATATAAAGTGTTAATGATGTTAATGAGTAATGATACTTCTTATAAGAAATTATTAACGATTACTGTATATTCAAGCATTATTTCATTACTTGGCGTATTAATAAATGCAGTTTTAGCACTTATTCTAGGTGGTTCAGGGAAAGAATTTTACACTGGTTTAGGACCAATTTTCGCTTCAAGCGGCGGTGCTGTAAAAGGTATTGCAAATAGCATTGAAGTATTTACAATTTGGGGATTTGTGATTACATGGTTAGGTCTTCAAATTACAGCTGGTTTAAGCAAAAAGAAAGCAACGATTCTTATGGTTATTTTCTTCATCTTAACGATTGGCTTTGGTGCGCTAAGAGGACTAGTGCAATAATCTTGATATTTCATGTCGCTAGAAAGAAATGCAGCAATTATAAAAGTAATTGCTGCATTTTTGTTATAAGGAGTAGATACATATGTTTAAGAAATTATTAGCAAATTTTTTGTTCATGTTAGTTTTATTATTGTTAGCTGTAGAATATATGCCGAATAAGAATCCTTATATATTTGTTGGTGTTATAAGCTGTATTTTAGCTACAGGTCTATATGCAATCGATAGATCTTTCAAACGTATACTTACAGAATAGTATAAGTCGAAAATGTATAAACAAGAGGTTCCTTCTTATGTATAGAAGGAACCTTTTTTTATTTTTACCCTTATTTCAAATACGACCAACAGAATTTCAAATTCTACTTCATGTAATTTCAAATTTCAGCGGTAGTATTTGAAATTACTCGCAGTGAAATCACTTCTTTATTTTTATATTGTGGAGGTACCGGCGGAATAACAAAGAGGTATACCTTTTAGAAGTGGGTACTGTGTGAAACCAGCAACTTTCAAAGAGGCGGTTGTTTTGTATGAAGGTATGATTGTAAATCAAATAAAGAAGTTGGGTATTTACCAAGATCATGAAGAGTATTATCAATGTGGTTTAATTGGTCTTTGGTATGCGTATGAAAGATTTGATGCGGAGAAAGGAAGTTTCCCAGCATATGCAGCTGTAACGGTACGTGGTTATATATTAGAAAGATTGAAGAAAGAGTTTGCAGTGCAAGAAAAGTGTGTATGTGTAGGAGAGTATGAGGATATCTTCCATTTTGAAGATATTGGAATAAAAGCGAAGGATTTTATGAGTGTATTAGATGAGAAGGAGAAGTATATTATTTTTGAACGATTTTTTGTAGGAAAAACGATGGGAGAAATCGCTAACGAGATGGAAATGACCTATTATCAAGTGAGGTGGATGTATCGGCAAGCACTTGAGAAAATGCGAAATAGCTTAAGAGGGTAAATATTATCATAAGAATGGAAGGCAAGGAATATTGCTTTCCATTCTACTTATTATGTTAGGGTAGTAAATGTAATAAGAGGCTTTTAAATTGTAGTGAATCTTGCATGTTCATACGTGATAATACGTATCCAGCTTTTAATAATTGTTGTTTTAATCTATGGGGACTGATATGTATGGTTGTAGTTGTGCCATTTGAAAAATGAATGTTAGCTTTTTTACTCTTTTTGAAAAACTCTATGTCATCTATATGGTTATAAAACAGCCATATACAGTTTGGAGAAGAAGGAGATTCTGTTGGGAAAGCACAAATATATTCTCGATGATTAATTGGAATTGGGACATTTTGTTTGAAATGAAAGTTTGTTTGGACTGCTTTCCGTCTACCTTGATAAGTAGAGTGAACATTGGTTAGACAAGATTGTTTGATGAGCTGGAGAGCAGTTTGACAGGAGTAAAGATGGTTCCCGCTACTTTCGATAATCTTTGTTTGATAATAAGGGTGCTTGTAAGGCTCTAGCATCATTGTTGAATTAGAAATAATAATATCATTTTCTTCATTCATAAATTTGATTCCTCCCTTATAAATGATAGTAATACCAAATATAATTATATACGAATTAAGTAAATTAATTATTAATATTCTGTTTCATATTGTAAATTTTGACTATTCGTTTACAATCAATAGATGTTAGTCTTTCTAATTTGCATCGCTTGTACATATATATGAAAATAGAAAAGAGTAGGCGGTGAGATAGTATGAAGAAAAAGTATATTATTATGGCTCTAGTTGTCGTGCTTCTAGTATATTTAGCAAATAGTAATCCGAGTAAAGGTGAATATACAGACTGGGCAGCGAAGCAGTTTATGAAACGTAATGATGTAAGTAAGAAGCTAGACGAAGTTCAAAAAGAAAATGAAGAGGGTCTCCTTGGCGATTTAGCATCGGCTGGTAAGAAGTTGGCGAAAAAATATGTTGAGCCACAAGTTGGATTATTAATTGAGAATTATACAAAGCGAAATGATTATATTTTCTTCTCAACATATACGACCGAGTTTGATATAGGCGGAGAACACTATAAATATGTATGCGTCGGTTTTTCAAAAATCTTTATTCCGATTGAAATGCCGAAGAAAAAAGACGAATCTGCAAAATGATGCAGATTCGTCTTTTTGTTTATAAGTTAATTGGAACTTCAGATACATTCTTTTCTACGAGACGGGCTCCTTTTTTTCTGGTATTTTCATTAATTGATGAAAATACAGATGAGGCAAGGATGGTATCCATTACTTGATTTACGACTTGTGCATCGACGGGTGTGATAGGTTTTTCGATAGAAAAGACAACTGTTTTTCCATCTTCTTTCGCAAAAATTAATTCTAGTACTTGCATACTTTATTTCCTCCTTTTTATTTATCGTGTTATATGCGGGTAGGGTGATCGGTTTAATCAGCGGGGGATGCCCGCCACTGATTAAAGTTCCACCTTATAGGGTAGAAAGATCTGATGTGCTAACAAGTTGTATAGCGTGAAGCGGTGATGCTTGTAAAGAAGCAAGAGCACGTGCTACGTTTTGTACTTGCTCTAAGTTTGCGTTTGTTTTAACACGCTTAAATTGTTTTTGCTTAAAAGCTGTTTTTCCGTTCTTATCTAATCCACTGTTTAAGACAAGACGTAAAGTTAAGTCCGTTACGATTGTTTCGACTGCCATGTTTATCACCCCCTTTCACTTTATAAATAGGCTGCAAATGTCATGTTTTGGCGTGAAATTTATTCTTTTTTTTGGTACGCTTAAAAGACTAAGAGAGGGGTTTCGGAAGAATGAATCGTAAATGGTTATTTTGGATTCCTGTTTTACTATGGATGGGGTTGATTTTCTATTCCTCGGCACAACCATATAAAAAGCAGGATATGCGTTCGGATATTGAACAATATGTAAATGTTGAGTTTGTGGAAGAGCATTTTTCGTGGGTATCTATCGATTATGGTGGTGGTACACCTGTTAGCATTGCAAATAAAGGTGTAGGCGGATTTATTGAGTTTTTCCTTCGTAAAGGTGCTCATTTTATGGTGTTCTTTATGCTCGGTTCATTGACGTATTATGCTTTTCATCGATCGGGTTATTCGAGAAAAAGGTGCTTCCTATACGCTCTTCTATTCGTTGCAGGATATGCAACATTTGATGAAATTCATCAATGGACTACGGGAGATCGTACACCGATGTGGCAAGATTCATTACTGGATACGTGCGGCGGATTAACAGGAATTATAATAAGCAATTGGTTTTGGAGTAGAAAAAGGAGCTAATCTTTTGAGATTAGCTCCTTTTGTTTATACACCAAGTAATTCTTTTAGTTCATCTGTAGATAGTTCGGTCATCCAACTATCGGTTGTAATGACGGCATTGTTTAAGGATTGTTTTCTTTCTAACATTTCATCAATTTTCTCTTCGAGTGTCCCCGTTGTAATAAGTTTATGAACGTGAACGAAGCGTTTTTGACCAATACGATATGCGCGGTCTGTTGCTTGGTTTTCTACAGCTGGATTCCACCAACGGTCGTAGTGAATGACATGGTTGGCAGCGGTTAAGTTTAAGCCAGTTCCACCTGCTTTTAACGATAAGATGAAAATGTCATACGTTCCGTTTTGGAACTGCTCGATCATTTTGTCACGTTCCTTCTTCGGTACACTACCGTTTAAGAAGAGGACGCGCTGACCGAAATGTTCTTCTAACACATTTTTTAGCATGTTCCCCATACCGATGTATTGTGTGAAGATTAAACAACTTTCATTTTGATCTTTTATATTTTCAATTAGTTCCATTAGCGTGCTCGTTTTCATGGAACGTTCGATGATGTCTTTTGGTTCTGTTTCTTTTAAATAAAGAGCAGGATGGTTACAAATTTGTTTAAGTTTGTTCAGCATGAGTAATATAAATCCGCGTCTTTCAATCCCACTTAATCCTTCTACATTTTGCAATGTATCTTGAACAAGTTGTTCATATAAGGAAGCTTGTTCACCAGTAAGTGGACAGTACGCTTTCTGTTCTTGTTTATCAGGCAAGTTTAATGCGACGGTTTGATCTTTCTTCGTACGACGCAGTAAAAACGGCGAGATAAAACGTTGAACTTGTTGGATTTTTCCTTCGTCACGGTCCTTTTCAATTGGTGAGACGAAGCGGCGCTGGAATTGTCCTAAGCTGCCGAGATATCCATGATTAATGAAGTCAAAAATAGACCAAAGCTCGGCAAGTCGGTTTTCCATCGGTGTACCGGTTAAAGCGATTTTGTGATTTGCTGGCAAGTTTCGTACTGCTTTCGACTGTTTCGTATGTGGGTTTTTAATATTTTGTGCTTCATCCAAAATAACAGCATCCCAGCATAACGTACTAAGTTCTTCTTCATCAAGCTGAGCTAATGCATAAGATGTTAATACGACATCTGCTGATTGAAGGAAGTCTTTAAATGATTCGCCTTTCGCTCGGTTACTTCCATAATGTAACTGAACACGTAAATTTGGTGCGAAACGCTCAAATTCTTTTTGCCAATTTCCAAGAACAGATGTCGGTGCCACGATTAAAGCAGGGCCTGTTTGGAGGTTGTTCTCTTTTATATATAGTAAGTAAGTGATCGTTTGAATGCTTTTTCCAAGTCCCATGTCGTCAGCTAATAATGCTCCGAATCCAAGCGTTCTTAAATATAATAACCACTCAATGCCATGTTGTTGATACGGACGGAGTGTTGCGTTTAGTGCAGAAGGGACATCTACTTTTGGAATATCTCCAATGTGCAATAGTTTTTGGAATAGCTCTTCATAATATCCATCTAGCTCGATTTCAATATCGGTAAATGGACTATCTTCTTCTACAATTTCTGTTTCAGCAGTGTTTGATAAATGTTGCTGAAGGACATCTTTCATTTCTAGTCCATATTTATCGGCACGGTTCATAAGCTTTCGTACTTCTTCAATAAAGGCTGGATCCAGTCTCATCCATTGACCATTTATATTGAATAACCGTTTGTTTTGTTCAACGAGTTCGAAAAATTCGCTTTCGGATAAATCAATGCCGTTCGTTGAAATGCGCCAGTCAAAGTTAACGAGTGTATTCATGCCGAAGAAAGATTGCGTTTGCGTAGCATTTTGCTTCAGTTGCACACGTAATTTTGGTTTTGTCGCTTTTAAATTTTGCCACCAGGATGGCAGTAAAATCGTAATACCTGCAGCGAGTAATTCGTTACTTGCTTCTGTTAAGAAGTTCCACGCTTCTGTTTCAAAGAGCTCACTTCGGAATGTATCGCCTTCTTTTAACCACGGTACGAGCTTACTGAATCCTTCTTGTGTTTCAAGAATACGTTCTTCATAATCGTGCCATCGTTTTGGCAAAGAATCGATACTTTCATATACATATATGCGATGTGCCCCGCGCTTTGGTGTAACAATTGTCTCAAGCTTCCACATTTCAAACTCTTCTTGCGGCTCTTGTAGCCGTAGTCCGATTGTAAAGGGAAGGTCATCTTCAATGTAACCAATTTTTCGAAGCCAATCTTCTTCATGTAGTGCTGCATCCAATTGTCTTTTCGTAAAGTCGTAATGTTCATAAAGTCTCTTGGCATCTTCCCATCCATCGTTTGAACGGTTATCTTGTAATATGCTTTCATTTACCGCGGCCGAGAAAAGAGATGCCAATGTGTCATCTTCGATTGGGGTATTTTGCACTTTCCAAGATGGTTGCTGAGACCAACGCTCCATATCAGGTACGAAGCTACCGCTTGTGAAGGCATCCCATAATTCGTTCGCATCTTTCGTAAGTGCTGTAATAGGGCCATTCATTTGAATATGGGCAAAGGAGTTCATCGGCTTATTAGCGATGTATTCAAATGCTTGTGCGTTTGTTAGCATAACACCTTGTTTTCCTTCAAAGGTCGCTTCTTTTAGAAACGTGCCGTAGAAGGAAGTGGAGTGCCACGTAAATGCATTTCGTTTCCAACTTGTTACGGATAATGGAGTACCGCTGTCATTTTCTCCCCAAAGGAACCAACCTTGACTAACGTGCTGGAGCCTAATTGTTACTTCAGTTTGATTGATCATCGATTAATTTTCCTTTCCGTAATTCCTCTTGTAGTGCACGCAGACGTGAATGTAAGTTTGCGATGTGAATAATGAAAGCATCCCATTCATCAGTGCGCTTTAATCGTTTATATAATGTACGTAATTTCTTTAAGTAACGAACTGCACGTCTATATGATTTGCGGTTTCGCTCTTCAATGGCCTCGGTAGCAGCAAGGTGATAAAGAGGAAGGGCTGCTTCTGGTGCTTCCTTTTCAATATCTTTCAGCGGCTCTTTCAAAAGTTCAATTGCTTCAAACCCATGTAAGAGCTGAAGTTCTGCCCATGTACGATATTGCTTTTTCGCGAGTACGTATTGCTCATAGTTTGCAAAACTATATGGTAGTAGCTCTTGCAAAATCATTTCGAGTCCGGCTTGTTCATTTGTATGGGTTGCATACGTTTCATACATGATGACAAATAAGCGAACGATATCTTTTATGAAAATCGTATTTTCGTGCTCATGTATCGTTTTCTTCACTTGTTTATACGTAAAGGAAAGCCAGTTTTTCGCACGATCCCACTGCATTGTATTTAATAGCTCTTCTAACCAATAGAAGTACAGACTTACAACAGAAGCAGGCTGTTTTTTTAGTAAGTCCATCGCTAATAGGTCTTCGTCATTTAAAAAGAGTAGGTGAGAAGATGCTAATGCTTTGGAAAGTGGATTGATTTTCGTATCCATTCGCTTTTCTTCTTCTTGCAGTTTCTCTTTATTGTGTAAGAGTTCACTCCATATGTGACGATAAATAAAAAATCTTTCTTGCGTATAGGCATCGGTGGAGAAGAATACTTCGTGAACGAGACGAGCTGTTTCTTGCAAAATTGCTTCAGACTCTGAAGGAATCGCTTCTGATTGTAAGTCCCGAACGATGGATTCCACTTTATCTACAAATAAGCGAACGACGTTAACAGGCTGGTGATAAGAATACGTTTTATTTGCTTCGAAGTCCTGAATTTCTTCTAATAATTTTTGAAAGCAATAAAGCGCTGCGTGTAGCCTGAACAACTCATGTATCGCAACGATACGCGGAGCTTTCCGCTCGAGTTTCGTATAGAAGTCTGTAAAAATACTCATAAGAAAATACATTTGTTTATAAGTAAGCCGAGCTTGTTCTTTTTTAAATGATTCATATTCGTTGTCAAAATACGATTGCCAACTTTTATAATCCGTTTCTTCAAACGCTGATGATTGCAATACTTGTCTTGCAGTTCGAATAGGAGGAAGGGAAGGTTTCGTATTATTTTTAAATAAAGTTAATACATCTCCTACTTGCCCGAAACTAGATGCTGCAGATAGTAAAACAGCGAGCATATGCTCACATTGCGTTGGTGCAAAGCAATCGCAATAGCTTTCAGCGACGTTACGAATCGGGATATGGACGCTATATACGCTGCCTGCAGCATCTACAGTTCCTGATAGCGTATAACCATCAAAGTCAACGTTGTAGACAACACCACTACGATATAGGTGCCGAGCTGTAGCGACATGTTCCTGATCAGCTGTTTGCTGTGGATCTAGTCCTTGAACGAACTCATTCGCAATCATCATAATTTCATCTTTCGTAATTGAGTGTTGCAGCATAATATTCCTCCGTACACATATTTCTTTCCTTTACCATTATAAACAAAAAATGCTCAAAACAGAAAAAATGAAATTTGGATTATCATATTGCAACTGTGAATGGAGATGGAAAGGTGTTTTTCAATATTTTTGAACGGCATCTTTTTTGTAGTTTACTTCTCTTGTCAATCTTTGTCGGTAAATCGATATTTCGTGTCGAACCGTTAATATATTTTTCTCTACTCTTGTTTACGAAGGGAAAATAAAAAGGATATCACTTAGCCGAAAAAATCTGACGAGGTGATATCCTTTTTTACAATTATGAGCGCGTTTCCTTTAATATCGCTTGCACATATGGATCATGTAATATTTGTTCTATAATTGGTAACATGTTTTGTTCGAATGGAATATCGATAGGAAATGGCTTTTGTGAGCCGGGTTTGATTCCATATTGGACAATTTTGTAATGTGTATTTTCTTCAAAGCTGAGCACAATTAATTTATATCGATTGTCATCGCCAGCGAGTGAAAAGTCAATGGAAGTAGCGTCGTATGTTACTTCATCTTTATATATATACGGTTTTGGTGTACCGATCCAGTCTACTGTTGCTTGTACATTCATGAACATAACCTCCTTATAGTTATTATAAAAAAATAAAAGCCAGCTCTCAACAAAGAGAACCGGCTTTAGCAGTCATTGGTTATTTTAAAATTTTCACTTTAACAGTTTTGCGTCCCCATTTTTGAGCAGCGCTATCTGATCCAAGTAGAATGTCGATACGGTTACCTTTAATTGCACCGCCAGTATCTCCAGCGATAGCTTCTCCGTAACCTTCAACCCATACTTTAGATCCTAATGGAATTACTTTCGGGTCAACAGCGATCATTTTCATGTTTGGGTTCGCTGTTAAGTCATGACCCATTGCAGTTAATACACGGCCACCGTATGTGCCACCGTTTTCGCTTGGGTGAGCTGTATATGCTGTAGCTACAACTGTTAACTCACGACCATTAGAAGGTTCGCTAGTCTCAGCAGCTTTCACAGCAGGCTTAGCAGCTGGTTTTGCTTGTGCTGCAGGTGCTTGCGCTTTAGCTGGTGCTACAGTTTTAGCAGGAGCAGGTTGTTCTTGTTTCTCGATAACAGGTGCTGTACCTGTTAAGAAAGGAACGTGAACATAAGCTGTTTTCCCGTTATATTCAAATTGTAACCACTCATTTTGTACTTGGTTCGTTGTTTCGATCATATCGTCTTTCTTCAACGTTCCAAGAATTTCTGAGTTTGTGTTCGCTTCAGCACGTACGTTTAATACGTTAGCTGTTACGTAGTAGATGCTTTTTGTAAACTCTGTACTTACGAATGCGTCTTTACCATCTAAAGTGATTTTTGACCATCCGTTCTCTGTATTTTGAACATCTATTTTATTCCCGTTTAGTAATTTACCGACAACTTTTGATTCCGTAGTAGGGTTTTCGCGTACATTTAGTACGTCTGTTGTTACAACAGTTTCTGCATTAGCAGATGATGTGAAAATCCCAAGACCAAAAACTGCTGCTGTTGCTATTCCAATTAATTTTTTCATGATAGCCTCCATTGCGTTTGTTTTCGTGTCCTCATTATAGCAACAGATTTTTTCGGATTTGAGGAAAACACACAATTACAAACCATTCGTAATCAGTCGTTAACATCCTGTAATATAGCAAAAAATATAAGAAAGCGGTTTTCATTCTATATGATTAGTAGGTTTCTACTTATATTCAAAATATTTAATACAACATATTGTTTTCGGCGTAAATAAAAATATTACAGGAGCATTACATAATGTTTACTAAACAGTTACATTCCTTGAGTATTTTACCGTTTTATGGGTAATATAGTTATATAAACATAAACATTTCGTTTGTGAAACTATAAACACGTGCTATATACTAGCAAAAAAACCGCATAATTGTTACAAACAGAAAGGGTTGCAAGGAAGAAAAATACCCTTTTTTACATCTGTAACACATCCTTTTTTGGGAAAACACATTCCCATCCGCATTTTTCTCGCACAATTTGACAGCAGTATTTCGATCTTATAGCTCTTGCAGAGTAAAAGATTATACGGAAGGTAAGGCTGTCCATAAGAATTCTAGTTGGTGAAGGTGAAAGTAAGAAAATCACCGTAAAATTATAGTTTTCTATCCGATTTTACATATCGGAATTTATGTTATTTACAAAAGTGAAACCTACGAAGGGGGATTTGATGAGGAAACTGACAAAAACATTCATCGTTTCATTAACATTATGTATTGCATTTACAATTTGGGGGATTATTCCCGAATCTATTATCGGAAAAGGTAGCTTAGGAAATGTAACAACCGCAATTCAAACTGCATTAGTTAGTAAGTTTGGATGGTTCTATATTATTTCTGTTTCTATTATTTTAGTTGTGTCTATCTTTTTAATTGTTTCGAAATACGGTTCTATTCGTTTAGGTAAAGATGATGATGAACCTGATTATAGTTATATGACATGGTTTGCTATGCTATTTAGCGCTGGTATGGGTATCGGTTTAGTTTTCTGGGGCGTTGCTGAACCATTAAACCATTTGTACGCACCTCCGTTTGGAGAAGGTGCAACTGAGGAAAGTGCGCGTCTTGCATTACGTTTTTCATTTTTCCATTGGGGATTACATCCGTGGGGACTATATGCATTTGTAGCGCTGTGTATTGCTTACTTTACTTTTAGAAAAGGAAAAGCAAGTACGATTAGTGCGACAGTAGGTCCGTTATTCAAAGGCGGGGAACATGGACGTATTGCTCATTCATTTGATGTGTTAGCTGTTTTCGCAACTGTGTTTGGTGTCGCAACATCATTAGGTCTTGGTGCGAAACAAATTGCTGGTGGTGTTAGTTATTTAACATCTATCCCGAATTCATTAACGACTCAGTTAGTCATTATTGCAATCGTAACAGTGTTATTTATGTTATCTGCACAGACAGGGCTTGATAAAGGAATTAAATATTTAAGTAATACGAATATTATTTTGGCGTTTGCACTTATGATCATTGTATTATTTGCGGGTCCAACAAACTTTATTATGAATTACTTCACTTCAACAATCGGTTCTTATATTCAAGAATTGCCAAGTATGAGTTTCCGTTTAAGTCCATTAGATGAAGGCGGAAATCAATGGATTCAATCGTGGACAATTTTCTATTGGGCATGGTGGATTGCATGGTCACCATTCGTAGGTACGTTTATTGCTCGTGTTTCAAGAGGACGTACGATTCGTGAGTTTGTTATTGGTGTGTTACTCGTACCGACCGTAATTGGTGCGCTTTGGTTCTCTGTTTTCGGCGGGACTGGTATTCATATGGAGCTGTTTGGTGATGCACATATCTTTGAAAAAGTGAAAGAGATGGGAACAGAAGTAGGATTATTTGCTATGTTCGATCAGATGGGAAGCTTTGGATCAGCCTTATCAGTATTAGGTATTCTACTTATTGCAACATTCTTCATTACATCAGCAGATTCTGCGACATTTGTTTTAGGAATGTTAACGACACATGGTAGTTTAAATCCGCCGAACCGCATTAAAATGATTTGGGGTATCGTTTTAGCAGCGATAGCTTCTACTTTATTATATGTTGGTGGATTAGAAGCACTGCAAACGGCAGCTATTATTGCGGCATTCCCATTCGTCTTCGTTATCTTCTTTATGATGGCGGCATTATTTAAAGAGTTACAAAAAGAAGGACGTATGAAGCGTCATTAATAATAGAAGGAAAAAGAGCTGATTATATATCAGCTCTTTTTTATATAGAAGGAATTTTAACTGCAAGTCAGGGAAATAAAATACTTTACTATGTAAGTAGTATGCCTTTTATGCGAAGATAAATCGATAAATTTCGACAATGTTCGATATCTTGCGGATTCTATTTGTATTTTTGACAAAAAATTGTCGGAAATGTGTTGTCACGTTTATGTATATGTGCTATATTATTTCCTGTAAGCGATTTCAAATAGTTTTAAAGCGCATTCAAGGGGGACATCTAGAATAATGAAACGTTACGAAAGAAAGTGGAAGCATATTTGTTTGAAACGTGTGGCACATCGTAGTGTCCAAGAAAGCACGGAACCTAAGACTGAAACGCGCAAAGAACAGCAAGAGAAGCAATTGGTTCTACAAAAATAGCAATCACTTTTTCGTATATAAATGAAGGTCAATCGTTCGTTGGGGGATGGACGTGAAATTACTTTCAGCTAAGGGGTATTGTCTGATATATATAATTTATACGGCAATAAATCAGCACAGAGCATACGGCGCTCTGTGCTGATTTTTATTTTGTAAATAAAAATCAGTGGGAGAACTCCCACTGATTAAAGTTTTACTTTTCTTTTTTGAATCGAACTGTTTTATCCCAGCCAATGACTTGTTTCTTGCTCTTTGCACGTAAGTATAAAATTAAGCTGCGAATGAATAAGTACGTAAAGAGCTGTGCGTACGTAAAGTACATGATAACACTAATAAAAATATTAGTTGGTGTAAAGGTTCGCTCCACACTCTGGGCACTAAATAATTGAGAAACATATGTAATATATGCGACATACCACATAAATAGTAGCGGAATGCTATATTGAATTTGGAATATCCCGAGTACCCCAATTACAAACCAAACGTTCGAGATGATTAAGAATAGCCAAAATACAACATACACTAAAACTTGTTGTAAGGAATGGACGAGAAGTTTTCCTTTAAAGAAACTTAAGGAAGAAAACATTTTTTCTAAAATGTACAAGTTCCCTTGGAGCCAACGTGTACGCTGCTTAATAAGGATTTTTAAATGCTCAGGTTCTTGTTCCCATGTAATCGATTCTGGAACGATCGGTAAGAGATAGCCTTTTTGTGTAATTCGTAATGTTAATTCAGCGTCTTCTGCAATTGCATACGGGTCATAACCGCCAAGCTCTTCTAATGCAGAGCGGCGAAGAAGCATGTTTGTTCCTGTTAGTGAACCTGTTTGGAATAGTAACCAGCGTCCGGATTGCATAAGGAGCTGGAAGATTTGAAATTCTAATGAAATCATTCGTGTTAGCCAGTTTCTGTTTTCATTTACAGTACGAACGTGACCAACAGCTCCAACAGCATCCTCGGTTGTTTCAGCGTGTTCTACAAGCATTCGCAGTGCATGTGGTTCAGGCTGGTTATCTGCATCATACACACAGAAGTATTCACCATCTGAAATACTAAGACCATAGTTTAATACACGCGATTTCCCTTTTGGTTCACCCGCCGGAACACGAATGTGACGAATATGAGCATAAGCTTTGTCAAAATCGTCACCAATTTCAGGTGTCTCATCTTGAGAGTTATCGTTTAATAAATAAACAGTTAGTTTACCTGGATATTCAATCTTTGCCATCGCCTCTAAAGTATCTTTAATAACGACCCCTTCATTGTGGGCTGGTATTAAAATGTCGACGCTTGGATAATGTTCTAGCGTACGATCTTTTCGTTTACTATTTCGGTGAACTAAACCTGCGAGTGTTAAGAAAGAATAGTAAACAAGTAAGGCAGAGAATAGAAAGGCTGTAAAGATAAGTATATACTTAATCGAAAATGTGATACTAATCCAAAAAACGAGTACGCAAAACAGAAGGAATAAAAGCAGTATAACGAGTGTCATCATAATAACGTCTTTCCTTTGTTCCCAATTTGTTCGCGTGAAATTTGTATATCTTGGATCGCTTCAGCAGCAAGCCATTGCTCCATTTTTGGCTTTAGACGGCTCATTACAATGTCAGCACCGGCTTCATTTGTGTTTTGTAATAAAATAACTAGCTTATTATTATCGTATTCAGCAGCAAGATCAAAGTCATCTCTTATCGTTTCAACTAATAATGAAGCTACACGGTTCATAACACTTTCCTTTGTATATTTACTAAAGGAATTGAAATCAAAGTAAATAATAACACCTGTTTCATTACGACGATTCATTGCAGTGATTAATAATGCTTGTCGTCTTTCGAATTCTTGTCTTGTTAATAATTTTGATTCTCCAATGTATTGTTCTAATATTCTCACACGTTCGGTTAATTCTTTATTTTCATGAATAACCTTCTTTAATAAATGAGTGGAGATATATACGATGAAGAAGTTTGCTGCCATTAGGAAGTGAGTAATAATGTATTCCCATTGTTCTGATGTACTCCATAAGTAAAGCCATGCTTGGTAGAACAGATAGAATACCGAAGTAATGGTTCCTAATATAAAAAGAACAAATGCGGTTTTATCAGTTAATAATAGAAATAGTACATTAACAATTACATATATAATTGTAAAAATGAGAGCATGCTCATATTGCGTTACATGTACAGTTGTAAAATAAAATAAAATTTGTAAAATCCACATAGAGAGGACTTTATAGAAATTATTTTTCACAAAACTTTCCTCCTTAAAGGTAATTCATGCAAGGATACTTGTAGTATGCGCAATTATTAAGAAATAGACCGGATGACTAGGTTATTTTGGAGAGCAACAACAAGTAGTATCTCTCTTTTGCAAGAAAAAATAAACAGACTTACTAATTATTGTATCATAATGTTCTTATATTTAAGCATAAAGTATTTAATATATACCAAAAAAATATACAACATATAATAAAAAGCCCCCTCTTTAGAAAGAGGAGACTTTGCGTCATTTTATAGGAACATCATACCTGCAACTGCTGCATTTAAGAAGTTTGCTAATGTACCAGCGATAACTGCTTTAATCCCTAACTGTGCAATTTGTTTACGGCGAGTAGGAGCTAACGTTCCTGTTACACCTAATTGAATTGCGATAGAAGAGAAGTTTGCGAATCCACAGATTGCGAATGTTAAAATTAAGTTTGTTTTTGCAGAGAACTCTGCCATGTGTGGTCCTAAGTTTGCGTATGCAACGAATTCGTTGATTGCAAGTTTTTGACCGATAAAGCTTGCTGCTTGTATAGCTTCACCAGGAGAAACACCGATTAAGATAGCAAATGGTGATAGTAAGTAACCGAAGATTAAATCAAGGCTAAGTTTAATATCAAACCAAGAACCAACCCATCCTAATAAGCCATTTAATAAAGCGATTAATGCGATGAAAGCCATTAACATTGCTGCTACGTTAATAACAAGTTGCATACCTTCAGATGCACCACGTGCTGCTGCGTCAATAACGTTTGCATCTTCACGTTCTGTAGAAAGTTCAACGTTATTATCTACTGTTTCTGTTTCTGGCATAATTAGTTTCGCGATTAATAAACTTGATGGAGCTGCCATAATTGCTGCTGCTAATAAGTGTTCTAACGGAATACCCATTGCTGCATAGCCGACAAGAACTGATCCGGCAACGGCTGTCATACCGCTTACCATAATAGTGAAAAATTCACTATTTGTTAAACGTGCTAAGTAAGGTTTGATTAAGATTGGAGCTTCAGTTTGTCCTAAAAATACGGTTGTTACTGAGTTTAAACTTTCTGCTTTAGAAGTTCCAAGAAGTTTACTTAATGCACCACCAACGACACTAACAAATTTCTGCATAATACCGAAATGATATAAGATTGCAACTAATGAACTAATAAATACGATTGGAAGTAGTGCTTGAATGAAGAAAACAAATCCCCAAGGGCCCTTTGCGTTGACTAAATCCCCAGTAACGAACTTAATTCCCTCGTAAGAAAAATTAATTAATCCTTGAACACCATCCGCAGCGTGTTTTAAACCTGCTTTTCCGGCATCCCATCGTAATACGATAAATGAAAATGACATTTGTAATGCTAGCGCGATTAAAATTGTGCGCCAATTAATAGCTTTGCGGTTGGAAGATAGTAAGAAAGCGATTGCTAATACTCCAATCACGCCGCCAATTCCCCATAAAAGATTCATGCAGTGTATGCTCCTTCCTCATAGTAAAAAAAGTGTATAAACCAGTTGTCTATACGTTTACGAATATAACATCTTAAGTAACTTATCATAATGGACATCGGAGGTCAAACGTCTAACGAAAAGTTTAAATAAAAAGAAAATTCTTTAAAAAAACACATATAAAATGATTAGACATGAAATAGGTTATGTTTTTTATGTAAAAATATACATTATGATAACGTTATGGAGTGTTTTTGTAGAATATAGTGTATGAAATAGGGAAATAGATACATTATTTTTTCGGGGATAAAGGTGACATATATTAAAAAGAGCCTTCTAGTAATCTAGAAGGCTCTAAAATATAACTTAAGGTGCTTTCGTATAACCTAAGAAGTGCTTACTCCAATAAGAATTGCTTAATGAAGCGATTGCGACACCTTTATCTCCGGCTTGGATAAATGATCCGCCTCCAAGGTAAATACCCATATGAGAAGGACCTGCTTTATAAGTATCTTTGAAATAAATTAAGTCACCTGGTTGTGGATTTGAAGTTTGTGGTAGGCTACCCCAATATCCTGCAACACTTTGACGACTAATGTTATGACCAAATTTCTTAAATACGTGGTAGATGTAACCACTGCAGTCAACACCAGTAGCAGAAGTACCGCCCCAAACGTACGGTACGCCTTGCATTCCTTTTGCATATGCAAGTATGGAAGAACTGTCGCCGCTATTATTACCTGTATTGTTATTGTTATTATTGTTATTTTGGTTGTTGTTAGGCTTATTATCTACTGCGCCACCAACTGGTGTTTTAGAAAGGTAACGTGTTCCGATGTAACCAGTTTGACCGTTGTAGTTAATTTTGCTCCATCCAGAGTTTTCAGAGATTACTTGAACCTTCTGTCCTTGTGGAAGTGCCCCTATGATTCTATAATTTGTACCTTCGCCGCTACGTACGTTTAAGGCAGAAGCATTAATGTAGTAGTTGCCAATTGCACCTTGATCAGGTTGTTTTGGCTGTTCAGGAGTAGCAGTGCCACCTTTAACGAATTTTACAAACTCGCTACTAACGAAACCTGTTTTTCCTTGATAGTTTACTTTAAACCAACCGTTTTCAGATCCAACTACGTTTAATGTAGTCCCATTTAACACGCCACCAATTACACTATGGTAAGCAGCAGGGCCTGTACGAACGCGTAGAGATGTTGCGTTAACAACGTAAGTACCACCAGTTTGAACGGTTACATTATTATTTTGTTCTTGTTTGTTACCTTGTGTAACGTTGTCGCTAGAACCGCCTTTTGTTACGTAGTCTTTGCTTACGTAAGCAGCTTGTCCAGCGTAATTGATTTTGAACCAATCTTGAACTTCACCAACAACTTGTACGACTTGTCCTTTTGTAACAGACCCTACAGTTGTGTGAGAAGTGCTAGGACCTGTACGAACACGAAGGGAAGATACATTTACTGTATAGTTTCCGCTTGCTGGTTTTACAGATTCTTGGTTGTTATTATTCGTATTGTTGTTTGAAGAACCTGCATTAGAAGAAACACCAGATACGAATTCGCCACTTACATAGCCAACTTGTCCATTATGGTTGATTTTCACCCAACCATTTTCTTGACCAATTACGTTTAATGCTTGTCCTTCATATACACGTCCTGAAACAGAACTAGAAGTGTTAGGAGCAGTACGTACACGTAATACATCAGCAGTAACTTTATTTTTTCCACCTGTTGTACTTACATTGGAATTGCTTGCACCATTTTTTGATACAAATTCACCGCTAACAAAGCCTGTTTTTCCATTAATGTTAATTTTGAACCAACCATTTTCTTCGCCAATCACGTTTAGTGATTGACCGTTATAAACGCGAGAGATGATGTCGTGAGAAGTACTTGATCCTGCACGAACATGTAATACGCTAGCGTTTACCGTATAAGATGAGCTGTTTGATGCAGAAGCTTGGACAGTTGTAGCAGCTTTTTGTGTATTTTGTTCAGGGGCAGCTTGAACACTATCAAGTGTAGGTGCTGCTCCTCCTGCTACAGACACTGCCGCAAGACCGGCAAGGTATTTTTTCATAATTTGTCGATTCCTTTCTGTCTGTAATGTAGTTAAGAAATATTTACCAACTGTTAAAAATTCTAAAGAGCATGTCGATTACTGTCAAGACTTATGCGGGAATCTGAATATGACAAAAAGATTACAAGAAAAAATCAAGGTATAAATTATACCTTGATTTCCATTTAAATACATATATTGAATATAGAAAGGTTAGAGATTATTCGTGTTTAAGAAGATGACATATTGGATTGTAACAAGCTTTGAGAAAATGATCTTTGTAGCATTTTTGTGATAGGACCAACTTGACCATCTTGAATTGCAGTTCCATCAAGGTGAGTCATCGGCAAAATTTCAATCGTCGTTCCTGTAAAGAAACATTCATCCGCTTGATAAACATCGCGAATGCTAAACAGTTCTTCTTTTACCGGAATGCGAAGGGTTTTCGCTAAAGAAAGGACATACTGACGAATGATGCCATTTAAAATAAGGTGATTGGCTGGATGTGTGTAGAGAGTTCCGTTTTTTATGAGAAAGAAATTAGAACAGCTTCCCTCAGTTACAGTACCATTTCGTACGAAAAGAGCCTCTTTACAACCTTTACGTTCAGCTTTCGTAGCGGCTAATACATTAGGTAATAAATTTAATGATTTGATATCACAGCGTAGCCAGCGCGTATCTGGTTCTGATATAGCACGTACACCATATTCAATCCATAACGCTGGTCTTTCTTTCTTCGTAATATAGGCATAGATTGTCGGAGGGACGTCATATGAGAATGTGTGGGTACGAGCTTGTACACCGCGAGATACTTGCAAATAAATCGTTCCATCTTCGTAGAAATTATTACTTTCAATTAGTTTGTAAAGCAGGATAATAAGTTCTGCCTTTGAGAAAGGGAGTGATAATTCTATTTCTTCCATGGAGCGATATAATCTTGTGATATGTGGATCTAATAAGTGAAAGTTTCCTTTATATAGGCGAATAACTTCGTAGACACCATCTCCAAACTGCAAGCCTCTTTCTTCAAGTTCTATATACGTTTTTTGTTTCGTTGTATCAATAACTGCATCATTCCAAAGTACAAATCTTTCATATGCCAATTTCCGTCCCATCCTTTCGTAAGTGCATAAGTAAAGTGAAGCTTTCATTTGGAATAAAAATCACTATAGTAATTTTTATGTGAGTACTTCTTTACATATGACGTATATGTATTTGTAAATGGTAGAGAAGTAGTAGCGATTTACAGCATTTTGTATATACAAATTCGAAAATGAGAAATAAGAATCCTGCTTTTGAATAAAAAAAAGCAACATTCTGATGGAATGCTGCACAAGGAGGGTAGCTATCTTTCATAGGGACATCGTCTTATTGAATGTTTTGTGTATGGAAACAAAACATAGTGAAAGACAATTATAAGAAAGTAGAAATAAACGATTCATATATTTCTTTAAGGGATCTTATTACAGATGAGAGATAAGAAATATATAGAACCTTGCTTACATATTTTATTATAGAGATGTTTCATTAATTCTATGTGAATATTTGGTAAAGGTTATGTAATGTTAAAGTTAATGAATATAAGTGATTGTATGGAGAAATATAAAAAAAGAGGCTGAGATTACTCAGCGCTCTTCTTTTCTTCTTTAATAGCTGTCTTTACTTCACCAGTTTTGGTCTTATTACTTTCAGAGAAGCGAAGTAAGTCACCTTCAATGATTTTGTCAGACATGTTCAATTCATTTTGGGCACGATCAATGAGTGGTTGAGATTCTTCTTTTGGTAATTGTACAACTTCGCTAGTAGTACGGTCGTAGAATGTACTGTTCGTGTACATGTACTTATCTGTAACGAAGCTACCGTCACGAAGAACAACGAATCCTTTATTATCAGGTGAGAATACATCATGACCAAATTGAACTTGATTCGTAGAATCTACACCAAGTAAGTTTAGAATTGTTGGTTTAATGTCAATTTCACCAGTTGGTTTTGAAATTGTTTTACCTTCTTTTTGACCTGGAACGTGAATAAACATCGGTGTTTTTTGTAAGTTCATATGGTCAAATGCAGTGATTTCTTCTTTTCCTAAGAACTGTGCCATTGCACGGTTATGGTTTTCAGAAATACCATAGTGGTCACCGTAGAATACGATAACTGAGTTGTCGTAAATACCTTCTGCTTTTAGACGTTCAATAAAGTGTTTCATTGCTTCGTCTAAATAGCGAGCAGTTACCATGTAACGGTCAAATACGCCATCACCAGAATTGTATTCATCGATTAATTTCGTGCTGTCATCATAAGTGAATGGGTAATGATTTGTTAAAGTAAGGAAGCGAGTATAGAACGGTTGCTTCACTTCTTTTAACATATCGATAGATTGATCGAAGTATTCGATATCTTTTAATCCCCAATTTAATTTCGTTTCTGGCGTAATCTTGTAGTCAAGCTCGTTGTAGTAACGATCATAACCAAGTGCCGGATACATAATGTTACGGTTCCAGAATGTTGCGTTGTTCGCGTGGAATACCGATGTATGGTATCCTTGCTCACGTAAAATTTCTGGAGTTGCTGTATATTCGTTATTACCGTGTGTGAAGAATACAGCACCACGGTCTAGTGGATACATTGAAGTATCTACTAAGAATTCAGCATCAGATGTTTTTCCTTGCCCAGTTTGATGGAAGAAGTTATCAAAGTAATAACTTTCTTTCGTAAATTGGTTTAAGAATGGTGTAACTTCTTGTCCGTTAACTGTTGCACCAATTAAGAATGTTTGTAATGACTCAAGAGAGACAACAATTACGTTTTTCCCTTTTGCCGTACCAAACATATTTGGATCTGGTTTGCTTTGCGTTGTTTTTACGTAGTTCTCTGTTTCCTGTAATTTACTACCATCAGCAAAAGCTTTTTGTGAACTTGATTTTGCTTGTAAGCCAAGATCATACACTTGGTGTACATATAAACCTAAGTTTTTAACAAGCATAACGCGGTCGAATGAACGTGTTAATAGTTCAGGACGCTCAGCTTCTGCAAGTCCTAAGTTTGCGAAGAAAATAGCAACTGTTGACACGAAGTATAGGGAACGCATTGGGCGTGCTACACGTTCTGTCGGTGCAAAATTCTTCATCTTCTTCAATAAAATGAAGAATACAATAATATCAGCAAATGCAAGGATAATTTTGTAGTTAAACAATTCTTTCACACTAGAACCTAAACTTCCAAAGTTAGATGTTTGTCCTAGTACTGGTAAAGTAACGAAGTCATTGTAGAATCCGTAGAACATTACGTTACCAACAAGAACGATTGTTAAAATAAAATTAATTCCAAGTGCTATATAGTTACGTTTTTTCCCTTTTGCAAATAATGCAAGACCAACAAGCAGTAATGATGCTGCTAATGGGCTAAGGAATAAAATGAATTCTTGCATGAAAGATTCAAGTTTTAAATCAAAGCTTGTGCGTGTAATAAGATACGTCTTCAGCCATAAAGCTAAAGCTACGAATACAGTGAAACGCACATTTTGAAATTGTGATTTCAAGGTTTCTTTCATTCATTTCCACCCTTTCTCTATCAGGCTTGGTCGATTTTGGAGCGAAAAATGCTAAAATAAAAAATACATAGTTTTCTTGGCCATAATTAGAGGTTCTATATTCACCCATATACGACTATAACTATGCATACCCTTTTGGTTTCTTGTGCTGCTCATAAGCATAACGTCATTTCTGTATTATACAACAAAATTCATTTCTGAGAAACACTATAACATTTTACATATTTTGTATAAGATTTGTCACTACCAGAGAAAACTTTAACATTCGTTTATATGTCCGTCAACTAGAAAATATAACAAAGGTAGAGCAGAATGTTAAGTGAAAGTGAAAATTTTCTTGTTGAGAAATAAGAAATGACAATGGGTGAGTGGTTATCTAGAAACCTATTATATGAAGGGAAGTATGTAAAAATTAACGAACACTTGTTCTTTTTTCGTTTGTTTGTTACAATGAAAGTTCATTGATAGATTATGTGTAATTTTGATGAACTTTTACTGATAACATATTGTAGCTTATTTCTTTAAAAAAATAGGGAGGCTTTTACATGGAACAAAAATTTTCAGTTGAAGCGTTTTGGAAGAAAGCAAAACATGTTGCAAAGCAAGCGGGACAGTCGGTCATTTATGCAAGTTTATTATTGTTTTATGTTTTGCAAAGACCTGATGTTCCAAAGCGAGTGAAAATTATTGTGATTGGAGCACTTGCTTATTTTATTGCACCAATTGATGCCATCCCAGATTTCATTGCTGGAGTTGGTTATACAGATGATTTAGGGGCGTTAATGGCTGCTCTATTACAAGCGTCGTTATACGTCAATGAAGAGGTGAAAGATAAGGCACGAGTGAAGTTGGCAGAATGGTTTGGTTCGGATATAGACACATCCTTTATCGATCAGAAATTAGATTAATAGGTGAGAACTGTCATATGGTGACAGGGCGAACGTAAGCGAGGAAGTGCATTATGCCATCAGGAAGAACGCATACGAAAATAAACTTAATATCCCTTCCGGTTGTTTTGTTTATGCTCTTTTCGTATGGATTAACAAACTTGGATTTTTTATTAACTTTTGCAATTGGCTTTTTAGTAGGTACTTCATTTTTAACGCCGGATTTAGATACATATAGTAATGCGTATAATAAATGGGGGTTCCTACGTATATTTTGGTATCCGTATAAGAAGGTCATGCCGCATCGATCCTTCTTTACACATACAATTATACTTGGTGATGTGATTCGTATTGCATACATGTTAATTGTGTTTTCTCCGTTTTTATTCCTATTAAATGTAATCGCGCTTGATGGGAATTTAATAGAAATTGCGAAGGAACATGAAGTTGAAATTGTAACGTTCATAATGGGAATTATTGTAGCAAGCACGCTTCACATTATAGCGGATAAAGTGAATACGCGCCGCAAAAAAATGATGAGAAAAAAGAAGAAACGCAGAAGATAAAAAAACCGTCCCAAAAGGTATTTTGGGACGGTTTTTTTCTTATTAAAAGATTGTCGTATCGCCGATAAAATTTCATTTATTATGATGCGTACTGTTTTAATCAAACGTTTGTTTAAACTTAAGCTTTCAGTACTTTAATACCTTTTACGATGTTCCAAATAAAGTAGTATAAGCTAATGATTCCGCAAATACATAAGACAATCATTGTACCGATGCCCAGTGTTACATCCGGTTGATCAGATCCAAGACCCATAATTCCTAAAATAGTTACGCCAATGAATGTAGCGATACTTGGGATAATGTGTGTCCATAGAGCACGTTTTGCATGTGGTTTCGTTTCCGCATCGCCCACAATCCACACAATAATAGGGAATAAGATAGGGGCAAATAATACACTAAAGTATGATAAAGCTGCTAATATTTTGTTTCCGTTCATATATATCACCTCATAAATAATGTCCGTTGTTATACTATTATTATGCAATAGTTTTGGCAAGCTTTCTATCGATGAACATTACAAGAACATGACGATTTTGTAAGATTTTTTCGTTAAATAATAAAATTTTCAAAAAAATCTTTTTTAATGGAAATTGTTGTGATAAAATTAATGAAAACGTTTTCTTTGACGTTTTTTTATTTTTAGGCTGAAAGGTATGATGACCTGATAGTCTATTGATGAGGTTATTCTATTTAAAAGGGGATTCTTTAGGGGGAGAGAACAATGAACACATGGACACAAGTTTATGATCCGTTCGGAAACATTTGGATTTCGGCAGCGGTCGCACTTATTCCGATTATCTTTTTTTTCTTAGCTTTAGCAGTTTTCCGCATGAAGGGGTATGTGGCAGGATTTATTACAGTTGTACTGACAATTTTAGTGGCGTTATTCGCTTATAAGATGCCGTTCACGATGGCGATGGCAGCGACCGGATATGGTTTCTTATACGGACTATGGCCAATTGCTTGGATTATCATTATGTCGGTATTTTTATATAAAATATCTGTGAAAACAGGTCAATTCGATGTGATTCGTGCATCTGTATTATCCATTACAAATGACCATCGTTTACTCGTTATTTTAATCGGTTTTTCATTTGGAGCATTTTTGGAAGGGGCAGCAGGATTTGGTGCACCAGTAGCGATTACGGCCGCACTTCTTGCAGGTCTTGGGTTAAATCCTTTATATGCAGCGGGTCTTTGTTTAATCGCAAATACGGCACCCGTAGCGTTCGGAGCGATGGGAATTCCGATTACAGTTGCTGGACAAGTAACAGGTATTGATCCACATAAAATTGGACAAATGGCTGGACATCAATTACCGTTCTTATCATTATTTGTTCCATTCTTTATCGTATTTTTAATGGACGGGTTGAAAGGGGTAAGACAAACGTGGCCTGCTTTACTTGTAGCAGGTAGCTCATTTGCAATTACGCAGTTCATAACAGCGACATTCTTAGGACCAGAACTTCCGGATATTACGTCAGCACTAGTAAGTTTAGTGAGTTTATCGCTATTCTTAAAAGTTTGGCAGCCGAAAGAAATTTATCAGTCTAAACAAGCAAATAGTGAAGTAGCTGCGACAACGACGGCAATATCTATGCCGAAACTAACGGTAGGAAAAGTAGTAAAAGCATGGTCTCCATTCATTATTTTAACTGTGATGGTAGTCATTTGGAGCCAAAGTTTCTTTAAAGCGTTATTTGCTCCAGGCGGTGCTTTGGAAAGCCTTGTGTTTAAGTTTGAAGTTCCAGGCTTACACAATTTAGTAATGAAAGCAGAGCCAATTGTAAATAAACCGACGCCTTATGAAGCAATCTTGAAATTAGATATTTTATCAGCGACGGGAACAGCAATTTTAATTGCTTGTATCATTTCTATCTTTATTTTGAAAATGAGTGCAAAAGATGCAGTAGTGACATTTAAAGAAACGTTACATGAGCTTAAGATGCCAATTCTATCTATCGGATTCGTATTAGGATTCGCGTTTATCGCAAACTATTCTGGTCTATCTTCTACATTAGCATTAGCACTTGCAGGAACTGGCGGACTATTCCCGTTCTTCTCACCATTCCTAGGCTGGATCGGTGTGTTTTTAACAGGATCCGATACGTCAGCGAATGCACTGTTCTCGAATTTACAAGCGATTACAGCGCAGCAAGTCGGTGTATCTGAAGTACTTCTCGTTGCAGCAAATACAACGGGCGGTGTAACCGGAAAAATGATTTCTCCGCAATCGATTGCAATTGCTTGTGCGGCAGTTGGACTTGCTGGAAAAGAATCAGATTTATTCCGCTTTACAGTGAAGCATAGTTTATTCTTCGTAATTATTGTTGGTATTATGACGTATGTACAGGCATATTATTTAACGTGGATGATTCCATAAACAACAAAAGAAATAAACTTTGCATTTTTTAGATTATCGTGTATGATGGGAAAGTATTGAAAATTAAATCAGTGATAAACTAGGGGTGCCTAACGTATGCGTAGGCTGAGAGAGAAGCGTGTGAACTTCTTAACCCTTTGGACCTGATCTGGCTCGTACCAGCGTAGGGAAGTTAACGGCTTTACATAATGATGTCTTTATGAGCCAGGTCCTTATTTTTTTATGGACCTGGCTCTTTTTATTTTGGCATACGCTGGCCATATCTCGTCCTTGTCACGTACAGGGGGGCAACAAAGGTTATGAAACAGTCTGTTTCAGCTGAGCAAATTGAATTGAAATCGAGTTTACCAGGAAGTAAGAAAGTGTATGTGGATGGACCACGCGCGGGTATGAAAGTGCCGATGCGTGAGATTGAACAAAGCGAAACGAACGGTATTCCGAATCCGCCAATTCGTGTATATGATACGAGCGGTCCTTATACAGATCCTGCGTATAAAGTGGAACTGGAAAAGGGATTGCAGGCGCCGCGCCACTCTTGGATCCTGGAGCGCGGAGATGTAGAAGCATACGAAGGGCGCGAAGTAAAACCAGAGGATGACGGTGTGAAAGTGGCTTTGAAACATACGCCTGTTTTCCCGCAAATGGATCGTCAGCCGCTTAGAGCAAAGCAAGGGGCAAACGTTACGCAAATGCATTATGCGCGTAATGGCATCATTACGTCTGAGATGGAATATGTTGCGATTCGTGAAGGAGTAGAGCCTGAGTTTGTTCGTAAGGAAATCGCGGAAGGTCGTGCCATTTTACCAGCGAATATTAACCATCCGGAAGCAGAACCGATGATTATCGGCCGTAACTTTCACGTGAAGGTCAATGCAAATATCGGAAACTCTGCTGTATCTTCTTCTATTGCAGAAGAAGTAGAGAAGATGACGTGGGCAACGCGTTGGGGTGCGGATACGATTATGGATTTATCTACAGGTAAAAATATTCATACGACGCGTGAGTGGATTATTCGTAACGCGCCTGTACCAGTTGGAACTGTACCGATCTATCAAGCGCTGGAAAAAGTAAACGGAATTGCAGAAGATTTAACGTGGGAAGTGTATCGTGATACGTTAATTGAGCAGGCGGAGCAAGGTGTGGATTACTTTACGATTCACGCGGGCGTATTACTTCGTTACATTCCGATTACTGCAAAGCGTACGACAGGTATCGTTTCGCGTGGTGGTTCAATTATGGCACAGTGGTGTTTATTCCATCATAAAGAAAACTTCTTATACACTCATTTTGAAGAGATATGTGAAATTATGAAGCAGTATGATGTTTCGTTCTCTCTTGGAGATGGATTACGTCCAGGTTCGATTGCAGATGCAAATGACGAAGCACAGTTTTCTGAGCTTGAAACACTTGGTGAATTAACGAAGATTGCTTGGAAACATGATGTGCAAGTGATGATTGAAGGACCTGGGCATGTACCGATGCATTTAATTAAAGAGAATATGGAGAAAGAGCTTGATATTTGT
The DNA here is from genome assembly GCF_008368785.1 of Bacillus sp. AY3-1. Classification (NCBI taxonomy): domain Bacteria; kingdom Bacillati; phylum Bacillota; class Bacilli; order Caryophanales; family Bacillaceae; genus Bacillus; species Bacillus sp. AY3-1. Next base: position 309,223 of record NZ_QORZ01000009.1, on the reverse strand, counting down.
CAGGGCGCGCCGTTCTATACACTTGGGCCGTTAACAACAGATATTGCACCAGGTTATGACCATATTACATCGGCAATTGGAGCGGCGATGATTGGCTGGTTTGGAACGGCGATGCTTTGTTATGTAACGCCGAAAGAACATTTAGGTTTACCGAATAAAGATGATGTTCGCACGGGGGTTATTACGTACAAAATTGCTGCACATGCAGCTGATCTTGCGAAAGGGCACAAAACGGCTCATCAGCGTGATGATGCACTTTCAAAAGCTCGCTTTGAATTCCGTTGGCGCGATCAATTTAATTTATCTTTAGACCCTGAACGTGCGATGGAATATCACGATGAAACATTGCCAGCAGAAGGCGCGAAAACGGCTCATTTCTGTTCCATGTGTGGACCGAAGTTTTGTAGTATGAGAATTTCACATGATATTCGTGAATATGCGAAAGACAATGATTTAGAAACGACAGAAGCAATTGAAAAAGGGATGAAAGAGAAAGCGAAAGAATTTAAAGACACTGGTAGTCATTTATACCAATAATACGTTACACCTCTTTACTTGATTGATCACACTGTAGTACCTAACTTAAATATAGAAGAAGCCCCCTTTGCTAAGACGGTAGCAAAGGGGGCTTCTATTTTCTATAAGGCGAAGAATAATTGTACCCAGTAGTATAAGAGGAATAATGTAACGGCTGTTGTGAGTGGGATTACGATGAGAGATACGCTTAAATAGTCTTTCCATTTCACTTTAATTTTGTTTTGTCTTAGGATATACATCCAAATGAGGGAAGCTAGCGTACCGATTGGTAATAATAGTGAACCGATGTCACTACCAATGATATTTGCGAGATAGATAGTTTTTAATGTGACTGGATCTAGGCCCATTTCTGTTAATGTAATGGTACCAATCATAAGTGCAGGGTGATTATTAAAGACGTTAGAGAGGATAGATACAAGTCCGCCCATTGCAAAGCTAGCATAGAGTAGATGCTGACTTACAACTGGTTCGAGCCAACTTACAAGCGCCGCTGTTAACCCTGCATTGTGAAGCCCGTAAATAATTACATACATAGAGAATGCGAAAATTAAAATGTGCCACGGTGTCTTTTTCAAAATATCGACTGGGTTTGTTCGTAAGTAGTACCATCTCCAGATGAGAAGAACGAGTGAACCGAGTACAGCAACAATTTCGATTGGAATCGATAAGAAGGATGCAACGAATAGAAGACAGCGCATAAGAAAGACGAAACCTAATACTTTTAACATGAATTTTGTACGTTTTTGTTTCGTATTAACAGATTTTGTTCCTTTAAGTGGATGGAAGTTTTTTGTGAAGAAAATCTCTTCAATGTCATAAGAAGAAACAGGTAATTTTTTCGGAAGCTTTTTCTTTAACACTGTATACATGAGCCATGACATAAATAATAAACCTAGTGTTGCAGGTACAAACATCATAGCAGTATGCATGTAAAGAGTCATATTCACGATATTTAATGCGATTAAGTTTACGATATTACTTACACCAATTGGTGCACTAGATGCAGTAGCGATTAAAGCACCACTTAATAAATAAGGAATTTGTTGATGTGGTTTTAATTGAAGGTTTTTTAGAAGAAGAATTAAAATTGGAGTTGTAATTAAAATACTACCGTCGTTATTAAATAAAAGGGTCATAAGAAAACATAATAATTGAATATACCAGTATAGACGGCGACCAGAGCCTTTTGCTAAATTTGCAAGTTTCGCTGCGGACCAGTGGAAGAAGCCGAAGCTTTCTAATATAACCGCCATAACGATAGTCGCTAATATTGTTATAGAGGCACCGCCAATTTTACTAATAATATCTATGACGTCTGGTCTTGATACAAGTCCAGTAATCAGGATAATGCCAGCGCCAATTGCTGCCGGCCAAGCCTCATTTAAGCCACGGGGTCGCCAAAAGATAACAATCATTGTTAAGAAGAATACAATAATAGTAATCCATATTTCAATGTTCATATTTTACCTACCTTTCTACTTTTCCTTAAACCAATGTAGCTTGTCTCAAGGTCTGTATTGGTAGTATATTCAGCAAAAAATAAGAAGAACTAGGCATATAATGGAATGAAGTGAATATGTGTTTTTCAAGCGAAAGGACAAGTGTCACGAATAGTGAAATAACTATTATGAGAGGAGTCTATAAATTAGGGTGGCAGTAAGATAGTAAATGAAATTTATATGGGCGATTATGGAGATATATTGGTGCAACTTAAAATATATCAGCGATTTTTAAAATATATCGACTTATCGACAAAACATGACAAAAGGAGTCTGTTCCAAAATGCCTTTTGGAACAGACTCCCCCGAATATATTATTTTTCCTTCAAAAAAGTTCGATCCTTCAAGAATAAATTCCAGAAGAAAATAAATCCTGGTAGTAAAATTGCGATCCCAATTGCGTATAGGATAAGCAATGCATAGAATGTTTCTGTCGTTGTAAAACTTGTAAATACAGTTACATCAGGATAAATAATATAAGGTAAATGCGCGACACCGTAAGCGTAACTTGCAAATGCATATTGAGCGACGACTGCTAAAACGGCAATGCGAGGGTATCCTAGTGTGCCATACTTCTTGTTTGTCCACCAAAGAGAAGAGTATCCGATAACGAATAAAACGATAGAAACTGTAAACCATGGGAATTGCTTTATTAGTCCTTGCATAAGCCAGTGTGTTTCCGGATCCATTACAACGAGGGCGATAATCGCCGTAACGAGTGTTGCAGGACCGAGGATGATGGCGTTTCTTCTATAAATTCTATACGAATCTTCTGAACCTTGCTCTCTCGCAAAATCAGCAAGAAAGAGAGAGGAGAGAAATAGTTCCGAAGTTAGCCCGAAGAGCATATAGCAGTAGATAACCGGGCTAGAAAGAAGTTTTCCATACAGGAGTACTTCTTTTCCTTCAGAGATTGTAATATAAGCCCCCTCTGTAACGGGTAAAACGGTAATTAATAAGGCTGGAATTAAGAGCCCAGTAATACCTGAAATCACCCGAAGGAGGAATTGATACTTTGGCAGAGAGTAAGCAAATACCATGAATGTACTGCGAATTGCAATGAGTATTAAAATTAACATAACTGGCACGAACATCACTGTCGCAAGGGTGAAAGCAGCTTTCGGAAAGAAACCGAGAAAAGCGACAACGACAAAAACGAGAAATGTATTTGTTACTTCCCAAGTTGGTGATAAGTATCGATTGGCAAGTTTGGCAGCGAGCGTTGGATGTTTTGCGTATACCATGCCCCAAAAACCTGCTCCAAAATCGATGGACCCTAATATACTGTATACGAAAATAAGAGCCCATAAGATGATGATTGCAATACTTTCCTCATGCACGAGAATCGCCTCCTTCGTGATGTAAATCATTTGTAAGCGGATGTTTCTTAAAGAATGTCCGTAGTACAAAAACTGTTAAAATGCCGAGTCCAATATATAAAATGATGAATAGAATAAATAAAGGACCGACAAAATCAGCGCGTGTAGAAGCGTCGACTGTCCGTTGCATACCATAAATGGTCCACGGTTGACGACCACTACAGCTGAAAATCCACCCAAATTCAATACCGAGCATCATAATTGGTCCACATGCTGCAGCTCCCCAAAGAAGCCACTTCGGTAATTCTGCACCTTTTTTTCGGTAAACAAAGTACCAATATAAGAGGGCGATTGATGCAACTGCAAAAGTAAAGGCAGCGGTGCCGACCATTAAGTTGAATAGTGTATGTGTGTAAAATGGTGGCCATGTTTCTTGTGGGAATTCCTTTAGTCCTTTTACGACGGTGCTAGGGTCGAGTCCCACTAGTAGGCTAAGCATGTTCGGAATTTCTAGTGCATAGTTTAGTTCAAGTGTGTTAGGGTCTACAACTCCGCCAATTGATAACGGTGCATGCGATGTCGTTTCAAATAAAGCTTCAGCAGATGCTAGTTTTTCAGGGGAATGCTTATGTAAGGCAATTGCCGATTCGTGTCCCGAAAGCCACATCGTAGCACCTGTAATAAATGTCACGACGAGTCCTAACAGTAGTCCCTTTTTGTGATAAGCAATTTCGCGTTTACTTAAATTTTTCTTTAATAATTTAAATCCAGCGATAGAGGCAATGACGGCAGCTCCAGTTGCATAGGCAGTAATAACAACATGAAATGCGCTTGTGCCAAAACTCGGATTAAAGAAAGCTTTCCATGGATCAACGTTAAAAACTGATCCATCTGGTCCCATTGAAAAGCCCGCGGGTGTATTCATCCATGTATTTGCTGATGTAATAAGCACGGCAGATGCCGTGGCACCAATCATGACGAAGAATAGCGAGATTAATCTCATGAATGGAGGTAGTTTGTCAGCTGCATATACATAAATAGACATGAACAACGCCTCTAAAAAGAAGGCGAAAATCTCAATTTGAAAGGGAACAGAAATAACCTGCCCAACAATTTTGGCAAAACCAGGCCAAAGAAGTGAAATTTGCACACCAACAATTGTTCCAGTTGGAATTGCTACACCGAGAAGGATGGCAAAAGCCTTCGTCCATCTTTTCGCCATAATGGCGTAATCGGAATCTTTCTTCCAGTGATAGAGTATTTCACTTATAAAAATCATCAATGAAAGTCCGACACCAAGTGTTGCAAAGATAATGTGAAATGCTAATGAAGAACCAAAAAATGCTCTTGCTAATGTTACCGTATCCATATGTAAACTCCTCTTCTTTTTGCCATTATTTTCTGATTGAATTGGAAGATTTATTCAGAAAAACTACCAAAAATATATATGTATTTAAAAAGTGGATATGGTAATATAATGTTTGAATATTTTGAATAGAAATAAGTTAATGTTTAATAATATTTTGTTTGTTTTTTAGTAAGGAATATTTTATAATCTTTTATGCGAACGTAAGTTCTGTTTTCGGAATGAAGAAGTTTATTTGAAATGGAGAGGATGTTTTATGTATCCTGAAGTCATTAAAAAGATGGCATTTTCAAAAGAGCATAGAGATTTATTATTGAAGCTGTATAATAAAGAGATTACGCGTCGTGAATATGATCGACTTGTGGCATCGCTATATAGACCTTCTAAAGAGGCTTGTGAGGGATAGAGGCAAGGGAGACAATCTAATAGATTGTCTTTTTTAATTTTACGTATGTTCTGGTAAAATTAAGGCTAGCCTTATTAGGGAGGTGAAAAGATTGCGGAAACGTTTATATATAGGGATTGGAGTTATTCTCTTAATCGCTTTAGGTGGCATTGTATTTTGGTCAGCTTTGCAAGGAAACCGTACGGAACATTTTATTTTAAGACATATGGTAAATGAAAATGGGACGCTTGCTACATATCGTTTAGGGGATACAAAGGCAGGTACGGGTGAAGCGAAAGGCCGTGAAGCTTTATCAGAATCGGCAGGACTGTGGCTACAATATACATTGGATAAAGACGATCAAGCGTTATTCGATGAACAAGTTAAGGTTATTCAAAATAACTTTGTACATAAGGACCAAATTGTTTTATGGAAAATCTCTGAAAAGGGAGAAATGCAGTCAGCTACAAATGCACTTATAGATGATCTTCGTATTATAGAACAATTATATCGCGCTTATGAAATGTACAAGGAAGAGCGTTATAAAAACTTGGCAGATCAATTGAGTGACGCTGTAATTCGTTATAATAAGAAAGATAATTATTACGTTGATTATTATGATGCAGATGCAGGGAAACAAAATAATTTTGCAACAACATCATACTTAAATCCGCATGCATTCTCGTATATGAAAAAGTACGGGAAAGTTTCTGATCAGCAATATCAGGACGTGGTTCAATTTTTAGCGGATTACCCAAGGCATGGCTGGGCATTCCCGAAAGAGTATAAAGAAGATGGTACTTTTACGTACGATAAAGAAGTGAATCTTATTGACCAATCATACGTTGCATATCATCGTAGTTTAGGTGGTCTTTCATCAGATGCTTACATGGAATTTATAAAGAAAAAATTCCAGGAGGATGGAAAGCTATACGGTCGTTACAATTTAGAAACGGGAAAACAAACTGTGAATTATGAATCGCCAGCTGCATACGGACTAACGATCTTGTACGTACTACAAACAGGTGATACAAAGTTTGCAAAGGAATTATATGATCATATGGCCACATTCCGAAATGAAAATATATTTAGTAGATATTACGGTGGATACGTAACAGGCGAAAATAATAATACGCACATTTTCGATAATGTATTGCCGCTTTTAGCGGAAATGGAATTGGAGAAGAGTAAGAAATAGAAGGTGCCATCCTCTGGAGATGGCACCTTTTATTTTTTACTAAGTCGATATAATTTTACGTTCTAATATTGGAGAAGTAATCAATCACAAATTTACGAAATTGCTGAGCAGTTTTCGATAAATAGCGTTTCTTCGACCAACTTAAGCCGATGGTTCGCTCGCAATTTGGTTCAATAATACGTAACTTATTTAATGCTAAAGTAGAGTTTTTTAATAAAGTTAAACTTGGGACAAACGCGATGCCGAGACCTTGCTTAATAAGGTCACTAATCACGGTTGGTTCATCTACTTCAAAAGCGATATGTGGAGTGAAGCCAGCTTCTTTACAAAATTCATCCGTTAAGTGCCGAAATCCGTAACCAGTGTTCATACTAATAAATGGTTCGTCTTTTACTTCATGCAGATGGATACTTTCGCGGCCTGATAAACGATGACCTGAAGGGACGACTAAGAAAATTTCTTCTGTAATAAGTGGTTCCCAAAGTATATCCTCTCCTTCAATTGGTACAGAGGATATACAAAAGTCGATTTCTATATTATCTAGTTGTCGTTTCATAGAAGGAGTAGATGCGAGAAATTGCTGGAATCGAACGTTAGGATGTTCTAGTAAAAAAGAGCCGAGTAGTTCTGGTAATATTCTCGGGATAGAAACTGCCAGTGTAATAGAGCGTTGTTGTAATTCAGCTAAATCTTTAATTTCTCTTTCGCCTTCACTTAATTCATGAAAAACGCGCTCTACTCGTTTTAAAAATACTTTTCCAAAAGAGTTTAACGTAATCTGTCGACCTTGGCGATCAAATAAAGGGACGCCTAAGTCCTTTTCTAATCTAGCAATTGTTTTGCTGAGCGAAGGTTGTGCGATATGCAATTCTTCAGCGGCTTTTGTCATATGTTCTAATCGTGCGACTGCCTGAAAGTATTTTAATTGGAGCAGTTCCATTTTGAACCTCTTTTCTATAGACCAGAAGGAATGAATTAATAATTAAAGATGTATTATACAGTATGGAAAGTGACGTGTATAGTAAATCTGTTAAACCATTCGAAGGGTGTTAAATTAGAAGAGGAGTATGTTTCATGAAAGGAATTCAACTTATATTTAAAGATTGGAAAGCGATGTGGCGCCATAAACATGGACGTATCGCTTTAATTTTTTTATTAATCGTTCCGTTAATTTATTCAGGATTCTTTTTAGCTGGATATTGGGATCCGTACGGACGATTAGATAAATTACCTGTTGCGGTTGTGAATCTAGATAAGGGTGCTGCGATGGATGAAAAAACAATTCATGCAGGAGACGATTTTGTTAAAAATTTAAAAGAGAATAAGGAACTGGCTTTTCATTTCGTATCAGAAAAAAATGCTGATGAAGGGCTAAAAGAAGATAAGTATTATATGGTCGTTACGATTCCAGAGAATTTCTCCCGAAAGGTAAGTACACTTATGGATGAGAAACCAGAGCCAGCGCAGCTTCAGTACAAAGTAAATCCGGGTAAAAACTTTGTAGCAGCTCAAATTGGAACGACAGCTGTTGAAAATATGAAAACAAAAATTTCAAATAGTATTACGAAATCTTATACAGAAGGTGTCTTTTCAAAGTTTCAAGATTTGGCACAAGGATTGAGTGATGCAAGTAATGGTGCTGAGAAGCTGCATGAAGGAACGACAGATGCAAAAAATGGGACGAATCAGCTTGCAGATGGTATTCATCGTTTAAGTGACGGGGCATCAAAAGTGAAAGAGGGAAGTGAAAAACTTGCTTCTAGCCAATCTGCCTTAAGTGGCGGTGCAAATGAGCTGAGTGAAGGGGCAACCTCACTTCATAGTGGTATGGAGTTATTAGCTCAAGGTGAAAAAACTTTACAATCAGGGGTTAGTGAATTAAGTGTTGGTACAAATGAATGGGTGAACGGAAGTGAGAAACTTGCTGAAGGGCAAGTGAAAGCGGACAATGCAGCAAATAGTGTAAAACAACAATTAGAAGAGTACGTGAAAAGTCATCCGGAAGTGCAGCAAGATCCTGCTTTTCAAAAACTCGTTGCTACTTCTAACGGATTAGCTAAAGCAACAAACGCTTTAAATGGTGGCCAGCAACAATTGACACAAGGTGCGAAGAAGCTTGCTGACGGTCAGAATAAGATTGAAGAAGGTATGAATACATTCGGAGTTAAGTTAAGCGAAGCTACTGCTGGAACGAAAAAGATAGCAGATGGTGCTGCGAATGTAGCTGACGGATTTACGAAATGGGGAAATGGATTTACATCATTACAAGAAGGTGTAAATCACCTTGTGAGTGGCGGAACAGAGCTGAATCATGGTGCTGATAAGTTAACGAACGGACTTGTTAAACTTGACGATGGTGCGAAAGAACTTTCTACGAAATTGGGAGAGGGCGCAGAGAAGATAGCGGATGTTCGTAATGATGATGCACGCAATACGATGTTCTCAGAGCCAGTTCAATTAGTGAAGTCGACAGTTTCTGATGTGCCTAACTACGGTTCAGGCATTGCACCATACTTTTTATCACTGGCATTTTATGTTGGCGGAATTATGGCATCGAACATTTTACCGCTTGGTCGTAGACAAAATATGAAAGTAAGCGGAACGGTACACTTTATTAATAAACTAGGATTGGTATATTTAATTGGACTTATTCAAGCGTTACTAGTGGATGTGGCTGTGCTAGGAGTTATGAAATTAGAAGTTGCAAGTGTGCCACTCTTTGTTTTATCAAGTATCGTTATTTCCTTTACGTTCATGACATTTATTCTTATGCTAGTAACGGTATTTGGTCTTGTTGGAAAGTTCTTAGCAGTAACGCTTCTCGTCCTGCAATTAGCAACGAGCGGGGGGACTTTCCCAGGAGAATTAAATATAGCTGTTCTTAGCAAAATTGGACAGTTTCTCCCAATGTCCCATTCTCTTAGAGGATTACAAGATGTTATCTCTTTAGGAGATTGGTCGCAATTACAAATGCAAATTTTAATATTGTTATGTTACCTCGTTGTTGCCGGCGGAATTGCTTGGATCACGAGTCATATACAACATAGGGAAACGAGGGCAGAACAAGTTTCTTAAATTGAAAGAAGCTATCCGATTTTTTCGGATAGCTTCTTTTTTATTTTCGCTCCATTACCGCAAAGTAATTGTTTTCATGATCAGCAAAGTTAAATGCTCTACCAGTAGGTAAATCTACAACTTGTCCAACTGTAACACCTTTCTCAGAAAGATCTTTATACAGTTGATCTAAGTTATTAGCGAAGAACATAAGTGAAGGAGTACCTAAGTTTAATTCAGGTTGCATCTTCGCAATTAACGCTTTATCGTGAAGGACGATGCTTGTTCCTGCTTCTTTTGCTGGCGCAATTTCAATCCAGCGAAACCCTTGTCCGTTATTTTCTTCCGCAATAATTTGGAATCCTACTGTCTCAGTCCAAAATTGTACTGCTTCATCTTGATTACTTACATATAACATAATTTGTCCAATTTGATTAATCATAGGTGTATCCTACTTTCTTTTCTTGTATGGAATTCTATTATATCAAAGATACGGTTTGCATACTTTTTTGTGATGTTTCCGAATTACGATCTTCGCCCATTTTATATTTGTTGTAGGAGAAGGTCCTGTAATCCACGTATGAAGTGGTAGTGTACTGCAAATGACCATTGCTGAAATCGAGATTGTGGCCGTTATTGTAAATAATAATAAGCTATATAATATTGTGTTTTCTTGCAGTGTGAATAAAGAAAGAAATTTTGTACATAGTTGCAAGAAGAAAAAATGAGCTAAATAAGCACCATACGTGTAACTCCCAATAAATCGTAATGCTTTATATAAGAAACCTCGTCGCTGTACGATTGTAATAGATAACACGTAAAGTATAATAATTTCGCATACGATATATAAAAACATAGATGGTTTTAAATAAGTCGAAACGGTTAAATGAATAGAGTTTGCTCCGTAAAAACTAAATAACTCATAATTGATGAATAGAAATAAGACGAAAAATAACATTGTTATAAGCGGGATATGTTTCATGACAAATGTACGCCACGCTTTTAGTGCGACAGCAGCGATTCCTCCCATGACGAAATAGAATGAGTAGAAGAAGAAGGAACGATCTGTATAATGTAAAATGGTTGAGCTAGTCAATTTCTCTCCATTAAAAATGTAGTGGGAAGAATACCACATTAAGAGGAAATATAGACAAGCAAAGATGGTCATATATTTATATATGTCTTTTTTATTTTCTGTTCGTTTTTGAAACCAATAAAATAGTGTGCATAGCAAAGGGAACAATAAGTGAATTTGGAACATCATAATAACGTACCAAAGATGGGGCGCGGCTGTTCCGAGTAATAAACTTTTGATTCCGCTTTGTAGTGTAATCATATCGTTTGTTGTTAATAAGTAAAGAATAGACCAGAAGAAATAAGGAATGAGTAAATGTGCGGCTTTTTCATAAATATATTCTGTGTATACTAATTGCTTTGTATAGTGACGAATTAAATGAAATCCAACGATAAATATGAATGCAGGTGCCGAAAATTTTGCAAGGTTGAATAGCATGCCCATAATGAGTGATTGCTCAAGTAAAACATTTCCTTGATTCATTGTATATAATAAGGAACTTTGCAAAACGACAGCAAGGAATGCAATGCTTTGCAAAACTTTAAATTCTGGTGCGCTTTGAGTCATTATGTCCATCTCCTTTTCCATACATGATTATAGTACGGAAAATGGATAATGAATGTGGAATGTTTGTGAAGATTTTAACAAATTTGTGGCGGGAGGAGATATCAACGATTTTTCGGATATATCTATTATAACTTCAAATATATCAACGATTTTTTCAATATATCGACTTATCAACAAATAACGACAAAAAGAGGATGCTCCAAAATGAGCATCCTCTTTCTATTTATTAAGCAAATTTGTTTTTGATCCAGTTCTTACCTTCTACAAGGCGAGCTGTCATTACGGTACAAGCGTTATCTCCTGTTACGTTTAACACTGTTGCAGGAGGATCAATGATTGTACTAATTGCTGCGATAATTGGCAATGCTTCTGGCGGGAAGCCGTATAGAGAAACGATTAACATTTCACCAATCATACCACCACCTGGAATAGCTCCCATTACTGTTCCTACTAATAGAGAAACAACAAGTGCAATTGCTAATGTTTTCGGTCCTTCGAATTCCATGTTGAAAATACCGAATAAGAAAGCAATTTTTAATACGCCACCTAAAACAGATCCGTCTTTATGAAGTGTAGATCCAAGAAGGACAACTGTTTCACGAACGTCAGAAGAGATACCCATTTTCTTCGTTGCTTCCAAGTTCGCTGGAATACTAGCAGCACTACTACAAGTTGCTAGTGATGTAACTGTAGGAGAGACCATGTTCTTCCAAAAGATTTGTACACCTTGTTTGCGACCGGCAAGGTATGCATAGAACGTGAAGAATACAAAGAAGTAAATGAGAGACGCTGGATAGTATACCATTGCTGCTCGGAAGTAAGTTCCAAGAAGTTGTGGTCCGAATTCACCAACTAATGCTGCGAAATAAGCAGCAAGTCCGATTGGAGCGTAGTACATAATGAAAGATACAACTTTCATTGAAATTTCTGCACCGGCTTGTAAGAATGTAGCGAATGGCTTTCCTTTTTCACCAACTGCTGAAGTTGCAACCCCCATTAAAATAGAGAAGAAAATAAGAGCTAACATATTTTCACGAGATAGTAACTTCGAGAAATCAGATACTGTTATAATACCAACAATTTGATCCGCAACACTAACAGCTTTGTCAGCTTTGTCAGGTTGTGTTAGTTCTAATACAACACCTTGTGCTGGCGGGAATACTTTCACGACAATAATCATAAAAATAGCAGCTAAAATACTTGTAAATAAGAAAGTCCCAGCCATACTAGACATAATTTTACCGAAACGTTTTAATCCATCCATATTAGCAATAGATGACGCGATGCTAAAGAACACTAACGGTACAACAATCGTAAACATTAAGTTTAAGAAAATGTCACCAAGCGGCTTTAAAGCAACGGCATCGGCACCCATGAAATAACCAATGAAACCACCAATTAGGATAGAAGATAATAAAATAAGCGGAAAGCGATATGCCTTCATAAATATATCCTCCTATCAATTAAAAAAATCATACTGAATTATTATAGCGAGTTAGAGCCCTCTTTACTAGGAAAATACCGATAGATGGAATAGCGTGAAAACCGAGAAATTTTTGTTTTTAAGCTCGGCATACAGCAGGAAATATAGACATATATATTTGTAACCTAGTGGTGGCAAAGGATGCACCGTAACTTAGGTTTGGAAAAAGGGGGAGGGGAGCGAGATGAATATTTTACTTTGCTGTGCAGCGGGAATGTCTTCCAGTTTGATTGTTACAAAAATGGAGAAAGCAGCAGAGGCAAAAGGGATAGAGGTAAAGATTTGGGCAGTATCAGGTTCTGAAGTAAATAGTCATATAAATGAAGCAGATGTACTTTTGCTTGGACCGCAAGTACGTTATTTATTACCGAAAATGAAAGAATTATGTAAGGAGAAGGGTATACCTGTTGATGTCATTCAATCCGTCCATTACGGACTTTGTAATGGAGAGGCTATCTTACAAGCAGCTTTGTCCATGAAACAATGAGGAGAGTGGGATAGATGATACAGTTTTTAGAGAAATATGTAATGCCAGTAGCGGGGAAGGTTGCAGAACAGAGGCATTTGCAAGCAATTCGTGATGGGATTATTTTGACGATGCCGTTCTTAATTATTGGATCATTTTTTCTTATTATTAGTGCTTTACCAATACCAGGATACAATGATTTTATGGCAGGTTTGTTTGGGGAGAATTGGCAGAGGGCTTTGGGGTATCCAGTTAGTGCAACTTTTAATATAATGGCTTTAATAGCTGTTTTTGGAATCGCTTACAGGCTGGGGGAGTATTATAAAGTGGATGCTTTAGCATCTGGGGCATTGTCGCTTGTGACGTTTTTACTTGCGACACCATTTCAAGTCGCATATATTATACCAAGTACAAAAGAGAGTGTACTTGTAGAAGGTGCTATCCCAGCAGCATTAATGGGAAGCCAAGGGTTGTTTGTAGCAATGATTATTGCACTTATATCTACTGAACTTTATCGGTTTATTGTACAAAAAAAGATAATTATAAAGATGCCAGAGACAGTTCCACCAGCTGTGACGCGTTCATTTGCGGCACTTGTTCCAGGATTTCTTGTTGTAACGGTTATTTGGATTTTACGCTTAATTATAGAAAATACTTCTTTTGGCAGTATCCATAATATTGTAGGGCAAATTTTACAGGAACCACTTAGTGTACTTGGTGCTAGTCTTTGGGGCGCAATAATAGCAGTTATTCTCGTTCATGTTCTTTGGTCGTGTGGAATTCATGGTGCTACTATTGTTGGTGGTGTAATGAGCCCCGTTTGGTTGTCGTTAATGGATCAAAATCGAGTTGCTTTTCAAGCAGGGCAAGATGTACCAAATACGATTACCGCACAGTTTTTTGATTTATGGATTTATATGGGCGGTTCCGGTGCAACACTTGCTTTAGTTGTAGGAATGTTACTATTTGCGCGAAGTCAGCAATTAAAAAGTTTAGGGAGATTGTCAATTGCTCCTGGCATATTTAATATTAATGAGATGGTAACTTTTGGTATGCCGATTGTAATGAATCCAATTTTATTAATTCCATTTATATTGGTTCCAGTTGTGTTAACAATTGTTTCTTACTTTGCAATGGAATGGGGATTAGTTACTCGCCCGAGTGGAGCTGCTGTACCTTGGACGACACCAATTCTATTTAGTGGATATTTAGGATCAGGCGGGAAAATTTCAGGCGTTGTTTTACAACTTGTTAACTTTGCGCTTGCATTCTTCATTTATTTACCGTTCTTAAAAATATGGGATAAACAAAAGGTAGCGGAAGAAAAGGGGGAGTAAAGAACTAAAATGGATACGATAGAGACGAAAGCTTTTCATTTAATTTTGCATGGGGGAAATGCGAGAAGTTGTTCAATGGAAGCAATTGATTGTGCAAAGCGTGGAGAGTTTACAGAAGCAGAAGCTAAATTACAAGAAGCGTTAGAGGAATTAAAAGAGGCGCACCGTGTACAAACGGAGCTCATACAGAAAGAAGCTGGTGGTGAAAAGACCGAAGTTACTCTTCTAATGGTGCACGCGCAAGATCATTTAATGAACGCGATTACGGTGAAGGAATTAGCGAGTGAATTTGTAGAATTATATAGGAAAATGTCAGCGACTGAATGAACCTTGCGTATGCAAGGTTTTTTTATGTATGTGTCTGTACCATCAGTGGAGTGTTCGTTCCACTGATGGTATTTGCAATCCTCCTTTTTACAAATGAGTAAGAGTGATATTTAATCGGTATTTACAATCTCTCCTATACCACGAATTAGTTTTTTTATATGCATCTCATTTGGTTTTAATATACTTACGATATAATCAATCGCTATTTGCGGTTCAACGGTTGTACCGCACGTATAACAGTCAATGGCTGCAAAGTTTTTTTCTGGATAAGTGTGAATAGAAAGGTGGCTTTCTGATAGTAAAACTAAAATAGTAACACCATGCGGGTCAAATTCTTTTGTACTTACGTTTAAAACATGGGCACCAGATTGATTAGCAGCGGTAACTAAATGATGTTCTAAAAAGTGAACATCATCTAATAAAGAAAAGTCCACTCCCCATAAATCTACTATTATATGCTTACCGAAAGTAGAGTATTCCATAAGGTAGCACTCCTCACTATAATATCGTCAAAACTCCATTTCCTTTTTGTAACATTGATGTAGGATAAGATTCGATTCTGAGTTTAGAAGAGCGAGATTACGTTGTTCTAAATGCTCTTCTTTAAATTGAAACAAAGGAGCAAGAAGAGAAGGTAATGTTCGAGGAGTTGGCACAACATATAATTGCTCAATTTGATTGAGTACATAAGCAGAATTAGCGGCAATATGAAATCCCCAGTCAGTTCCGAAAGACGGAACGATTGTATGATAACTTTTCACAGTTAATCCCGCATGTTCAATTGTGTTACCGATACTCCAATATACTAGTGGTGCATCGGCAGGTGAATTAGATTGGCAGACGAATGCTCCACCTTCTGTTAAGAATGTAGCTATACGAGCAAACAGTTCGCTTGTATATAAAGTACTTAACAACTCTGTCGCTGGGTCTGGAAAATCAATAATGATGACATCGTATAAAGAGGAAGGAGAGTTTAAAAATTCTTTTGCATCACATACGTGTGTATTTACACGATTATCAAAAAATGCACTTTTGTTCAAAGAAACTAATTCAGGAACATTACGAGCCATATCAATCATCGATCCATCTAAGTCAACAAGGTCTACATGTAGTACAGTTTCATATTTTAAAACTTCTCGCAGGGCAAGACCATCTCCACCACCTAATATAAGAACACGTTTTGGATCAATTACTTTTGACATAATTGGATGTACAAGTGCTTCATGATAAATTTGCTCATCAACGGAACTAAATTGTAGTTGCTTGTCCAAATATAAACGGACATCGCTTACTTGTAACAAAGTAATATTTTGATAATTACTTTGTTCCGCAAATAAATTTGTATGTTCACCAGCTTGTATTTCCTTTAGAGAAATTTCATCCCATATATCTAAGCTGTGTGAATTTGTGGGTACTATGATTACATTTTCCGATTGTTCTTGTTTGTTCTGCTTATCCTGTTTATCTTGCTTGTCCTGTTTATTTTCAATTTCCTGTTGTTCTAGTTCAAATTTGTCAGAGTTTAATTCAGAACGCTTGTCTTTTTTATAGCTTGTTATTCTATAAATCTTTATTTTGCTTTGTTTTCTATGTTTTGGCATAGGAATCCCCTTTCGAATTGTGTTATTTTATTCTATTCTATGTAATTTAGTAGAGTTTGCTTGGACAATAGATAGAAGAGTGTGTTCAAGAGAGTTTTATTTTTTTACTAGATTTTCACGCGTAAAAAATTTTTTTAGTGTTTTTTTGTTTTAAATACAACTAGACAACTAAACACTAATCTATTTTCATACAGTTATGTGTTAAAAGCGTGTTGTTTTATAACACACTGTGTATTTTTTGGGTGACACACTAATTGAAAGCGTTAACACACAAAAGGAATAGTCGAAAAAGTGCTGATTTTAGTGGTTTTAAAAAGTTGGCACGATAATTGCATTAATAAATAGCGTAAAGAAAAATAAATAAACATAAATTTTTTATACTACACAAGGGGGATTTTTAAATGAATATTTTATTATGTTGCTCAGCAGGGATGTCTACAAGTTTACTAGTTACAAAAATGGAAGCGGCTGCAAAAGCTCGCGGTCTAGAAGGAAAGATTTGGGCTGTATCTGGGGATGCAGTAAAAAACAATATCGATCAAGCAGATGTATTATTACTAGGACCACAAGTTCGTTACATGCTTTCTTCAATGAAAACGCTTGCTGATGAGAAGAACGTTGGAATCGACGTTATCAATCCAATGCACTACGGCATGATGAATGGAGAGGCAGTTTTAGATCACGCATTAACACTTAAAAAATAATTAGGGGGGAAGCGAAATGCAAAAATTTATTGCATTTATGGAGAAATATATTGTTCCTGTCGCTGGTAAAATCGGGTCGCAACGTCATTTAGCTGCGATCCGTGACGGATTTATCGCAGTTATGCCACTTATTTTAGTTGGTGCACTGGCATCACTAATTAATGGTTTTCCATCTGAGGCTTTCCAAGATTTCATGAAAGGTTTGTTTGGTGAAACGTGGAAACAAGTTGGCGGTGGAATGTGGACTGGTTCTTTCGCGATTCTAGCACTAATCATAGCATTTACAACAAGTTATAACTTAGCAAAATCTTACGGCGTTGATGGTTTGTCAGCAGGTATTATTTCATTTGGTGCGTTAATTATTCTTACGCCAACAACACCGAAAGAAGGCGGATTGAACTTAGCTTGGACAGGTGCACAAGGGTTATTCGTAGCAATTATCGTGGCACTCCTTGTTACTGAAGTATTCCGTTTCTTCGTACAAAGAAACATTACTTTAAAAATGCCTGATGGAGTACCACCAGCAGTTTTAAGATCTTTCGCAGCTATAGTTCCAGCATTTGTTATCTTAACAGTAGTTGCAGGTATTCAATTAGCAGTGAAATTAGCTGGTACAAGTGTTCATGAATTTATCTTTAATACGATTCAATCACCACTGCAAAGTTTAGCAGGGACATTACCAAGTGCAATTGTCATTGTACTCCTTGTTCATCTTCTTTGGTTCTTCGGTTTACATGGTCCAAATATCGTTGGTGGTATTATTGAGCCATTATACTTACCAGCATTAGAGAAAAATATGAAGTTATTCCAAGGTGGTACATCTGCATTTGATGTTCCAAACATTGTTACAAAACCATTCTTTGATACTTTCGTATATCTTGGCGGTTCTGGTGCAACATTAGCGTTCTTAGTAGTTGTATTACTTGTAGCAAAAAGTGCACAATTACGCGGTGTATCTCGTTTATCAATTGGACCAGGTGCATTCAACATTAACGAACCAGTAATCTTTGGTACACCAATTATTTTAAATCCAATTTTATTCTTACCGTTTATCATAACACCAATTGTATTAGTAATTACTTCTTATACAGCTATATCTATTGGCTGGGTACCAAAAACAGTTGTGATGATTCCATGGGCAACACCACCAATTATTAGTGGTTATCTTGTAACAGGTGGGCATCTTTCAGGTGCAATTCTACAGTTATTCAACTTTGTAATTGCGATGGCAATCTACTATCCATTCGTAGTATTATGTGACCGTTCAGTTGTTCGTACTGAAAAAGCAGCAGCGCAAGGAAATAACAACTCTGTACCTATGTAACATAGAGATTGTTCTCACAGACAATATTGTCTGTGAGAACAACTACCTTTATATCATGTTCAAAAAGATGAGACCCATCTTCAAGAACACCAAACTATCATTCATAAAATAATAATTTAATAGACATGTTCAAACTGAAGGGGTATTTAAATCGGTTGAACCATAATAGAGAGGGCGGTAATTATGATGACTACAGCAGAACAAATTCCATTCCAATTGATTTTAAATAGTGGTAACGCACGAAGCTTTGCAATGGAGGCACTGCAATTCGCTAAACAGGGGAAAATGGCGGAAGCAGATGAAGCGATGGTAAAGGCGAAAGAAGCGATTAATGAAGCGCATCATTTCCAAACAGAGCTCATACAATCAGAAGCAAGAGGAGAAAAAACAGAGATTAGTGTTCTTTTAATTCACGCACAAGATCATTTAATGAATGCGATTACAGTAAAAGAATTAGCAGCAGAATTTATTGACCTTTATAAAAAATTAGAAGCGAAAGGGGAATAAAGCATGACTGGAATTAAAATTGCTACAATCGGCGGTGGATCTAGTTATACACCAGAGTTAATTGAAGGATTTATTAAACGTTATGATGAGCTTCCTGTTCGTGAAATTTGGTTAGTAGATATTGAGGCAGGAAAAGAAAAGTTAGAAATCGTTGGTAACTTAGCGAAACGTATGGTGAAAAAATCTGGTTTACCAATCGAGGTACATTTAACGCTTGATCGTCGTGAAGCATTAAAAGATGCTGACTTCGTAACAACGCAGCTTCGCGTAGGTTTATTAGAAGCTCGTGCAAAAGATGAAGCAATCCCGTTAAAATATGATGTAATCGGTCAGGAAACGAATGGTCCTGGTGGTTTATTCAAAGCGCTGAGAACGATTCCTGTTATTTTAGATATTTGTAAGGATATGGAGGAGCTTTGTCCGAATGCATGGTTAATTAACTTCGCAAACCCAGCTGGTATGGTAACAGAAGCTGTGCTTCGTTATACAAATATTCAAAGAGTAGTTGGTCTATGTAACGTTCCAATCGGAATCCGTATGGGTCTTGCAAGATTACTTGAAGTAGATGCAAGTCGTGTCCACGTTGACTTCGCAGGTTTAAATCATATGGTATACGGACTAGACGTATATTTAGATGGCGTAAGTGTAATGGATCGTGTGTTAGAGCTTGTAACAGATCCAGAAAAGCAAATTACGATGGAAAATATTGCAGCGCTTAACTGGGAGCCAGACTTTATTCGCGGCCTTCGTGCAATTCCATGTCCATACCACCGTTATTACTACAAAACACGTGAAATGTTAGAAGAAGAGAAAGAAGCTTCGATTGAAAAAGGTACACGTGCAGAGGTAGTAAAACAGTTAGAAGATGATTTATTCGAGCTATATAAAGACCCGAACTTAGATATTAAACCACCACAATTAGAAAAACGTGGCGGTGCTTATTATAGTGACGCAGCATGTAGCTTAATTACGTCTATTTACAATAATAAAGGTGATATCCAGCCTGTTAATACACGAAACAACGGAACAATTGCAAGCTTACCACATGATTCTGCTGTTGAAGTGAACTGTATTATTACGAAAGAAGGTCCAAAACCAATTGCGGTCGGAGATCTTCCCGTACCAGTTCGCGGTTTAGTACAACAAATTAAATCATTTGAGCGCACAACAATTGAAGCTGCTGTTACAGGAGATTATCATAAAGCGCTGCTTGCTATGACAATTAATCCACTTGTACCATCAGATAAAGTTGCAAAACAAATTTTAGATGAAATGTTGGAAGCACATAAAGAACATCTTCCGCAGTTCTTCAAAAAGGTAGAGAAATAAAGCGGCGCTATTTAGCCCGCTTTTTTTATTCTATTAGGAGGTATTACGATGATTAAGTTAATTGTAAACGCAGATGATTTTGGTCTTACAGAAGGTACAAATTACGGCATTATTGATGGACATATAAATGGAATTGTAAATTCAACGACGATGATGATGAATATGCCAGGAACAGAGCATGCGGTACGCTTAGCAAAAGAATATAACCTACTCGGAGTAGGCGTACATCTCGTATTAACGGCAGGGGAACCTCTTCTTGGAGACGTACCAACACTTGTAAATAGCGATGGATTGTTTCATAAACAAAGCGTCGTATGGGAAGGGAAGCTAAATGCAGAAGAAGTTGAGAGAGAATGGACTGCTCAAATTGAGAAATTTCTATCTTACGGATTAAAACCAACTCATTTAGATAGTCATCATCACGTGCATGGATTACCGATCTTGCACGATGTTCTTGAGAGATTAGCGGCTACATATAATGTTCCAATTCGTCGTTGTGAGGAAGAGCGAGCAGTACGCCCGTTTTCTGACGTGTTTTACAGTGACTTTTACGCGGATGGTGTGACGGAAGATTACTTTGTAAGGTTAAAAGAAAGAGTACAAGATGAACAAACGGTAGAAATTATGGTTCATCCAGCTTATATTGATCCAGAGCTTGTGAAGCGTTCTTCTTATGTAATGGATCGTGTGAAAGAATTGCGTATTTTAACAGGGAGCGAGTTGCCGGAAGGAATAGAACTTGTGAAGTTTTAATAGAAAAACGACGGCTACATAATGCCGTCGTTTTTTTATTTACAAAATGGATAGGATATATCCGCCAAAGGCTCCGAGTATAACGATAACCCAAGGTGGTGTTTTCCAAAAAGCGAGCAAGCAAAATAGAAGAGATGCAAAAACAAAGTCTACAGCGTTCATAATTGTGCTCGTCCAAATAGGATCATAAAAAGCTGCTAATAAAATACCGACAACGGCTGCATTGATTCCAAATAGTGCGCCTTGTATGTAAGAGATTTTTCTCACACTGTCCCAAAATGGTAAAACACCAATAACGAGCAAGAAAGCAGGAAGAAAGATCGCAATTGTTGCGAGTATTGCCCCAAGCGTCCCGTTTAACACAGCTCCTATATAAGAAGCGAATGTAAATAGTGGGCCTGGTACGGCTTGTGTTAATCCGTATCCAGCTAGGAACTGTTCTTTCGTCATCATTCCGTTTTGTACGAACTCACCTTCAAGAAGGGGTAGCACGACGTGTCCGCCTCCAAATACAAGTGCGCCAGAGCGATAGAAACTATCAAATAAAGCGATGTAATATGAGAACGGTCTTAATATTGGTAGCAACAGTAATAGTCCGAAGAATAAGATGAGACAAGAAACTGCTATCGTTTTTGAAATAGGTACTTTTATATTTTGAGATTGACTAATTGGTTGGTTGCGATATAAAAACCAGCCGATAAAGCCAGATACTATAATGAGAATGACTTGTGTCCAGCTACTTGGCCATAATAAGGCGATTGCGGCAGTTACAATAGCAATCGTCGCACGATTTCGGTCTGGCGTTAATTTTTGCGCCATTCCCCATATGGCATGAGCAACAATGGCGACTGCTACAAGTTTTAGTCCATGAATCCAGCCAGCACTTCCAAGGTCGAATTGATTAAGGAATGAGGCGAAGAAAACTAAAACAAGCACAGACGGTAAAGTGAATCCAACCCATGAAATAATAGCTCCTAATACCCCGCCTCTTAATAATCCAACCCCCATACCGACTTGACTGCTAGCAGGACCAGGAAGGAATTGACATAGTGCTACTAAATCTCCATAGCTTCGTTCATCCATCCATTTTCTTTTTTGTATGTATTCGTGGTGGAAATAGCCAAGATGGGCGACAGGACCACCAAATGAAGTAAGTCCTAATTTAAATGAGACGAGAAAAATCTCTAATAATGTGTGGAAAGTGTATTTTTTATTTTTCAAAACTACCTCCTAGAATGCTTTTCTACGTGCATTATACAAGAGGTAGTAAAGAAAAAGGAACGATTCTAATGTAAAGATTGTGTGAATCTTTTCTTCGTAATTAAAACTTGAAAAAGTCATAAATGATTATGTATAAACCATAAAGTAGTAGAAGTAGTGCTGGGAAATTTATATAAGGAGAATGCCCGTATGACAACACATTTCTTTGCGAGGTTAACAGGGAAGAGGGAACTACCTCCTGTAAATACAGAAGCTTATGGTGTAACAGAGTTTATATTTAGTGATGATTTAAAGAAATTACAATATCGGATCATATTGAAAAACATCGAAAAAGTTACATCATGCCAAATTCATTTAGGGAAAGCGGATCAAATTGGTCCAGTGGTTTTAAATTTATTTGGTCCAATAAAGCAAGGTATTAGTGTAAATGAAGGAATCGTGACCGGTGTAGTCAATGTGGAAGATTTTGAAGGGCCTTTACAGGGGAGAGCATTTGATAGCTTACTTCAAGAAATCATTCAGGCGAATGTATATGTAAATGTTTATACAAAGTCTAATAAGAAGGGCGAAATCAGGGGGAGAATCAGAAAAGTAAAGAAGTAGAAAAAAGGCTGTCCATATTTTGGAACAGCCTTTTTTCTATAAGGTGCAAATTTTAGCGATTATTGTCGGTAAATCGATATATTTTGAAAATCGCTAATATAATTCGCGTTACGGTCGATATATTTAAAAACTGCTTCGATTAATTTTTTACAGGCTGATTTTTAATGAAGAAGTCCATGATATAAAACACTTCATCATCAGGTATTTGTATTTCAAATGTATTTTCAATTGGTTGTAATGCTTTTTTCACTTTCATATACATCCAGTACTCATCTTGTCTTCGTTTCTCTTTATCTGGATGAGGGAGGAGGCTTTCTCCTTTTTGAAGACGGTCAACCATACAGCTCATATGCAGAATCACACCCATTAAGCTGTCAGGAGTTAGCTGTAAGGAAATTAATTCTTGAATTGTATTTAATGCGTAACGAATTGTTTTAATAAGTAATGCTCCGTCGTTCCGCTGCATTTGTTGTTCCAGAATATCAGCCATTTTTGCATATGTTTCTTCATACGTAATTAATTCTTGAATTGGCTGAATCGCTGTGTAGTTTACAATGTCTTGGAAATGGTATGTTAAGCATGGCACCTGCACATCGAAATTTGTGACGATACAAATGATATTCCGCTCTTTTTTTATGTTCTCAATCATTTTCGTTAAATCTTTTTCATGGACGATACTAATTGGAATAATTTCAATTAAGTCTTTGTCAAATCGCAAATAGTTCTCTAACATTTTTTGAATAGCTAAAGCACTGCCTTCCCCAGTTAAACAAGCTGTTAAAATAACAGACTTCATTGGTGATAGTGGCTTTTTCTTTTCTTCTTGTACGTTTAAGTAAAACGGTGTTAAGTTCTTCACTGTTTCATATAATGCATCTAACGAGTAGCCAAGTTGAGCTTTTCGAGCTGCTTCTAGTGCATGTGGAGTACTTGTCATGGAAAGAACACGTACCGGAATTTTGAACTCAGTTTCTAATATATCACCAATATAAGCGAGCGAGCCCATATCGACGAGTAAGAGAAGTCCATTTACATTTTGGAGTGTTTTCATATACACTTTCACACGCTCTAAGAAATCTTTCGGCGATTCATGTAACGGCATATCGATACCGGTTACTTCCTCAATGCCGAGCAGTTCGTTTGCGACGTTTGCCATTTCTGTTGCGATGCCGTTGCCGTGCGCTAATATTAATACTTTTACTTCTGTTTGTGAGGCAGGAATTGGATCAACAACGAAGAACATTGTTAAAAATCCTGCTTCATCAATAGGCATTGTTATTTGTAATTCGTCCTCCAGTAGTTGAATGCATTGCATAGCTACGGAAAAAGCGTCTTTATATTTCGTACGAATTTGATTTAATTGTGGGTGATGAATTTGTTTCCCAGCTTGCAAACGTTGTAGAGTTGTCTGTACATGTAAGCTTAAAGCGAGAAATACTTTTTCATCAAACGTCTTAGATAAATGCTTTTCAGCAAGTTCCGCAATTTTTTCACATACGGAAACGATATTACGATCCACAATTTTAAAAACATTTTCATGACTTGTTTTTTTTGATATTTGGTTAAAATATTGTACGAAAAAGCTTTGAAGATCATTTTCTATTAGTAATTCTAATTCGTCCTCTTCAATACCGCGAGCTTGAAGTTCTTCATATTTATAGTCAATATAATCGTAAATAGAAGACTGTTTTTCATTTTCTGTTTTATGATTACTCCAACCTTCATCACCTGTAAATACAAATGTTTCATTTGGTATTTGGTATAGATGACGGCTCTTTCTTTCAATGAATAACCCTTCCTTCATATACCAAGGTAAATCTGTACTTGAAACATAGACAGAATCACGTTTCTTTGTCACAAACTCAGAGTAGGCCTTCGCACAGGCAATTTGTACATCCGTTTTTAATTGCCCGATGTTATTGGGGCAATTGTAAAAGACGAAAGCGCGCATTGCATTCGGACTAACGTGAATTTCTTTTCGCAGACGGATTGCTTCATTTGTGAAAAATAGTTGCAGTAAAGCAAATCGTTCTTTATGTGTACGCTCACGAAGTGGTGGCAGCGTAACAGTCATTGGTATACGTCTTGTAAATGTTTTTAATAAAAATGAATTTGGTTCTTCTGTTGTTGCAGTAATGATTAATACTTGTGCTTTACGCTCGTTTTCTGTTTCTCCAAGGCGGCGGTATACCCCGCGGTCAATAAAGGTGAAAAGCATTTCTTGTCCCTCTGGAGGAAGGCGATGTACTTCATCTAAGAAAAGGATCCCTTCATGTGCTTTTTCAATTAACCCTTTTTGATCACTTGCCCCTGTATAAGCTCCTTTTTTAATCCCAAATAACTGCCCAAGTAGTAGCTGTGGATTATTTGCGTAATCGGCACAGTTAAAGACGATAAATGGTGCATTTTTAGGAAGCTGTTCAACTTCAATTGCATATTCGTGCATTAAAGAAGCGAACATAGATTTTCCGACTCCTGTTTCTCCTAGCAGTAAAGTATGCATACCGTTTGGAGGATAGAGAATAGAAGCTTTCGCTTTTTCGATTGCGATTTTAAGGCTTGTATTTTCAATTGCAAATGTATCTAATGAAGTCATTTCCTTTGAATGCGTTTCCAACGAAGCGTTCGTTTCTATATAAAAACGAACAGGACGCGTATTTGTTTTTAATAAACGTTTATCTTTTACAAGTTTGTTTAAGTCGCTACTTACATTGGCACGATCTAGTTGTAACAGGGTAGCGAGTTCTGATGCGGTTACACCTTCTATATAATTGCCTTCTTGTATTGCGTTAAAAATGAGATCTATTCGTTTCATTTCTATTCACCTCGAAACTTCATCACTATTTAAAATTTTACACAAAAATGGGAAGGGTGGGAAGAGAAAAATAAAACAGCTTTAGCAAATAGGCACTAAAGCTGTTACAATCTTGTGTCTTTCCAAAAGTTCACTTCGAGGTGAGAAGATGGATTATAGGGAAGAAGTTTGTATCCTTGTGACTGTAAGTAATCAATTACTTTAGGCAGTATTTGTACGGTTACACTCGAATCATGCATTAAAATCACTTCCACTTGTTCATCGCTCTGATTACGTACTCTTTCTAGTATGGCAGAAGGATTGTCATAGCTTTTCCAGTCATATGTATCGATTGTCCAATCCCACATTTTATACTGGGCGGATACAAGTGCATCACGGTAATTCTTTTTTAAGTAAGGCATGCTACCATACGGGACACGAACGAGATGTGTATTTAATTTTGTAACTTGCTGAACAATATTTTGTGTTTGTTCCATTTCTGTAATTAAAGCGGAAGGATCACCAGTGTAAAGGCGTTTTACATCGTGTGACATACTGTGAAGTCCGATATAATGCCCCTCTTTAATTAATCGTTGCATTGTTTTTTTATAATGTGGCACTTTTCCGCCAATAACAAAGAAAGTTGCTTTTCCGTTCTTTTCCTTTAAGATGTTTAAAATTTGCGTAGTATATTTGTTTGGTCCGTCATCAAATGTTAAGTACGCGATTTTTTGGATAGGAGAGGTAGTTTCAGTATTTGGATGATGTTCAGCAGGGGGCATTGTAGTTGCTCCTGCATGAGATGACGCGTACATAGTAATTGTTAAAAATAAAATAACGTATTGAAATACTCGCTTGATCATAACATTCACCCTCAGTTTGACAATCAAGATGTAAAAAAGAAAATATAATCCTTTTCTTATTATGTATATCTTTCTCCAATAGTGGAGCTCTCAAACAATCTATATTTTGGAAATATAAAATGATGAATAAAAAATAGCATCCTCTTATAAGAAAGAGGATGCTATTTGAATATTTCATAATTGTAAAGGCTATACTACAATTAGTCTTCGCGTTTTTTTACTTTTTTATAAAAGGAAATAAGTGGTTTGTAACGGTCGTGTACAAGACCGATTACTTCAGCGACTATTTCAGTAAAGAAAATTAAAGCAAACAGAAGAATCATTGATATCCATAGCGTCGCTTTAGTGAAAAAAATAGCATTTACACTAAAAAAAATACCAAATGCATAAATGATGAGCACCGTCGTACGATGAGAGAATCCCATTGCTAGGAGACGGTGATGTAAATGAGATTTATCTGGTGCTGAAATTGGTTTTTTATTTACAATACGACGAATAATCGCAAAAGTTGTATCAAATATAGGTACACCTAAAATGATAATTGGAACAAGGAAACTAAATAGCGTTACACTTTTGTATAATCCCAATAAAGATAGGATGGAAATACAATAACCTAAAAATAGGGCGCCGGTATCTCCCATGAAAATCTTTGCTGGATGGAAATTATAGAATAAAAATCCAAGCGTACTTGCAAGTGCGATAAGTGCTAATGGCAAGATAATAACTGCACCAGTACCCATAGGGCTGGTGAGGGCCATGTAAGCCAATGTTGCTAGAACGATTGATGAGATTCCAGCGGATAATCCATCTAAACCATCAATTAAGTTGATGGCATTTGTAATGCCTACAATCCAAAAAACTGTAATTGGATATGCGAGCCATCCAAGTTCAGTATCCCCGATAATTGGTATATATAGTACCTGTACTAATAATCCACTTTTTACAATTAATATAGCAACTAATAGCTGGCCACCAAATTTTACTTTTGCTGATAATTCATACATATCATCTAAAATCCCAATGATAATGATGATGATAGCGCCTAAGCTTATTGATAACATTCTTTGTTCGTATAACCCACCAACAACAAAACCTACAGCTACACCGATAAAAATTGCTAATCCGCCAAGACGGGGCATGATTTTTTGGTGTACTTTACGCGCGTTTGGTTTATCTGTTGCTCCTATCTTAAATGCTAATTTAATAACGAAAGGAGTAACGCCGAGTACAGTGATAAAGGATGCCAAAATGGCATAAATCACCTGTGAGTCCATTAATACCCCACCTTTTATATTTAAACGTAATTTTTAGATGTTTTTTCTGAAAATTTAGATGATTATTTACAGGCTCATAACATATGGTATCACAAAAAGATTAGAATTCAATCTTTTTTTCTTTGTGTGGTAAATGGAAGCGGATAGAATATATGACAATTGTATACAGAATGTTGAATCATTTGAGAAGGTTAATCGTATTGGGCTTTGGAATATGACATTTTCTCTTTTTCTTCGATAGTGAATACTTTTATTTCAGTATTATAAGTGTTACACGTAGAAATGAGTAAGTTCCGTGTTAAAATGTGGGAATTTATCCGCATGAACGGGCAGTAAGGTTCGCACCTCAAAATTCAGTTGGAGAAAAGAAGTTAGGTGGGGATCTTAATTCCTGTAAAAGCCTGATTGGTTTAACTAATAATTAGTCGATGACGGATGACCCTTACTGAATAAAGTTTCATTTTATATTCTTACATGTAATTTTACAAAAACTTAAAAAAGAATGGAAAAAGTAATTCATATAATAAAGAAGTAAAAGAGTTTTCTCATTTTTAATGTGAGAGGGGGAAGCACAGGGAGAATTCTATGTATTCGTATATTTTCTATTGTATATTCCTGTGCGAAAAGGAAATGAAAATTACGATAATAGGTACCGGATACGTTGGATTAATTACAGGAGTAGGACTGGCAATGTTAGGCCATTCAGTCACATGTTTTGATATAAATGATGAGAAAATTGAACGGATAAAGCAAGGAGATCTGCCTATTTATGAAGCGGGTTTATATGAATTAATAAATGATGCATGTGAGAATGATTGTTTAACTTTTACAACAAGTAGAGTAAAAGCATTTTACGATGCAGAATTTATATTTATTGCAGTTGGAACGCCGTCTTTATTAGATGGGACAGCGGATTTAACATATATTCGAAGTGCTTGTGACGATATTGGAACATATGCGACGAATGACATTATTGTCGTTACGAAAAGTACGGTTCCTGTAGGTACAAATGATGTTATGAGGGGATGGATTGAGGAGAAATTACAAAATAGATATGAATTACATATCGTATCGAATCCGGAATTTTTACGGGAAGGTTCAGGGATTTACGATTTTTTTCAGGGAGATCGTATTGTAATTGGAGCAGATAATGAGGAAGCGGCACGAAAAGTGGAGAATTTGTATAGTGAATTACACTTAAAAACGTATGTTACAAATATAAAAAGTGCAGAGATGATTAAATATGCATCGAATGCTTTTTTAGCGACAAAAATTAGTTTTATCAATGAAATTTCAAATATATGTGAGAAGGTAGGAGCCAATGTATTAGACGTTGCACAAGGGATGGGAATGGATAAGAGAATTGGGGCGTCTTTTTTAAATGCGGGCATTGGTTATGGGGGTTCGTGTTTTCCGAAAGATACGAAAGCGCTTGTGCAAATTGCAGGGAATGTTTCTCATGATTTTCGTTTGTTGAAAGCGGTTATTGAAGTGAATAATAAACAACAGTTGTTACTGGTTGAAAAAGCAAAGAAAATAATAGATATGAATAAAAAGCAGATTGCAGTTCTTGGCGCAGCGTTTAAACCGAATACTGACGATATAAGAGAAGCGCCGTCCCTTGTTATAATAGAAGAATTAATTAATATGGATGCAGATGTGATTCTATATGACCCGCAGGCTATTCAAAATGTAAAAGGTGTGTTTGGAGAGACTATACGCTACACCGGATGCATAGATGAAGCGATTAGAGAAGCTGATGCTGTTTTTATTTTAACAGAATGGGAATCAATACGAACTTATCCGTTAGAGAAGTATGTAAAGCTTATGAAGGAGCCCATTCTATTTGATGGGAGAAATTGCTATACTAATGAGGATGCCAAGAAGCAGGGATTAGAGTATTACTCGATCGGGCGAAAAAGCATCCGTAATAGTAATACTTTTTTTATTAGTTAAAAAATGCGTGTATCTAGGTATGGTGATATATGTAAGGTGGGAAATTGTAACTAGTGAAAGAAAAGAGGTAATAAAATGACTGAACGTTTAAAAGTAATGACAATTTTCGGGACACGTCCAGAAGCAATTAAAATGGCACCTCTTGTGTTAGAGTTGCAAAAACATCCAGAAAAAATTGAGTCGATTGTGACTGTAACAGCGCAACATCGTCAAATGTTAGACCAAGTATTAAGTATCTTTGGAATTACGCCAGATTTCGATTTGAATATTATGAAAGACCGCCAAACTTTAATTGATATTACAACGCGTGGTTTAGAAGGTTTGGATAAAGTAATGAAAGAAGCAAAGCCGGATATTGTACTTGTACATGGTGATACAACGACAACATTTATTGCAAGTTTAGCTGCTTTCTACAATCAAATTCCAGTAGGGCATGTTGAAGCAGGACTTCGTACATGGGATAAATATTCTCCATACCCAGAAGAGATGAATCGCCAATTAACAGGCGTCATGGCAGATCTTCATTTCTCACCTACAACAAAATCAGCAACGAACTTACAGAAAGAAAATAAAGATGAGTCACGCATTTTCATAACAGGAAATACAGCGATTGACGCACTAAAAACGACTGTAAAAGAAACATATAGTCATCCTGTACTAGAGAAACTTGGAAACGATCGTCTTGTACTTATGACAGCTCACCGCCGTGAAAACTTAGGAGAGCCAATGCGTAATATGTTCCGTGCAATTAAACGTCTTGTTGATAAGCATGAAGACGTACAAGTTGTGTATCCGGTTCATATGAACCCAGTTGTTCGTGAAACAGCGAATGATATTTTAGGCGATCATAGCCGCATTCATTTAATTGAGCCGCTAGATGTAATTGATTTCCACAATGTTGCAGCTCGTTCATACTTAATGTTAACTGATTCTGGTGGTGTACAAGAAGAAGCGCCGTCACTTGGTGTACCGGTTCTTGTTCTTCGTGATACAACAGAGCGCCCAGAAGGTATTGAAGCAGGTACATTGAAATTAGCAGGAACAGACGAAGAGACAATCTTTGGTCTTGCTGATGAATTGTTATCAGATAAAGAAGCTCATGATAAGATGTCAAAAGCATCTAATCCTTACGGTGATGGCCGTGCATCAGAGCGCATTGTTGAAGCAATTTTACAACACTTTAATAAGTAAATAAAAAAGAGCCAAATCATATGCGATTTGGCTCTTTTTGTTATTGCTGATTTCTCATAATCCACTCTGCATGAGCATTCGTAGAAGGAGGTGGTTCAGTTGGTGTTTTGTTCTGATTTTGGTTCTGATTCGTTTCTTTCTTCGCTTTTTCGTTAGAATTAGCATTTGAAGAAGGGTTTGATTCGGTTTTTGTAGTTGGATTTTCTTGCGTGTTTGCTGTTTCTCCTAATTCTTTTTTAATTTCGTTACGTACTGTCTCTACACCGATTGGATCTGGAAGGAAGTAATAAATACCACCTATTTTTTTGTCTTCTCCTTCAAGCTTGAACGTTTGTATTGTAGAAGGATCAAACCCAGATAGTTTATTGTAAAGTGCAAGTCCGTCAGAAATAGGAATGTCAGTTTTTATATATTTTCCAACGACTGCTGTTAAATCTTTAATTTTAAATACGGTAGAGGCTGAATTTAGTTTTTGAGCAACAGCGGCTAGTAATTGTCTTTGTCTAGCGGCCCGACCATAATCGCCGTTTGGATCCTGCTTTCGCATACGTACGTATGCGAGTGCTTCTTCCCCATTTAAGTCTTGTTGTCCTTGCTTAAATTCGATTTTTTTGTAGTAATCCACGTCTGAACGCTCCCAAAAATCGAATGGGACATCAACAGTAACACCGCCAACAGCATCAACAATTCCTTTAAAGCCTTGGAAATCAATTTTAATATAATGGTCTACAGGAACTTTTAGAAAACCTTCGATAGTTTTGATTGCCATTTCTTCTCCGCCGTAAGCGTGCGCAGCGTTAATTTTGTCCTCTTTGTTCTTACCAACAATTGGAACGCGACTATCACGAGGGATACTCATAAGCGAAATCTTTTTAGTTTTAGGATTGACGGTCGCAAACATTAATGAATCTGTACGACCGTTTTGACCGTCCGTTGCATAATCTTCTATACCCATAATGAGGAGTGTAAAAGGCTCCTTTGTAATTTCTACATCTTCGGTTCTCAAGTCCGATTTTTGACGAGTAAAACCACTATACATCCCCATGAGAGAAGAGTAGGAATTTAATATATAAAGTCCTACACCACCAAATAAAAATACGAAAATAAGGAAGTAGAAAAACTTTCTTCTTCGTTTCTTTTTTATTCTGCTATTTTGGAGATGATAATAACGTTCTTCCATATATAATCTCCTTAGTTCATTTGTAGGAAAGTAATTTACTACATTAATCTTTAAAGGTGAGGATGTAGTTATTCTTAGATAACATCTTGTTCTAAGTACAACATATCTCCTTCTGTAATTGTACATTTCCCATTTGTTAACTCAATCATCCAATCTGTGAATGCTTGTTTTCCGTCTTCTTCTACATACGTATCAAATGTGACATTTTCGAGATAATGTATATCTTTAATGGCATATTTCGAATTACGTAATTCATTTTCAATTTTGCCAAGTAATGTGTAATCAATTTCGGTCTGCATAACACGCATTAGTTTTCGCTGAACAACACCGACATGATTAATGCCTTCGCTTGTACATTTTCCATATGCGCGAATTAATCCACCTGCGCCAAGTTTGATGCCACCAAAATAGCGTGTAACGACAACGACGGTATCTTTTAAACCGCGTTTTTTTAGTACCTCTAACATAGGTACGCCAGCTGTGCCGCTAGGTTCTCCATCATCATTTGCTTTTTGGATTTGATCTTGTTCGCCAATCAAATACGCAGAACAATTATGTGTGGCATTCCAATTTTGTTTTTTTATTTTTTGTATAAATTCTTGAGCTTCTGCTTCGGTTGTAGCTCTGCTAACGTAACAAATAAATCTTGATTTTTGAATGACAATTTCGTGCTCACCGTAGTCTTTGATTGTTAAATATTGTAATAACACTCGTATACGCCCCTATCTACCAAAATGACTAGTACTTTACATTTTAAAAGCGAGCGTTTTTATATTCAAACATTTTTTATAAATAAGTTGAAATTTTTGGTGAGTATTTCACCTTTTTGTTGTAATTTGTCGAGATGGTAAGTGTTATTTCAAATTGGCATTTTCATGTATGGATGCACCATTTTTAGTTTTCGTGTAAACTTAGGGAATAAAAACTTTTTTATAAGGCAGGTACGCAAATGAAAACAGCTATTGTTACTGATAGTACAGCATATATACCGAAGCATATTCGTGATGAACTCAATATATATATGATTCCATTAAACGTTGTGTTTGGAACGGAATCTTATCAAGAAGAAGCTGAAATTTCAGTAGATGATTTCTATGTAAAAGTACGTGAGCAAGAAGAACTTCCGAAAACTTCTCAGCCAGCAATCGGAAAGTTTGTTGAGTTATTTGAAGAACTATCTAAGGATTATGATGCGGTTATTAGCATTCATCTTTCAAGTGGGATTAGTGGTACATATCAAACGGCAACGACAGCCGGGCAAATGGTAGAGGGTATTGATGTATATACGTACGACTCTGAAATTAGTTGTGAAGTACAAGGATTCTATGTACGTGAAGGGGCAAAATTAGCAAGCGAAGGAAAAGATCCGAAAGAGATCGTTGCCCGTTTTGATGAAATGAAGCAAACGATGGACGCTTATTTTGTAGTGGATGATTTACATCATTTACAACGTGGAGGACGATTAAATAGTGCACAAGCTTTCATTGGTAGTTTGTTACAAGTGAAGCCCGTTTTATATTTTAGAGATAAAATCATTATTCCATTTGAAAAGATTCGTACACGTAAAAAAGCGTTAAAACGAATTGTTGAAATTTTTGATGAGCAAGCAAGTCAAGGTGTACCTATGGAAGCAGTTATCATTCATGCACAACGTGAAGAGGAAGCGAATGAATGGAAGGCAGAATTAGAAGCAAAATATCCTCATGTTACAATCCGCACAGGTTATTTCGGTGCTGTAATCGGTACGCATTTAGGTGAAGGTGCACTAGGACTTGGATGGTATACGAAGTAATAAGATATAAAAAGCTCTCTTTTTGAAGAGGGTTTTTTTACGGATATTTTACGTGTAGTTGACAAGTTAATATTTGGAAATGGTAAAATGTACGTAAAATAAAATAATGAGGAAAGTTTTATAACTTACTTTTTACAAGAAACTATATTATAATAGAAGAGAGGTGAAACATATGGAGCATAATTCTTGTTTATGTCCAAAGTTTGAGTCAGCTTTTACTTTGCTTAGTAAAAAATGGACTGGCTTAATTATTAAATCTTTGCTTGAAGAGTCAAAACGTTTTAGAGAAATCGCAGATATTATACCGAATATGAGCGATCGTATGTTATCAGAGCGTTTAAAGGAATTGGAAAGTGAAGGCATTGTAGTTCGTAATGTTTATCCAGAAGTACCAGTTCGAATCGAGTACGGCTTAACTGAAAAAGGGAAAGCATTAGAAAGTGTTATGGATGAAGTCCAAAATTGGGCTGAGAAATGGATGAAATAACGTTTTGATTTCATTCGTATTAGTGTATGTAACAAAACGTAAGGGAAACCTTGCGTTTTTTCTTTGCTTATAAAAAGCTTTTAAAATTCTACACATATATACAAAAATATGCATATTTTGCGATAGAGTTACATATAATATTACATTTGTTTTACAATAGCGTAACATTAGCAAAAAAAATCCCGAAATATGGTATAAATTTTATAGGTTATATACGGAAAAAAGACAAAAGAAAGCGGTGTAAAAAATAAAATGAAAAAGCTAAAAATGGCATCTTGCGCATTAGTTGCAGGGTTAATGTTTTCAGGACTAACACCAAATGTATTTGCAGAAGATAAAATTTCTGACGTGAAATCACAAATTAATACACAAAATGACACTTTACATAAACAACAACAAGAACGTGATGTATTACAAAAGCAAATGAATGACTTAAACAAAACAATTCAAGGTTTGGATAAATCTGTTCAAGAGAATGCTTCAAAACTTGATGAAACAACGAAAAAAGTTGCGGATACTGAGCAATTAATCGAAAATAAAAATAAAGATATTGCAGAACTACAAACGAAAATTGCAAAACGTGAAGAGTTATTAAGAAAGCGTTTAGTTGCACTTCAAGAGCAACCAAACACGAACGTTGTAACAGAAGTTCTTGTAAACTCTAAAAACGTTGCAGATTTAGTTGATCGTTTAACTTCTGTTTCTAAAATTCTTGAGTCTGACGAAGATATCATGAAAACACAACAAGAAGATCAAGCGAACGTGAAAAAAGATGTTGAAACGGTAAAAACAAAGCAAAAAGAATTAAAAGAAGCACAAGCTCAAATTGAAACTGCTAAGAAAGAACTTGACGCTGAAAAAGCGAAAAAAGCAACAGCAGTAAACGATTTAAGTGGTAAAATGGATACAGTTGTAACTTCAATGACAAGTACGGAAAGTCAATTGAAAGATCTTGAAAAACAAGCATTACAATTACAACGTATTGCTGAACAAGAAGCACAAGAAAAAGCTGCACAAGAAGCTGCTGCTCAAAAACAAGCAGAACAAGCTGCTAAAGATGCGCAAGCTCAGCCAGCACAAGCACCTGCTCAGCAAGCTGCACCAGCAAACAACGGTGGACAAGCTCAAAAAGAAGAGCCTAAAAAGGAAGAACCTAAAAAAGAAGAGCCTAAAAAAGAAGCACCTAAGCAAGAAACGAAAAAACCAGAGCCAGCGCCAACTCCAAATGCGGGTGGCGTAATTGGTAAAGCACAAGGTTACTTAGGCTTACCATATGTTTGGGGAAGTGCATCTCCATCAAACGGTGGTTTTGACTGTAGTGGATTCATTTCTTACATCTATGGTGTAGGGCGTCAAGACGTTGCAGGTTACTGGAATTCAGTTTCTCGAGTAAGTAGCCCACAACCTGGAGATTTAGTATTCTTCCAAGGTACTTATAAACCAGGTCCATCTCACATCGGTATTTACGTTGGTAATGGCCAAATGATTCATGCTGGTGATAAAGGGATTGCTTACGCTAGCTTAAGCAGTAGTTACAACCAAAAACATTTCTTAGGTTACGGAAGATTATAGGATTATAATTTAATAAAAAAACGTGTATAAAGTCGATAGCTTACTATTTTATAAGTAGGTTATCGGCTTTTTTGAGTTTTTACGAGATTATGAGAAAGGTTTATAGTAGTGCTGGAGGTGATTGCTGATGTTAGCAGGGAAACAGTTACTATTAGAGGAACTCTCTTCAGATTTACGGGATACATTACAAGATTTGAAAAAGAAGAGGGAGGTCGTATGTGTACAAGGTGTAAAAAAGAAAGCTTCTAAATATATGTGTCAGCGCTGCGGAAATATAGAGCAGCGACTATTTGCGTCATTTTTATGTAAAAGGTGCAGTAAAGTATGTACGTATTGCCGGAAGTGTATAACGATGGGGAGAGTTAGTGAATGTGCTGTACTCGTTCGTGGGATCGCTGAAAGAAAAGGAGAAAAAGGTTTAAATTCGTTACAGTGGAACGGGGCCTTGTCTACTGGTCAGGAGTTGGCGGCGCAAGGTGTTATAGAAGCTATTAAGAAGAAAGACTCTTTTTTTATTTGGGCTGTGTGCGGGGCTGGAAAAACTGAAATGCTATTTTACGGTATTGCAGAGGCACTTCAAAAAGGAGAAAGAGTTTGTATCGCAACACCAAGAACAGATGTTGTACTAGAATTAGCGCCGAGATTACAAAAAGTGTTTCCAAATGTAAATGTAGCGTCCTTATACAGAGGAAGTGAAGATAGGGACAAAGATGCAGCGTTAGTCGTTGCAACGACTCATCAACTGTTACGTTACTATAGAGCGTTTCATGTCATGGTTGTAGATGAGATAGATGCCTTCCCGTATTATGCGGATCAAATGTTAAAGTATGCAGTGCAACAAGCGATGAAAGAGAAAGCGGCGCGTATTTATTTAACGGCAACTCCCGATGAAAAGCGGAAACATAATTTCAGAAGTGGTAAACAAAAAGGTATCATTGTCTCTGGACGATACCATCGTCATCCGTTACCAGTTCCTCTATTTTGCTGGTGCGGAAATTGGAAGAAAAGTCTCCACCATAAAAGAATTCCTCGAGTGTTACTACAATGGTTAAAAATGTACGTAAGCAAAAAGTATCCCATTTTTTTATTTGTTCCTCATGTGCGATATATAGAAGAATTGAGCCTGATATTGAAAACGTTGGATCCTAGAATCGATGGTGTACATGCAGAAGATCCGATGAGAAAAGAAAAAGTAGCAGCTTTCAGAAAGGGAGAAATTCCGTTATTAGTTACAACGACAATTTTAGAGAGAGGAGTAACTGTGAAGAATTTACAAGTTGCGGTGTTAGGGGCGGAAGAAGAAATCTTTTCAGAAAGTGCGCTCGTACAAATTGCCGGCCGAGCAGGTCGTAGTTTTGAAGAACCTTATGGCGAGGTCGTTTATTTTCATTGCGGTAAGACAGAGGCGATGGTACGCGCGAAAAGGCATATTCAAAGTATGAACAAAAAGGCGAAAGAACAAGGATTAATCGATTAATGCATTGTCTACTTTGCGATGAGTATATGTTGGAAACAGTTAGTTGGTACACCTTCTTTGTCAAGTCTCACAAAAAATATATATGTGATAGGTGTGAGCGGAAACTTTCCTATATTATAGGAGAGATTTGCATGGAGTGTGGGCGATCTTTAGAGGATTTTCCTTCCGAATATAAAGAAAATGATATTTGTATGGATTGCGTAAGGTGGATAAATGAGGAGAAGTATCGTCCTTTTAAAAATCGTTCTTTGCACGTGTACGATGATGAGATGAAAGAAATATTAGCACAGTTTAAGTTTCGGGGAGATGCGGAGTTAGTTCATATTTTTTATCGATCCTTTCGGGAGCTGTTTCAAAAGCATTTTACGAGCGTTTCAAGTGTTATTGCTGTTCCGCTTAGTAGGGAACGGGAATATGAACGTGGTTTTAATCAGGCAGAGTTATTAGCAGCTTGTTTGCCTGTCAAAATTTCTTATCCCTCATTAAGAAGAAGGGAAACAGAAAAGCAAAGTAAGAAGACACGTAAAGAAAGGCTTTCGGGAAGTAATCCTTTTTATTTTCAGGGAGAAGATATGTTTCGTGATCAACATATTTTACTCGTTGATGATGTATATACGACAGGAATTACAGTTAGACAAATTGGAAGTCTTTTATACGATAGAGGAGCAAGGGAAGTTTCTAGTTTGACGCTCTGTAGAAGTTGATCTGTAACTGTCGAAAGGGATAATAAAAAGACGATAAGTCTTCTTTGACTTCGTAAGTTGTCATTCGTTATAGTCAAAGTATGGGGCGAATGCCCTGATTTTTAGAGTGAAGGGAATGGAATGAACATGCAAGGAAGAGTGAAATGGTTCAATGCAGAAAAGGGATTTGGGTTTATTGAGCGTGAAGATGGTGATGATGTGTTTGTTCATTTTTCTGCTATTCAACAAGATGGATATAAGTCATTAGAAGAAGGGCAACAAGTTGAGTTTGACATTGTAGATGGAGCACGTGGACCACAAGCAGCTAATGTTGTAAAACTGTAGGAATATTGTTTTTGGGAAGAGAGAGCTGCGTTTGTGGCAACGTTATATATATGGTAGAACCTCTTGTTTTTTGCAAGAGGTTTTTGTTATGAATCAAGTTGTCAAAAAGTTGTTTCTTTTCTGTAACGAATTGTCCACAGTTATATTCGTTATTCACGATGTTAATAGGATAAAATAAAGATAGAAACGATGCATCTTTTCATTTCAACAAAAAACGATAAAAAAATCGCAATTCCACTAATTTTTTTAAAAAAGTTAGAAGGAGTTTTTAAGCCAATGTCGAAATTATAGTACATAGGCTTGAAAGGAGGAATTCATCTATGAAATTCAACATTCGTGGTGAAAATATTGAAGTAACTCCAGCATTAAAGGAATATGTAGAGAAAAAACTAAGTAAGTTAGAGCGTTATTTTGATACATTCCCAGAGATTAAAGTTAATTTAAAAGTATACTCTGACAAGCAACGTGTCGAGGTAACAATTCCATTTACTGATTTATTACTTCGTGCAGAAGAAACTAATAGCGATATGTACGCTGCTATCGATTTAGTAGTTGATAAACTTGAGCGACAAATTCGTAAACATAAAACAAAGGTAAATCGTAAGTTACGTGAGAAAGGTTCTATGAAAACGAACTTTATCCTTCCAGAAGCAGTAGCTGTTCTGGATGCGGTAGAAGAGGATGAATTAGAACTTGTACGTACAAAAAGATTTGATTTAAAACCGATGGACGTTGAAGAAGCGATCCTACAAATGGATATGCTAGGACATAATTTCTTCGTCTTCACAAATGCTGATACAAATGAAACTAATGTTGTATACGGCCGTAAAGATGGGAAATATGGTTTAATCGAAACTAAATAATAATTCAAAAGCGCAGCCGAAATGGCTGCGCTTTTTTTGCTGAAAATAGATTTGTTTTAAAAGTTTTCTTAATTTAGAACGAGACATTCGGCCGATTGTTGTCATAGTTATAAGACAAGTGTTACAATTATCATTAGGTATATACATTTTAGTTTTTTTAATTAGGAGAAAAATTGGCATAACATACATTTGATTTTTATAACGACTGATTGTAATAGAAAAAGAAAAAACAATCGGAAGTTTTATTTTAATAAAAAAGAGGAGCGTATTTCCTATGATCGGTATTTTAAAAAAGGTATTTGATGTAAATCAACGCCAAATTAAACGTATGCAGAAGACAGTTGAGCAAATTGATGCATTAGAATCATCTATTAAGCCACTAACAGATGAACAATTAAAAGGAAAGACGCTTGAATTTAAAGAACGTCTAACAAAAGGTGAGACAGTAGATGATCTACTTCCAGAAGCTTTTGCAGTTGTTCGCGAAGCTGCGACTCGTGTTCTTGGAATGCGTCCGTATGGCGTGCAGTTAATGGGTGGTATTGCCTTACATGAAGGGAATATCTCTGAGATGAAAACGGGTGAAGGTAAAACATTAACATCTACATTACCTGTATATTTAAATGCTTTAACAGGAAAAGGTGTTCACGTTGTTACAGTCAATGAATACTTAGCACAACGTGATGCGAGCGAAATGGGACAACTTCATGAGTTCCTAGGCTTAACAGTAGGAATTAACTTAAACAGCATGTCACGCGAAGAGAAACAAGAGGCTTATGCTGCTGATATTACGTATAGCACAAATAATGAGCTTGGGTTCGATTACTTACGTGACAACATGGTTTTATATAGAGAACAGTGCGTTCAGCGTCCACTTCATTTTGCTATTATCGATGAAGTCGATTCTATTTTAGTCGATGAAGCACGTACGCCGCTTATTATTTCGGGACAAGCTCAAAAATCAACAGAGCTATACATGTTTGCAAATGCATTCGTTCGTACATTAGAAAATGAAAAAGAGTATTCATTTGATGTGAAAACGAAAAATGTAATGTTAACTGAAGATGGTATTACGAAAGCAGAGAAAGCTTTCCATATTGAAAACTTATTCGATTTAAAACATGTCGCACTTCTTCACCATATTAATCAGGCGCTCCGTGCACACGTTGTCATGCACCTTGATACAGATTATGTTGTACAAGAAGGCGAAATCGTAATTGTAGACCAATTCACTGGTCGTCTTATGAAAGGTCGTCGTTATAGCGAAGGTTTGCACCAAGCTATTGAAGCAAAAGAAGGCGTAGAAATTCAAAATGAAAGTATGACACTCGCAACAATTACGTTCCAGAACTATTTCCGTATGTATGAAAAGTTATCTGGTATGACTGGTACAGCGAAAACGGAAGAAGAAGAATTCCGTAGTATTTACAATATGAATGTT
Organism: Bacillus sp. AY3-1; assembly: GCF_008368785.1. Lineage (NCBI taxonomy): Bacteria > Bacillati > Bacillota > Bacilli > Caryophanales > Bacillaceae > Bacillus > Bacillus sp. AY3-1. The sequence goes on along the minus strand of NZ_QORZ01000009.1, from coordinate 268,650 downwards.
ATCGTAATTCCAACGAACAAAGATATTATTCGTGATGACCGTGCTGATTTAATCTTCAAATCAATGGAAGGCAAATTCAATGCAGTTGTTGAGGATATTGTAAATCGTCATAAACAAGGGCAACCTATTCTTGTCGGTACAGTTGCAATTGAAACGTCAGAGCTTATTTCAAAAATGTTAACACGTAAAGGTGTACGCCATAACATTTTAAATGCGAAAAACCATGCGCGAGAAGCAGATATCATTGCAGAAGCTGGTATGAAAGGTGCTGTAACGATTGCGACGAATATGGCTGGTCGTGGTACGGATATTAAGCTTGGAGACGATATTAGAAACGTTGGTCTAGCAGTTATCGGTACAGAGCGTCACGAAAGCCGTCGTATTGATAATCAGTTACGTGGTCGTGCTGGTCGTCAAGGGGACCCTGGTGTAACGCAGTTCTACTTGTCTATGGAAGATGAACTAATGCGCCGCTTCGGTTCTGACAATATGAAAGCGATGATGGATCGTCTTGGTATGGATGATTCACAGCCGATTGAAAGTAAAATGGTTTCTCGTGCGGTAGAATCTGCACAAAAACGTGTAGAAGGAAATAACTATGATGCACGTAAGCAGTTACTGCAGTACGATGATGTACTTCGTCAGCAACGTGAAGTTATTTACAAACAGCGTCAAGAAGTAATGGATTCTGAGAACTTACGCAGTATTATTGAAGGTATGATGAAATCTACAGTAGAACGTGCTGTTGCGCTTCATACACAAGAGGAAATTGAAGAAGATTGGAACATTAAAGGTCTTGTTGACTACTTAAATACAAACCTTCTGCAAGAAGGCGATATAAAAGAAGAAGAGTTACGTCGTCTTGCTCCAGAGGAAATGAGCGAGCCAATTATCGCGAAATTAATAGAGCGTTACAACGACAAAGAAAAGCTTCTGCCAGAAGAGCAAATGCGTGAGTTTGAAAAAGTTGTTGTATTCCGTGTAGTAGATACGAAATGGACAGAGCATATTGATGCGATGGATCACCTTCGTGAAGGTATTCATTTACGTGCTTACGGTCAAATTGATCCACTTCGTGAGTATCAAATGGAAGGATTTGCAATGTTCGAGTCAATGATTGCTTCTATTGAAGAGGAAATCTCTCGTTACATTATGAAAGCTGAAATTGAACAAAACTTAGAGCGTCAAGAAGTTGTTCAAGGTGAAGCTGTTCATCCATCTAGCGATGGCGAAGAAGCGAAGAAAAAACCAGTTGTAAAAGGTGAACAAGTAGGCCGCAACGATTTATGTAAATGTGGTAGCGGCAAAAAATATAAAAACTGCTGTGGTATCGGGAAGTAATACAGGGCGGTAGCCCAGATTGCTTTGCAAAATTTTACATCAAAAATGTATAATTAAGAAAGTTTAAACTCTCTCCGTCATAAGTGGAGAGAGTTTCCCTTGTTCTCATAAGAAAGTAACAGCAATTACATAGAGGTGAAGGAAATGGAATTAGTAGAAATTAGACAAGAATTAGAGAAAATGGCTAAGAGATTAGCGGCTTTTAGGGGGTCTCTTTGACCTTCCTACTAAGGAAAAACAAATTGCAGAGTTAGAAGAGACAATGATGGGTGCAGGATTTTGGGATGACCAACAAGGCGCACAAGCTGTAATTAACGAAGCTAATGCACTGAAAGAGATGGTTGGAAAGTTCCGTCAGTTAGATGAGACATTCGAAAATTTAGAAATCACGCATGAGCTTTTAAAAGAAGAGTATGATGAAGATTTACATGAGGAACTTGAATCTGAAGTGAAAGGCTTAATTCAAGAAATGAATGAGTATGAGCTTCAGTTACTACTAAGCGATCCTTATGATAAAAATAACGCTATTTTAGAATTACACCCAGGTGCTGGTGGAACAGAGTCACAAGACTGGGGTTCTATGTTATTACGTATGTACACACGTTGGGCTGAAAAACGTGGGTTTAAAGTAGAAACGGTTGACTACTTACCAGGTGATGAAGCTGGTATTAAGAGTGTTACTTTATTAATTAAAGGTCATAACGCTTACGGTTATTTAAAGGCAGAGAAAGGTGTACATCGTCTTGTACGTATTTCGCCATTCGATTCTTCAGGCCGTCGTCATACATCGTTCGTATCTTGTGAAGTTGTACCTGAGTTCAATGATGAAGTTGAAATCGAAATACGTTCAGAAGACTTAAAAGTTGATACGTACCGTGCAAGTGGTGCAGGTGGACAGCATATTAATACGACAGACTCAGCAGTTCGTATTACACATACACCAACAAACACAGTTGTAACATGTCAGTCAGAGCGTTCACAAATTAAAAACCGTGAGCACGCGATGAAAATGTTAAAAGCGAAATTATACCAAAAGAAATTAGAAGAGCAACAAGCGGAGTTAGATGAAATTCGCGGTGAACAAAAAGAAATCGGATGGGGTAGCCAAATTCGTTCTTACGTATTTCACCCGTATTCTCTTGTGAAAGACCACCGTACAAATACAGAGGTTGGTAACGTACAAGCGGTTATGGATGGAGAAATTGATCCATTTATTGATGCTTACTTACGTTCTCGCATCTAATAAGCGAAAAAAAGCCAACAAAGTTGTCGGCGTATGCTGAGGATAATCGAGGATATAAAGAATTTGATTTTATTTCTATAGATGAAGTAAAGAGGAAGAGAAGTTGGAAACGACAACTTCTCTTTTTGATGAGATTATATGTAGCATACAATGTTGTATATTGTATTGTAAAAAGTAGAGAATAGTAAAACAGAGTGGTAATAGAGTAAGACTTGAACAGAACTTTTGTGATTTTCTGTTCAACAAGAATTCTTTATAGAAGTTTTTATGTTGTTCACAGAATTGAAACAACTTATGAAAGCTTTATATTATCAGGGTTCTTACTGTATTTTTGAAAAATATGAAATATACCTTAGTTTTTCTATATAAAGATAATGCTTATAATGAAAATGAGTGTGTTAGGAATGAAAAGAATATCAACAATGGGGAGCGATAAAAGTGAAAAAGAAATTGTTGGCTATTGCGTTAGGAACATCAGTCGTTTTTGCTTTAGGAGCATGTGGAAATAAAGAAGAGAGTAAGCCTTCGAAACAATCTGCAAGCACAGATAGCGCAGAGCAAATTTACCAAAAAAGTTGTATAGGCTGTCACGCGAAAGATTTATCGGGAGCAACTGGACCGGATTTACGAAAAGTGGGACAGAAATATGATGCAGCAGAGATTGAAAAGATTATTGAAAAAGGTCGCGGTTCCATGTCACCAGGAATCATTCAAGGTGAGGATGCGAAAAAAGTAGCTGAGTGGTTAGCTGAACATAAATAAAAAAGGTAAACTGGACGGGTTGGTTATATAATCTTATCCCAAAATGATTTTGGGTAAGAACTATGACGACTCGTTTCCTTTTTTCGGGGTGTAACATAACTGTAACAAAAATGTATCCGAACTGGAAACCGTTTGATGTTACAATGGGGTTTGTAGAATTTTGCTGAAATATATTACATAGTAGTATTGCTTATAAAAAGATTGTAAGTAGACTACCTTCAACAAGAGTGGTTAAGCGAGAATAAAAGGTTATCTTTTATTTTCAGATGTACAGAAAAGTATTTCGAAAAAAATCATTAAGTATTGGGTGATAAATAATGATAAAAATGACGAATGTTTATAAGGAGTACCCGAATGGTATGAAAGCCATTGCTGGTCTCACAGTTAACATTAAACAAGGTGAGTTTGTATACGTAGTTGGACCGAGTGGAGCCGGGAAATCTACATTTATTAAAATGATGTATCGTGAAGAGAAGCCATCTACAGGATCAATTAATGTAAATGGACTTGTTATTGAAACATTAGCAGAAAGAGATGTTCCATATTTCCGTCGTCAATTAGGCGTAATTTTCCAAGATTTTAAATTACTACCTAAGTTAACGGTATATGAGAATGTTGCGTTTGCCTTAGAAGTAATTGAAGAAGAAAAAGAAGCCATTCGTGAGCGTGTAACAGAAGTTTTAGGTCTTGTAGGTCTTGAGGATCGTGCAGACGCACTACCAAGTGAACTTTCGGGCGGAGAGCAGCAACGTGTTGCGATTGCGAGAGCAATTGTTAATAGACCAAAGGTTGTAATTGCCGATGAGCCAACAGGTAACTTAGATATTGAAACAGCTCTTGATATTATGAAGATTTTTACGCGTATTAACGAGCGTGGTACAACGATTGTTATGGCGACACATAACTCAGATATCGTAAATACAATTCGTCATCGTGTAATCGCGATTGAAGGCGGAAAAATTGTTCGAGATGAGATTGAGGGAGGATACGGATATGAAGGCTAAGACCCTTAGTCGACATTTGCGAGAAGGTGTAAAGAATCTATCACGTAACGGATGGATGACGTTTGCTTCTGTTAGTGCAGTAACAGTTACATTATTACTTGTAGGTGTCTTTTTAACAGCGATTATGAATATGAACCATTTTGCGACGAAAGTAGAGCAAGATGTAGAAATTCGTGTACACATTGATCCAGCAGCAAAAGAAGCTGATCAAAAGAAATTAGAAGATGATATGAGTAAGATTGCAAAAGTAGAGTCTATTAAATATTCTTCTAAAGAAGAAGAGCTAAAACGCTTAATTAAAAGCTTAGGTGATAGTGGAAAAACGTTTGAGTTATTTGAACAAGATAACCCACTTAAAAACGTATTCATTGTAAAAGCAAAAGAACCAACAGATACAGCGACAATCGCGAAAAAGATTGAGAAAATGCAGTTTGTAAGTAATGTTCAATATGGTAAAGGGCAAGTTGAAAAATTGTTTGATACTGTAAAAACAGGACGTAATATCGGGATTGCGTTAATTGCAGGTCTTTTATTCACAGCGATGTTCTTAATCTCTAATACAATTAAAATTACAATTTATGCTCGTAGTACAGAAATCGAAATTATGAAATTGGTAGGTGCGACAAACTGGTTTATTCGTTGGCCGTTCTTATTAGAGGGATTATTCCTAGGAGTATTAGGATCAATTATTCCAATTGGCTTAATTCTAGTTACGTATAATTCACTACAAAGTGTGTTTAACGAAAAACTTGGCGGAACAATTTTCGAACTTCTACCATACAGTCCTTTCGTATTCCAATTAGCTGGTTTACTAGTGTTAATCGGGGCTTTAATCGGTATGTGGGGAAGTGTAATGTCAATTCGTCGCTTCTTAAAAGTATAAAAAGTTGCAAACATAATTCGTACAAGCTTATCATATAGTAGAAATAGGTAAAGGCATCACACACTGTGTGATGCCTTTTGCTACACCACCTGTGTGTTTTGGAAAGGGGAATTCCGCATTGAAACGTAGAGTTGCAATTATTGGAATGGTTGTTGCATTTTTAATTGGTGCTGGCGGAATGTTTGCAGGTATGTCTTTATTTGGGGTTAACCCAGCAGAAGTAACGCAAACAATTTCGAGTGGAAACGCTAGCACCTCACAAGGGAATTTGGCAAAAATTAATGAGGCGTATGCACTAATTGATTCACGTTATGTGGAAGACGTGAAGGATGACAAGTTAGTCGAAGGTGCAATACAAGGCATGTTGTCTACGCTGAAGGACCCTTATTCCACGTATATGGATAAAGAAACGGCTAAACAGTTTAGTGAATCACTTGATCCTGAGCTAGAGGGGATCGGGGCTGAGGTGAACAAAACGGACGGTAAGCTTATTATCGTATCTCCAATTAAAGGCTCACCGGCAGAAAAGATTGGAATTAAACCGAATGACCAAATTTTATCTGTAGATGGAAATAGTGTGAAAGATTTATCACGTGAAGAAGCAGTATTAAAGATTCGTGGTAAAAAAGGAACGACTGTCGCGATTGAAATTAAGCGTGCAGGAGTGGCTGATCCGATTGTATTTAAAATTAAGCGTGAAAAAATTCCAATCTTTACGGTGTTTAGTTCTGTGAAACAAGAGAGCGGAAAAGATATCGGTTATATGCAAATCACTTCTTTTGCTGAAAATACGGCGAAAGAATTTAAGGATCAGTTAAAAGAGTTAGAGAAGAAAAACATAAAAGGCTTAGTTATTGACGTGCGTGGTAATCCTGGTGGCTACTTAAATAGTGTAGAAGAGATACTAGGGGAAATTATGACGGATAAAAAGCCGATGCTACAAGTAGAGCAACGAAATGGTGAGAAAAAGAAATTCTCTACGGAACTGAAAGAGAAAAAGCCATATCCAATTTCAGTATTAATTGATAACGGAAGTGCTTCTGCTTCAGAGATTTTAGCGGGTGCGCTAAAAGAGGGAGAAGGATACGATTTAATTGGTGAAAAAACGTTTGGTAAAGGTACTGTTCAGCAAGCCGTTCCATTTAAAGATGGCAGCAACATTAAATTAACGATGTTTAAATGGTTAACACCGGATGGAAACTGGATTCATAAAAAAGGAATCGCGCCAACAATAGAAGTGAAGCAACCAGATTATTATCATGCGACACCAATTCAAATTGAAAAAACACTTTCATACAATTCAAATGATGTGCAAGTAAAACACGCGCAAGAAATGCTTAAGAGTTTAGGATATGTACCGGGGCGTGAAGATGGATACTTTAGTAAAGAGACAGAATCAGCGCTGAAAGCATTCCAAAATGCGAATGAGATGGAAGCGACGGGACAGCTGGATAAAAAGACAGCTGAGGCGATTCAAACTAAAATTATTGAAAAAATCCGTTCTGGAGAAAATGATCTACAATTACAGTCCGCATTAAAATTAATAGCGAAATAAAGTGAAACTTTAATCAGTGGGGGTTTTCTTCATCCCCCACTGATTATTAGCCCTCACCAATCGGACTTTTATGGGCAGTTGATCCCCCACCTAAACTCTTTGCTTTCGCTGAATTTTGAGGTGGGGGTCTTACTGCCCATTAAAGCGGGATAAAAAGAAATACAGGTAGTTTGCTGCCTGTATTTTTTTGTGTTAAACAAACGTTTGTCCAGTTATGATAATATAAAAAGAAAGAATGATATAAATGGTGGTGAATGGGTTCGTGGAGGCATGGATTTTTGAAATAATGCGGGCAGTTGGACGTTTTTTCTTACACCCTGCTGTCTATGTATTTTTAATAAGTAGTATCTTCGTTGGATACTTACGTATGTTACGAGAACGAAAGGATTTTTCCTTTAAAGTTTATGATGTTTGGTTTGAACTGCGAACATCTCTATTTGCGGGAGTTGGATACGGATTAATCGTATCTATTATTACAATTGGACTTGGCCTTGTTGTTTCCAAAGCGAGCTTATGGGTCATCTTACTTTGGACGTTATTATTTGGATTAACTGCTATGTATCGATATTTATCAGCAGCTTATACATTTAGTATCGCAATTGTATGCGTTCTATTATCTTCTAAGCTACCAGTTTCCTTCTTACAGCTTGGAGAAGGTGAAGAGAGTACGATTGTATCTCTTGCTATTTTACTAGGCGTCATGCTTGTTGTAGAGGGCTTGTTGATTTCTAAAAATGCAGTAGGATATTCTACGCCGAAGATTAGGAAGGGTAAGCGTGGGCTAAAGATTGGTTTACACGAATCAAAGCGTTTATGGGTTGTGCCTATTTTTATTCTTGTACCAGGTGATGCAGTAACGCAGTTTATTTCATGGTGGCCTGTCGTTTCAATCGGTTCAGATACTTATTCTCTATTCCTCGTTCCATTTTTAATTGGATTTATGAGAAAGATTAGAAGTTATGAGCCAACGGAAGCTTTATTATTTACAGGAAGACGTGTCTACGGATTAGCAGGAATTGTACTTGTTTTAGGAATTGCAAGTTATTGGTGGCACGTACTTGCCATTATCGCAATGGGAGTCGCAATGCTTGGGCGTTTCACAATTTCCATGCAAGAAAAAATTGCTGATGAGACAAGACCGGCGTACTTCGCTGCACGTAATGATGGGCTTGTTGTATTAGATACAATCCCGAATACAATTGGGGCAGAGCTGAATTTACTGCCTGGAGAAGTAATTACGAAAGTAAATGGAGTCATTCCAGGAAGCGCTGAGGAGTTTTATGATGCGCTTCAAACGAAGACGACAGGAGCATTTTGTAAGTTAGAAGTATTAGATACAAATGGAGAGCTTCGTCTTGCTCAAACGGCATTATACGCCGGAGGACATCACGAATTAGGAATTGTGTTTGTTCAGCAGGAGCATGAGTGGGATTCGGAAGCGATGTAATAGAAGAAAGGGTATCACCTTGTGGTGATACCCTTTTTGGTTGTGGGGGGCGGGATTAGTAGTAAATGAAATTTATATCGGTGATTATTCAAATATATCGACTTTCCGGCAAAAAACGACAACTATCGCAAATATTCTTTTTAGTTTCATAGACGGATAACTTGAATAATTATTTGATAATGGTTATCATTTAGGGAGTCTTTTTAATTTTGGAAAATGGAGGGAAGATATGCTACGTAAATTTTTTTCTTACTATAAACCGTATAAAGGTTTATTTATACTCGACTTTTCTTGCGCAGTTGTCGCGGGGTTACTAGAACTTGGCTTCCCGCTTATCGTAAATCAATTTATTGATAAGTTATTGCCAGGACAAAACTGGACGCTTATTTTATGGGCTTGTTTCGGTTTACTTGCAGTGTATATTTTAAATGCAGGCTTACAATATGTCGTTACATATTGGGGACATATGCTTGGTGTTAACATTGAAACGGATATGAGGCAGAAATTATTTGATCACATTCAAAAGCTATCATTCAGATTTTTTGACAATAATAAAACAGGTCATTTAATTTCACGTCTTACAAACGACTTAATGGAAATTGGGGAAATTGCTCACCATGGGCCAGAAGATTTATTTATCGCTGTTATGACTTTAGTTGGGGCCTTCTCATTTATGATGATGATCAACTGGAAGTTAGCGTTATTAACGTTCTTCGTCATTCCATTCCTATTATGGTTGGCACTTTACTTCAATAAAAAAATGACAGGTACGTTTAGACGTCTATTCTCAGACGTTGCTGATTTCAATGCATGTATTGAGAACAACGTTGGCGGTATCCGTGTTGTACAAGCATTCGGAAATGAAAAGTTTGAGAAAGAGCAATTTGCTGTAAACAATACTCGTTTCCGTACAACGAAATTAATGGCGTATAAAATTATGGCGTTAAATTCATCGATTAGTTATATGCTCATGCGTCTCGTAACACTCTTCGTCTTAATATGCGGTACATGGTTTGTTCTGCAAGGTGAATTAACGTACGGTGGATTTATCGGATTCGTTCTATTAACGAATATTTTCTTCCGCCCAATTGAAAAAATTAATGCGGTAATCGAAAGCTATCCGAAAGGAATCGCTGGTTTTAAGAGGTATGTAGAGCTTCTTGAAACAGAGCCAGATATTGTAGACTCTAAAGATGCGATGGAAGTTAAACATGTACATGGTGATATTCAATATAGGAACATTACATTCGGATATGAAAATAAAGAACCGATTTTAAATGATATTAGTTTGAAAATACATGCAGGTGAAACAGTTGCTTTCGTAGGACCATCAGGAGCTGGAAAAACGACGTTATGTAGTCTATTACCACGTTTTTATGAACAATCGTCTGGATCGATTCAAATTGATGGTATTGATACGAAAGATATGACGTTATCTTCACTTCGTAAGCAAATTGGAATTGTGCAGCAAGATGTGTTCTTATTCTCAGGAACGATTCGTGAAAATATCGCTTACGGAAACTTAAAGGCGTCAGAAGCTGAAATTTGGCAGGCAGTAAAACGTGCGCAGTTAGAAGACTTAATTTACTCACAACCAGACGGTTTAGATACCGTTATCGGTGAGCGTGGTGTGAAACTTTCTGGTGGACAGAAGCAACGTCTAGCGATTGCTCGTATGTTCTTGAAAAACCCGCCAATTTTAATATTAGATGAAGCGACTTCCGCATTAGATACAGAGACGGAACTTGCGATTCAAAAATCACTTGCTGAACTATCTGTCGGCCGTACAACATTAGTTATCGCTCACAGACTTGCAACGATTAAAAATGCAGATCGTATCGTCGTTGTAAATAAAGATGGTATTGCAGAACAAGGTTCACATGATGAATTAATTGAGCAAGGCGGAGGATACAGCAGGTTATACGAAGCACAGTTCAGTTCGTAAATATAATTTCTACTGAATTAGCACATCATATAAGTAGATGGAAATCTCATATGGGAGGCTATAAAGTATGATTGTAACAACAACGTCTACAATTCAAGGAAAAGAAATTATTGAGTACATTGATATCGTCAATGGAGAAGCGATTATGGGCGCGAATATCGTTCGTGACCTTTTTGCCTCTGTCCGTGACGTTGTCGGCGGTCGTGCGGGTGCTTATGAAAGTAAATTGAAAGAAGCACGCGACATCGCAATGGAAGAGATGAAAACTTTCGCAAGACAAAAAAATGCAAATGCAATTGTTGGTATTGACGTGGATTACGAAGTAGTTCGCGAAGGGATGCTAATGGTTGCAGTGAGCGGGACTGCTGTCCGTATTTAAAGTGAAAAGCCGTGCTGATGTGAACTGCACGGCTTTTCACTTTTATTAATGCTATTCTATGTCGAAGTTTCAATATTTCTTGGGAAATGCGGAAGGCCTTGTTGATATATAGGGAAGACATTAGAGCGCTTCTTTACATTTTCGGATTTGCACTAATAATGTTTCGTATTCTTGTTCGAGAGATGTGATGTCATCGTGATGATTTGGTATGGAGATTCGGCCGATGATTTCTGTTAATTTTGTTTGTAATCGTAATAATTCTTGTTCAGTAACGTTTACAGAAGCATCGGTTGTTCTTTTTTTTTGTATTGCTCGTAATTACCGTGGAATACTCTTGGTTCACTCTCATCTACTTGTAGAATATGGTCTGCAACAGAACGAATGAAGGCACGGTCATGGCTAATGAAAAGTATTGTGCCAGGATATTCTTGTAACATGATTTCTAGTTCTTCTTGCGTTGCTAAGTCTAAATAGTTTGTCAAACTTATTTCTATTTGCTATTTTTGAATTCATTATTATACAATTGTGCCTTTGCTAGCGCTTCTGCATCGTCTTTGATTTCATCTAGTCCATTCGCATCCCCAATAACATACCCTTCAAATGATGAACCAACAAAATCAAAGATATATTGAAACTGAGCAATAAGCGGTAATGCTTTCAGCTTTGGATTGTCTCCGCCAACGATGACAACGTACATTTTTTTACCTTTCATTTTTTCTTTGAAATGAAGGGATGTATCGCGTAAGCTTTGTGACCAGCGATCGACGAAGTTTTTCATATGACCGCTCATTCCATACCAGTATAGCGGTGTAGCAAAGATAATTGTGTCGTGCTCTAACATAAGCTCGATTAACTGCTCGTAGTCATCATTTACAGGTTGGAATCCTTCTGCATCATGGCGCTGATCTATGATTGGGTGGACGATATGATCACGCAAGTAAATTTGTTCTGTTTCAATTCCATCAATCACCATATGTGTTAAAGCTTCTGTATTTCCGTTTTGTCTTGAACTGCCATGTATAACAAACATGTAATCATCCCTTTTCTTTTGTTTGCTTTAGGAGTGAAACGTGTTTTTGCAAATTCGTTTGAATGCTAGAAAGTAATGAGATTTGCTTCGTTACTTCATTAAGTTTATCTTCATAAAGCGTAAGGATACTGCTGCAAGGATTTTCGTACAGGTGCGGCTCTATTTCGAGGCAGCGCAGCATCCTTGCCGTCTCTTCTAAATTTAAGCCAATTTGTAAGTACATTTGAATAAGCTCCACTTTTTCGATGGCACTTTCATCAAAGTCACGGTAGCCATTTGCGAGGCGCTTAGAAGGGAGTAATCCCTTTTCTTCATAATGTCTTAGTGATCTTTCGCTAACCCCGGTTTCTTTTGATAACTCTCCAATTCGCAATGTGTTTCACTCCTTTTACATGTATTGTAAACCTTCACACTAATGTGAAGGTCAATGCTGTTTTTTCGCAAAAGAGTCTACATGATTTAAAAACACCTGAATAGCTTTAGACGGGATGAAGTATTTGCCGCGCACGATGGAGAATGGACGGATGAGTTGTTCATTTGGAACTTCGACGTGGAATAGCTCTTTTGCCAGTAACTCTTTCCGTACAGTCCAATCAGAAAGTATAGCGATGCCAAGCCCGGCACTAACTGCTTCTTTCACGCTTTGGATACTACTGAATGTAAAGAAGCGCTTCAATTTTAAATGGTGTTGATGAATAAAGCGGTCACTATAAGCACGTGTTCCAGAACCACTTTCTCTTAATACCCATACTTGATCTTGGAGTGTGCTTTCATTTATTTCATTTGTGCGGAGCAGTGGATGATTTGGCGGGACGACGAGCTTCATTTCATCTTGCATAAACGTTTCAACGTCCACGTCGGCGTATACGACTTGCCCTTCCACTAAGCCGATATCGATTTGATTAGAGCGAAGGCTTTGCAAAACGTCTTCTGTATTTGAGATAAAGGTATGAACTTCAACGTGTGGATTTTCATTCGCATAGTTAGCCAGTATTTTTGGAAGTAAGTATTCGCCAATTGTAAAACTAGCACCGATGCGAAGAGTTCCTGTTACAACGTTATGTAGCTCGTTAATTTCTTGCTTAGCATCTTCATAAAGAGAGAGCATTTGTTTTGCATGTATATATAATATGTTTCCAGCCTCCGTCACTTGGACGTGCTTTGGGGAGCGCTGAATAAGAGTAGTGCCAAATTCGTTTTCTAAGTTGCGTATATGCATACTTACGCCAGGCTGTGAAAGGTTTAATAATTCTGCTGCACGGGAGAAATGCTTCTGTTCAACGACAGTAACAAATATTTTTAAAATGTCTACGTTCATGTAATGGGCTCCTTTCTTTTTCTATCATCTTATCATAAGTATTTCTGATGATAGAGATTCAATATTGATATTAAACTTATTATAGAAACTCTCTTATAATGTAAGTAGAAAGAACATGCATGTTCCAATACGATTATTGGAGTGGTACAAAGTGGAACAAACACTTGTTATACAAAAGAAGAAGGGCTTTGGATTTTCACAAGGAATTGGGATTACATTATTAATCGCAATTGCTGCGAAATATTTAGCAGAGCTTCCATTTTTAAATATTATGGGACAATTAGTGATTGCTATTCTAATTGGGATGGTTTGGCGTGCGGCAATTGGAGTTCCTCATGATGCGATTGCCGGAACGAACTTTGCGAGTAAGAAGTTGCTGCGCTTTGGGATTATCTTACTTGGAATGCGGTTAAATCTTGTTGATATTGCGAAGGCAGGGCCGAAAGTATTGGTCATCGCTGCCGTTGTTATTACATTTACGATTTTCGTTGTATATGGGCTAACGAAAGTATTTAAGGTAGAAAAGAAACTCGGAATTTTAACAGCGTGTGGAACAGCAATTTGCGGCGCGGCTGCGGTCGTGGCAATTGCACCGCAAGTGAAAGCGAAGGATGAAGAAACGGCAGTTGGGGCAGCAATTATTGCAATTTTAGGTACAATATTTACACTTATTTATACGCTATTATACCCAGTGCTTGGCTTCTCACCGTACGGTTACGGTGTATTCTCAGGTGCGACGCTGCACGAAATCGCTCATGTCATCGCAGCTGCGGCGCCAGGAGGAAGTACGGCTGTAGACATCGCAGTTATCGTGAAATTAACGCGCGTTGCAATGCTTGTGCCAGTAGCGATTTTAATTGGATTATGGTTTGGTAAGAGTGAAGGCAGCGAGGAAAAAAAATCGTGGCGTGACCTTCCAATTCCGTGGTTCATCTTCGGATTTTTAGCGATGAGTGCAGTGCATTCGCTCGGGATTATCCCAGAAGTTGTCGCTGGATATATTGTTGTCATTGCTTACATGCTTATTGCAATGGCGATGGCGGGTCTTGGTTTAAATGTAGAGTTTAAAACGTTCCGTAAGTTAGGAAGTAAGGCATTCGTGGCGGGGCTGATCGGCTCGGTTTTCCTTTCTATTCTTGGATACGTTCTTGTATATGTATTAGGATTTATGTAGTAGGGCGAAGAAGCTGTTCCAAAAGATATTTTGGGACAGCTTTTTTTATGTTTATAGTGCTACGGGTGTCGATATATTAAAAAAATAGGTGATATAAATTGAATTATGCTTGTACTTTGTTAGAGAAGGTGATCAGTGAAACGTTTTTCTAAAATTTGTAAAGATATCTTTACTTATAACTGGAAAATATTTATAATTAAAGTAAAGATATCTTTACTTTCGAAGGTGGAGCCTATGGGTGTGAAAAATAAAATAAAAGAGTTAAGAAAGCAACATCATATAACGCAAGTTGAAATGGCAAAGGCGATGCAGGTGACGCGGCAGACGATTGTGGCGATTGAAAACCATCATTATAACCCGAGTCTAGAGTTATCCCTAAAAATCGCCAAATATTTTGGGGTGAAGGTGGAGGAAATATTTACGCTAGAGTAAGGGGAGAAAAAATGAACGATACTAAAAAGTTATTTATCGGTGCGACTTTTGGATTGTTTTTGGGAGACATTGTAGTTCATATTATGAATCCGGCTATACCAATATTATCGCTCGTAGTGAGTAACGTTTTAGCAATTGTATTTTTGATAGTGTATTCGTATTACAAAAAGCGTAAGCACAAAAAAGAAGAACTTCCAGATATAGATGAGCGAGTAAATGAAAACATAAAAAAGTATGTAAATGTCTCATTTGTATTCGCGTTTCTATTGCTTATTGTTTATATTGTTGCGAGTAAAGCGATAGGCAGAGCTGTTATACCAGTGCAAGAAATATTTATGATATGTAGTTCCTTATTTGCGGGTAGTCTCATCATAGGAGTCATGATAGGAAAACGGGCATAGAGATAGGAGGAATGAAAAATGCAAGATGAGTTTGAGAGATTTCAGTCGGATAAAGCGTTTAAATATGTAGGGGTATTTTTTACGATTAGTTTAGCGATATGGAGTTTATATAATTTAATTGTTGATGGAAATGCTGGTATGCCGTTTGTTTTATTTGTACTAGGGCAGTGGGTGTATTTTCTTGTGAACTATTGGCCGAAGTGGAAATATAGAAATCAAAAAGAGGTCGATCATGTATGAGTAAGCAAGATGTTATACGGTTCATAGG
The DNA here is from genome assembly GCF_008368785.1 of Bacillus sp. AY3-1. Classification (NCBI taxonomy): domain Bacteria; kingdom Bacillati; phylum Bacillota; class Bacilli; order Caryophanales; family Bacillaceae; genus Bacillus; species Bacillus sp. AY3-1. The sequence goes on along the minus strand of NZ_QORZ01000009.1, from coordinate 253,468 downwards.
AAGTTTGTTTTTAGCGGGTCTTGTTTTAAATGTGAGTTTAATGATTTTAAGCATTTCGTGGGGAACTATTTTTATATCGAATGTAGCACTAATCATTTTATATAGTATTGCGGAATATAGAGAACAGAAGCGTTTGAAAGAAGAGGGAGTACCGTCGATTGATGAGCGAGTTGTGAACAAGATGAAGTCATATTTTACGATTAGTATTACAAGCTTCGTGTTCTTGTTCATTATATATCTTTGTGTAAATAAGTATGTAGATAGGCCAGTAGTACATGTAAATGAGTTATTATACATTGCTATTTTTGGTCTATTAATAAGTATGGCATCGACGAGTGTGTTAGCAACAAGGAATAGATAGAAAAAGGGGAACTGGGATGGGATTACCGGTGTTATGTGTCGCTACGGCTATTTTTGCTTTGTTTTGGGGAATGCAGAACTTCTCTCGTTATCCAGTGCCAAGCATTTGTATTATGCTCGGTACTGTAGGTTTATCATATTATTTATTAGTTTCAGCTCATTATCATAAAACAGCAACGAGTGTTGTCGTTGGAGCACTTATTTTATTTTGTGGGCGCGCTATACAAAAGGGATTATTTCCGTAAAAGCTGTTTATACAAAGAGTATAAATAGCTTTTTGTATTTTTTTTACAAAAGTCTTGAAAGTTACGTAACGTCATCTTTTATAATGAAGGGGAAGAGGTGATGGTAGTGATTTCAATACAACAATTGACGAAAGAGACAGGGATAACAGTACGTACATTACGTTATTATGATCAAATAGATTTATTAAAGCCGAGCGGGAAGACTGAAGGTGGACATCGTTTATATAGTGAAGCTGACGTAATACGGCTGCAGCAAATTTTATTTTTAAAGGAAATGGGCTTTTCATTGAAAGAGGCTGTGAATATGTTAGTAAAAGGTGAGCTTAACTTAAAGGGTTCTCTTGAGAAACAACTTCGGTTTGTACAGGAAGAACAAAAGAAATTTAATCGAATGGAGCGTGTTTTACAAGCTGTTGTTTATTCGGTGGATGTGGAGGGAGAACTTGATTGGAAAGTTATGTTTGAACTCATTCAACTTTCGAAACAGTCGTCTCGTATACGTGAAATATTTCAAAATGAAGTATTTTCAAAGGAAGAACAAAAATTGCTTCATAACTTGCCAAATATGAGTGAAGAAGATCCGAATGTTTTAGAATGGGTAGATTTATTAAAGCAATTACGTACTTTTATGAAAAACGGCAAAGAAGCCGCGAGTGATGAGGTACAAGGGGCAACGAAGAGATTAATGCAGAAGTGTTTAGAAATGGCCAATGGTGATGAAGCGTTTTTAGATAAGTTATGGGAAGTTAGAAAATCGAAGGAAGATTCACAGAAAATGAGCATGTATCCAATTGAAGAAGAACTTTTATTATATATGATGGATGAAGCTTTTCGTATATATGATGAAAAGGAGAGGGATAAATGAGTATACTTGCAGAATATCGTTGGTACTTTTTAATTGGGGCAGAGATTGTATTTTGGTTATCGGCTATCGGTTTCTTTCTACTTCGTTACGGATTCCGTTTGAAGAAGGCGAGCTTTATTATGGGGATTGTAATCCTCGTAAATGAAGTGTTTATTTTAACTTTAGGGGTAGTGGACTATTATCAAACAGGGAAGTTCTCTAACTTTCAAATTATTACTGTAATTATTTTATTGTATGCGGTCTTCTACGGGAAAAAAGATTTGAAGAAGCTTGATATATTTGTACAAAAGCTAGTTGCGAAATGGCGAAATGAACCAGCGCCTATTATCGAAGAACAGGTAGAATTAACAGGTATGGCCTATGCGAAGCAAGAAATAAAAAATTGGGTATTGCATCTTGTTTTATTCGTTGTTGTGCATATTTTCTTTTTCTTCCTGTACGGTTTTGTCCCGTTTGAACAATGGCATAATTGGTTAGAAACGGGGATTATTTTAAATAAAACAGCTAATCGCGTTAGTCAAGTTTGGGCGATTATACTTTTAGTGGATACAGTTATTTCGTTTTCATATGTTCTTTTCCCGAAGAAGGAGAAAGGAAAAGAGAAGCTACTTTCGTAGAGGAAAGTAGCTTTTTCTAGTATACCAATAGTTTGTATAGGAGAGGGTAACAATAGGAAAAACAGGTTTTATATGCTTATTTCTCTTTAGTTTAGTAGCATGCTCACAACCTAACATTACAATTGATAAGAAGAATGATGTTGTTGTAAAGGGAACAGAAATTTCTAATCTAGATAAATTTGAAAAGTTCGTTTTGAATGTGGAACAAGGGGAAGTTGATAAAATAAGAATTGTACATTATACACATGAAGGTGATCCAGTTTTTCAAACGTTAGATTATAGTGGGACAGATATAATTCGTATATTAGATAATAGGCAAGATCGATTTGCTGGTAATCATACAGATATAGATGAAGATAGCTGTAAAAGGATTGTTAAAGAGCAGCGTGAATTACAAACGGCTTATAGGTTAATAGACTGTGTGAATGAAAATGGGCGCAATGGATATGATTTATTATATGTACCTAAAAAATAGAGTTAGTAGAGGAAGGAAGTTTTGGCTCCTTCCTTTTTCTATGTATATATTGTCGAAAGTTTTACCGAATATCTGTTCGTTTTCTTGGTTTTTTTATGAGCATTCGTGGTAAAATGGGAATACAGATTTTTTACGAGGAGGTCGGTTTTGTTTGGAACATCAATTTGAAATTATCTCAGCGTATTCCCCGCAAGGTGATCAGCCGGTAGCTATAGAGAAGCTTGTAGAGGGAATTAATAGTGGAAAGAAAAAGCAAGTGTTGCTTGGAGCGACAGGAACGGGTAAGACATTTACGATTTCAAATGTCATTAAAGAGGTGCAGAAGCCAACACTTGTCATGGCTCATAATAAAACGTTAGCAGGACAGTTATATAGTGAGCTGAAAGATTTTTTTCCGAATAATGCAGTTGAATATTTTGTTAGTTATTACGATTATTATCAGCCAGAAGCGTATGTGCCGCAAACAGATACGTTTATTGAAAAAGATGCGCAGATTAATGATGAAATCGATAAATTGCGTCACTCAGCAACATCTGCACTATTTGAACGGGATGATGTGATTATTGTTGCGAGTGTTTCGTGTATATATGGTTTAGGTTCTCCAGAAGAATACCGCGAGTTAGTTGTTTCACTTAGAGTTGGTATGGAAAAGGACCGCAATCAATTGCTTCGTGAACTTGTTGATGTACAGTATGGACGTAATGACATTGATTTCAAGCGTGGTACATTCCGTGTGCGCGGAGATGTAGTTGAAATCTTCCCAGCATCACTTGATGAGCATTGTATTCGAATTGAATTTTTCGGCGATGAAATCGATCGTATTCGCGAAGTAAATGCGTTAACAGGTGAAGTATTAGCAGAACGTGATCATGTAGCAATCTTCCCAGCATCTCACTTCGTTACACGTGAGGAAAAAATGAAGGTCGCTATTGAAAATATCGAAAAAGAATTAGAAGAGCGTTTAAAGGAATTAAATGATAATGGCAAGTTGTTAGAAGCGCAGCGTATAGAGCAACGTACACGTTATGATTTAGAAATGATGCGTGAGATGGGCTTTTGTTCAGGGATTGAAAATTATTCCCGTCATTTAACACTTCGTCCGGCGGGGGCAACGCCATATACGTTAATAGACTATTTCCCGGAAGATTTCTTAATTGTTATGGATGAGTCACACGTATCAGTACCACAAGTAAGAGCGATGTATAACGGGGACCAAGCACGTAAGCAAGTACTTGTGGATCATGGGTTCCGTTTGCCATCAGCTTTAGATAATAGACCGCTTACGTTTGATGAGTTTGAAGGGAAAACGAATCAAGTTATTTACGTTTCGGCAACGCCAGGACCGTACGAGTTAGAGCAGGCACCGGAGGTAATAGAACAAATTATTCGTCCAACAGGGCTTTTAGATCCACCAATTGATATACGACCAATTGAAGGGCAAATTGATGATTTATTAGGAGAAATTCAAGATCGCATTGCAAAAAATGAACGTGTATTAATTACGACTTTAACGAAGAAAATGTCAGAGGATTTAACAGACTACTTAAAAGATGTAGGAATTAAAGTGAACTATCTCCACTCTGAAATTAAAACGTTAGAACGTATTGAAATTATCCGTGACCTTCGCCTTGGTAAGTTTGACGTACTTGTCGGTATTAACTTATTACGAGAAGGATTAGATATTCCAGAAGTATCACTTGTAGCTATTTTAGATGCTGATAAGGAAGGATTCTTGCGTTCAGAGCGTTCATTAATTCAAACAATTGGTCGTGCAGCACGTAATGAAAACGGCCGCGTTATTATGTATGCAGATCGTATAACGAGATCGATGGGAATTGCGATTGAAGAAACACAACGTCGTCGTACTATACAAGAAGCTTACAATAAAGAGCATGGTATTACGCCGAAAACGATTCAAAAAGGCGTGCGTGATGTTATCCGTGCAACGACAGCTGCTGAAGAGCCGGAAACATATGAAGCAGTACCAGCCAAGAAGATGACGAAAAAAGAGCGTGAAAAGACAATTGCGAAGATGGAAGCAGAGATGAAAGAAGCAGCAAAAGCGTTAGATTTCGAGCGTGCAGCTGAATTAAGAGATTTACTATTAGAATTAAAAGCGGAAGGGTGAACAGAGTGAGCATAAGCAAGGATTTTATTGTCGTAAAAGGTGCTAGAGCACATAATTTGAAAAATATTGATGTAACCATTCCGAGAAATCAGCTTGTTGTTGTGACGGGATTGTCTGGTTCAGGGAAATCATCATTAGCGTTTGATACGATTTATGCAGAAGGGCAGCGCAGATACGTAGAATCGTTATCTGCGTATGCGCGTCAGTTTTTAGGACAAATGGATAAGCCGGATGTAGATACGATTGAAGGATTGTCACCAGCGATTTCAATCGATCAAAAAACGACGAGTCGTAATCCACGTTCAACAGTTGGAACGGTAACGGAGATTTATGATTATTTACGTTTATTATTTGCGCGAATTGGTACGCCAATTTGTCCGAATCATGGTATTGAAATTACATCACAAACAGTAGAGCAGATGGTAGACCGTGTACTTGAATATCCTGAACGTACGAAATTACAAGTGTTAGCTCCTATCGTTTCTGGGCGTAAAGGTGCACATGTGAAAGTGCTTGAAGACATTAAGAAGCAAGGATATGTTCGTGTACGTGTTGATGGTGAAATGCTTGATGTATCTGAAGATATTGCGTTAGATAAAAATAAGAAGCATTCTATTGAAGTTGTAATTGACCGTATTGTTGTAAAAGAAGGGATTGCAAGCCGTCTTGCGGATTCACTTGAAAGTGCATTAAAGCTTGGCGGGGGCCGAGTGTTAATTGATGTAATGGGAGAAGAGGAACTTCTATTTAGTGAACATCATGCTTGTCCGCATTGTGGCTTTTCAATCGGAGAATTAGAGCCGCGCATGTTCTCATTCAATAGTCCATTCGGGGCGTGTCCTTCTTGTGATGGACTTGGTTCAAAGTTAGAGGTGGATTTAGAACTTGTCATTCCGAATTGGGATTTATCATTAAATGAACATGCGATTGCGCCTTGGGAGCCGACAAGCTCACAATATTACCCACAGCTTTTACAATCTGTATGTAATCATTACGGCGTTGATATGGATATGCCTGTGAAAGATATACCGAAAGATTTATTTGATAAAGTGTTGTACGGAAGCGGTGAAGAGAAAGTTTATTTCCGCTATGTAAATGAATTTGGTCAAGTAAAGGAAAATGAGATTTTATTTGAAGGTGTTATTCCAAATATCGAACGTCGTTATCGTGAAACGAGTTCTGATTATGTCCGTGAGCAAATGGAAAAGTATATGGCAGAGCAAGCTTGTCCGAAGTGTAAAGGTGGACGCTTAAAGCCTGAGAGTTTAGCTGTTTTCGTTGGTGATAAAACGATTGCTGATGTAACGAAGTATTCTGTTCAAGAAGTACAGGAATTCTTCTCGAATGTGGAGCTAACGGAGAAACAACGAACAATTGCTCATTTAATTTTAAGAGAAATCCAGGAGCGCGTTGGATTCTTAGTGAACGTCGGTTTAGACTATTTAACGTTAAGTCGTGCTGCAGGAACTTTATCAGGTGGTGAGGCGCAGCGTATTCGTTTAGCGACACAAATCGGTTCTCGTCTTACTGGCGTACTTTACATTCTTGATGAGCCTTCAATCGGTTTGCATCAGCGCGATAACGATCGTCTTATTCGTACGTTGCAAGAAATGCGCGATTTAGGAAATACGTTAATTGTCGTTGAGCATGATGAAGACACGATGATGGCTGCTGATTATTTACTTGATATCGGACCTGGTGCAGGTATTCACGGTGGCCAAGTTGTATCAGCGGGTACACCAGCTGAAGTGATGCAAGATGAGAATTCGCTAACAGGGAAGTATTTAAGCGGTAAAGAGTTTATTCCGGTTCCACTTGAAAGACGTAAAGGTGACGGACGTAAAGTGGAAATTGTCGGTGCAAAAGAGAATAACTTAAAGAATGCAAAGATGTCATTCCCGCTTGGTACGTTTGTAGCGATAACGGGTGTATCTGGTTCCGGTAAAAGTACGATGATTAATGAAGTACTATATAAATCATTAGCGCAAAAGTTATATAAAGCGAAAGCGAAGCCAGGTACTCATAAAGAAATTAAAGGTCTTGAGCATTTAGATAAAGTAATCGATATCGATCAATCGCCAATCGGGCGTACACCACGTTCTAATCCAGCGACGTATACAGGTGTATTCGATGATATTCGTGATGTGTTTGCACAAACGAATGAAGCGAAAGTGCGCGGATATCAAAAAGGACGTTTCAGCTTTAATGTAAAAGGTGGACGTTGTGAAGCGTGCCGTGGTGATGGAATTATTAAAATCGAAATGCACTTCTTACCAGATGTATACGTTCCGTGTGAAGTTTGTCATGGTAAACGTTATAACCGCGAAACGTTAGAAGTGAAGTATAAAGATAAGAACATTTCTGAAGTGTTAGGGATGACAATTGAAGATGGAGTAGAGTTCTTCGCTAATATCCCAAAAATTAAGCGTAAACTTCAAACGCTTGTAGATGTAGGGCTTGGTTATATGAAATTAGGGCAGCCAGCTACGACGTTATCTGGAGGAGAAGCACAGCGCGTGAAATTAGCTTCTGAATTACACCGTCGTTCTACTGGGCGTACGTTATATATTTTAGATGAGCCAACGACTGGTTTGCATGCCCATGATATCGCGCGTCTTCTAGAAGTGCTGCAACGCCTTGTTGAAAGTGGCGAGACAGTTCTTGTTATTGAACATAATTTAGATGTAATTAAAACAGCTGATTATATCGTTGACCTTGGACCAGAGGGCGGAGATAAAGGTGGGCAAATCGTTGCTTCCGGAACGCCAGAGCAAGTAGTGAAAGAAGAGCGCTCGTATACAGGTAAGTATTTAAAAGAGATTTTAGTTCGTGATAAAGCGAGAATGAAAGAAAAAATAAAAGAAGTAGAATTATCACAATAAGTGTATTACGAAAAACCGAGTGGAAATGACACTCGGTTTTTCGTTCATAGGGGGAGAAGATGGAGTTTGTAGATGGTTTAAGAAAGAAAAATATGAAAGTAAGAGAGTTTCAAAGTTGGGGTGTATATTTTCGCAAGCGCTGGGAGGATAACTTTGCAAATCATGTAAGTGATGAGGAAAAGGAAGACATCTTTCTGTATGGAGATAAGTATGCATGTGGGTATCTTTGGCACATATTTAGTTATGAGAAAAAGAAGTGTTTAGATGGGAAAGAAGCGGAGAACGCGTTTCATAATGTAGTGAAAAAGAATTGTTACATATTCTATCAACATTGTGAGGAAGTCATACTAATAACGGATGCGAGTTTATTACATATGGATGATATATTACGGGAGACGGATGATACATATAAAGGTGATATCTATATTGTAGACAAAGATTTCACTTGGACCTTTGTGAAAACTCATGAACATAGATGGTGTGGCCCTTATTTTGCTGGGGAAATGTTAGTAGGTATACAAGCATGAAGAGTAGAATAAATTGATATAAGTGTTTGTATGATACTTGCGTTTATTATCTATTAGCGTATGATGAAATATATATGTCAAAAGGATGTGTAAGAAAATGAGATGGATTGTATCACTTCTTGTAAATAGCGTTGTGTTAATCGCTGTATCGGGACTTTTAAAAGGGATTGCACCAGACGCGTTTTACGTAGCAAATATACAGACTGCAATTATTGCGAGTATTATCTTGGCTGTTTTAAATGTGTTCGTAAAACCGTTTTTAATTTTAATTACGCTACCGATTACTCTTGTAACTTTCGGGTTCTTCTTAATTGTTATTAATGCGATTACGTTAAAAATAGCAGATTCATTATTAGGAGATGCATTTAATATATCAGGGTTTGGTGTAGCAATCGTTGCGGCAATTTGTATTTCTATTTTTAATATGATTATTGAAAAGGCAATTGTGGAGCCACTATATGAAAAAAAGAGAAAATGACAAAAAGAAAAACATTTCATGATGTATATGAAATGTTTTTTTCTATTTATTAGAAACCGTATTTCTTGTTTCCAGAAAAAAATGGTACAATATCCGGTAGAATGGAATTTTACATCAAATGAGACTGAACCCGCAGCGGAGTGGAGGTTTATACATATGCCGAAAGTAAGGACAAAAGATTTAATTGAACAATTTCAATTGGAGTTAATAAGTGGTGAAGAAGGAATTCATCGTCCGATTGATACAAGTGATTTATCACGACCTGGAATTGAAATGGCAGGATTTTTCACATATTATCCAGCTGATCGCGTGCAGCTTCTTGGAAAGACGGAGCTTACGTTCTTTGACACATTGACGTCAGAGCAAAAGCAAGAGAGAATGAAAGCGCTTTGTACTGAGGAGACGCCATGTATCATTATAACTCGTAATCAAGATGTACCAGATGAGTTACTGCATGCATCACGTGAATCAGGCATGCCTTTATTACGTTCTGCTCAAACGACAACAAGATTATCAAGTCGTTTAACAAATTATTTAGAAGGTAAGTTAGCACCAACAACAGCTGTACATGGTGTGTTAGTAGATATTTACGGTGTTGGTGTTTTAATTACAGGTCAAAGTGGTGTCGGTAAAAGTGAGACAGCTCTTGAGCTTGTAAAACGTGGTCACCGTCTTGTTGCGGATGATAGTGTAGAAATTCGCCAAGAAGATGAAGACACATTAGTAGGAAGCTCACCAGATTTAATTGAGCATTTATTAGAAATTCGTGGTCTAGGTATCATTAACGTTATGACGTTATTCGGTGCAGGGGCAGTGCGAAATTATAAGCGTATTACACTTGTTATTAATCTTGAAATTTGGGATCAAAAGAAAAATTACGATCGCTTAGGTCTTGATGAAGAGAAGATGAAGATTATTGATACAGAGCTTACGAAGATTACACTTCCAGTTCGTCCTGGTCGAAACTTGGCTGTTATTATTGAAGTAGCAGCGATGAACTTCCGTTTAAAACGTATGGGAGTCAATGCAGCACAACAGTTCTCTGAACGATTAATGAGTGCGATTGAGTTAGGAAATCAGGAGTAAACTTTGGAGAGGGGGGTCATACATATGCTGTTAGGTTCTGTACCACAGCTTGACCGTGTAGCGATTCAACTTGGGCCGTTTCCTGTTTATTGGTACGGGATTATTATCGGTACAGGCGTGCTATTAGGTCTTTGGCTAGCAACTCGCGAGGGAGAAAGACTAGGTATTCCAAAAGATACATTTGTTGACCTTGTATTAATTGCAGTACCGATCGCTATTCTATTTGCGAGAATGTACTATGTTATTTTTGAATGGGAATATTACGCGCAAAACCCGAGTCAAATTATTAATATTCGTCAAGGTGGCTTGGCGATTCATGGTGGTTTAATCGGGGCTGTTATTACAGGGATTCTTTTTGCGAAACGACGCGGGGTTTCATTCTGGAAGTTGGCTGATATTGCTGCGCCAAGTATTTTACTAGGACAAGCAATTGGTCGATGGGGAAACTTTATGAACCAAGAGGCGCATGGTGATGAAGTAACGAGACAGTTTTTAGAAGGACTTCATTTACCGGATTTCATTATTAATCAAATGTATATTGAGGGTGTTTACTATCACCCAACGTTTTTATATGAATCATTATGGAATTTTGCAGGTGTCATTTTATTACTTGCATTACGAAAAGTGAATTTACGACGCGGGGAATTATTCTTCACATATTTAATTTGGTATTCAATAGGGCGCTTCTTCGTAGAAGGCTTACGTACAGATAGTTTAATGTTAGGACCACTTCGTATCGCACAAGTAATGTCAATTGGACTTGTTGTTATTTCTATTATTTTCATTATCGTGAGACGAAAAATGGGGCAAGCTGATAAAAGATATTCGGAAAATTAGAGAAAAGTAGCATCTTATTATAAGATGCTGCTTCTTTCATATTCAGGAAAGAGAAGGGACTAAGGCAATGAGAATAAATACAGTGTTATTTGATTTAGATGGAACTTTAATTAATACAAACGAACTTATTATTTCTTCTTTTTTACATACGTTACATACATATTATCCAAGTCAATATAAGCGTGAAGATGTATTGCCATTTATTGGCCCTTCTTTACATGATACTTTCAGCAAGATTGATGACAACAAGGTTGAAGAGATGATTACATGTTATCGTCAATTTAACCATGATCATCACGATGAATTAGTGGAAGAATATGAAACTGTATATGAAACAGTTCAAGAGTTGAAGAAGCAAGGCTATAAAGTTGGTATTGTTACAACGAAAGCGAGACAAACCGTTGAGATGGGATTAAAGTTGTCAAAGCTTGATGAATTTTTTGATGTTGTCGTGACAATTGATGATGTAGAGCATGTGAAACCACATCCAGAGCCACTTCAAAAAGCGCTTGAGTTATTGGATGCAAAACCGGAAGAAGCATTGATGGTTGGGGATAATCATCATGATATTGTCGGCGGACAAAATGCGGGCACGAAAACAGCTGCGGTTTCATGGACGTTGAAAGGTAGAGCGTATTTAGAGGCTTACAAGCCGGACTTTATGTTAGATAAAATGAGTGATTTACTACCGATTTTGTCTAATATGAACCGTTCATAAAGGTCCAAGTAAGTTAGTAGGGGTGTGTTTCTCTACTAACTTACAGTTTCACTTTTTAGTAGAGGGGCGAGCTAAGTGCGACGGACAACGCGCTATCCTGTTTCAGGAGAAAATTCATTATGGAATGTGTATAAAACAGTGTCTTTTTGGAAGGTGATGAAGAACTTTATTATTATCCAAATTGCGCGTTATACGCCATTTTTATCCGTCAAGAATTGGTTGTACCGCACGTTTTTACGGATGAAAGTCGGAGAGAAAACATCATTTGCGCTTATGGTAATGCCGGACATTATGTTCCCAGAAAAGATAACTGTGGGAGAAAATTCGATTATCGGCTATAATACAACGCTTTTAGCACATGAATATTTAATTCGCGAATATCGACTTGGAGAGATCGTCATAGGAAATAAAGTGATGATTGGAGCAAATACAACTATATTACCAGGTGTGGAAATTGGGGATGGCGCGATTGTTTCAGCTGGCACACTTGTTCATAGAGATGTACCAAGCGGCGCTTTCGTGGGTGGAAATCCAATGCGTGTTATTTATACGAAAGAAGAAATGGATGCTAGAGAAGGTTGATGCTAAAAATGTAACATTTCTCTTCTTTTTTAATGAATAAAAAGGAAATAATTGAGTATAATATACTGTTTTGTTTTTTACGGAATCGTTTATACTTATAGATAGAAGAATGTGTGAACGAAGAAAACAAAAAACTGGAGGATATATGGGGAAAAATCAAGGAATATATAAGGAGAACGGACAAGTTATCTCTTTTAATCAATTAGCGGACTTCTTTTATAAAAAAGGGATGAGAGCTTACAAAGGGCAAAAATTGCAAGATGCAATTAAATATTTTCGAAGAGCGGCACAAAGTGAGAAGGAGCCGTTTATTTTATGCCAATTAGCAACAGTATTATCTGAGGCTGGTGAATATCAAGAGTCGAATCAAATCTTCTTTAAGCTTGTTAGATCTAATCCAGAACTTGAACAATGCTATTATTTTATTGCAAATAATTATGCATATATGGGGCTATTTCAGCAGGCGAAAAAGTATGCGGATCGCTATTTAGAAGTTGCAGAAGAGAAGGAATTTGTAGAAGATACATTAGAATTACTTGAAATTATGGAAGAAGAAGCGATGGGTGAGGAAGAGATTGAGGATGAAGACGATCTAATTGTTATGCAAGAAGAAGCGAATCGTTATATTCGTAACGGACAATTGGAAGAAGCAATTGCTACGTTGGAAATTGTTACAAAAGATTATCCGGAATTTTGGTCGGGTCATAATAATTTAGCCATTGCACATTTTCAATCTGGTAATGTAGATAAAGCTCTGAAGTTAACGGAAATGATTTTAGAGAAAAATCCTGGTAATATACATGCGCTTTGTAATACGCTTATTTTCCTATATTCAATTGGAGAGCATAAACAAGTAGAAGCGTTAGCGGAGCAGTTAGTTTCAGTATATCCGATTTCGTTCGAGCATCGTTTGAAACTTGGAACGACACTTGCAACAATTGGTCATTTTGAGCCTGCATATAAATGGTTCAAAGTATTAAAGCGTCAAGGATATGAGGGAGACGTTAGTTTTTATTATTGGTTTGCATATTCTGCTTATATGGTGAAAGATCAGCAAGTAGCTGAAAAAATGTGGCAGCATGTTGTAGAATTGCACCCTGATAAAAAGGGAAAAGAACCGTGGAATGCGCTGAATTTAGCAGATGAAGGACAAAACGTATTATTTGAAGAATTACGAAAATCATTTCAACAAAGTGCGACGCTAGAGGAACAAATGCTAGCTTTATATTTAATGAATGAATTGTCAACGCCAGAGAAGGTGGGATTCTTCTTTGATGTAACGCAGGCGAAGAACGGTGTTCCAATCGTATCGCAACTTGCAAAGTATTTCTTTTTACTTAATAGCCATAAGAGCATTCCAGCTGATTTACAGCAATTTGAACAGTGCGCGCAAATTGCGGATGCTTTATATAATTATACGAAAAAAGATGATGAATTAATCGAAGAGTGTTTACAATTTTGGTTTTGTACGTTCATACGTTTATATACATCTGGGGCAGTTTTTACAAATGTATACGGCTGGTCAGCTGCGGTTGAATATATTGTGCGCGGCGAACAAGGAAATAAGATGACACAGTCGGAACTTGGGGATGTATATAATGTATCTGTAGCGACTGTTCGAAAGTATGTGCAGGCTGTTAAACGTACGCACACATAGGGTAAGCAAATCATTGGGAAAAAAATGATGCTAACAGTATAATGAGGGTAACTTAATTGTGTAGGAATGAATAGGAGTGAATAGTGTGTCAGAAGAAAAAATTTATGATGTCATTATTATTGGTGCAGGACCAGCTGGTATGACAGCTGCAGTATATACATCTCGTGCGAATTTAAGCACATTAATGCTTGAGCGTGGTATCCCAGGTGGCCAAATGGCAAACACAGAGGATGTAGAGAACTATCCAGGTTATGAGTCTATTTTAGGACCAGACTTATCAAATAAAATGTTCGAGCATGCGAAGAAATTTGGTGCTGAATATGCATACGGTGATGTGAAAGCAGTCATCGATGGTAAAGAATACAAAACAATTATTGCTGGTAAAAAAGAATATAAAGCACGTGCAATTATCGTTGCAAGCGGTGCAGAGTATAAAAAAATTGGTGTGCCAGGCGAAACAGAACTTGGCGGCCGTGGTGTATCATATTGTGCAGTATGTGATGGGGCTTTCTTTAAAGGAAAAGAACTTGTAGTTATTGGTGGTGGAGATTCTGCTGTTGAAGAGGGTGTGTTCTTAACACGCTTCGCATCAAAGGTAACAATCGTTCACCGTCGTGACACTCTTCGTGCACAGAAAATTTTACAAGATCGTGCTTTCCAAAACGAGAAAGTTGATTTCATTTGGAATCACACTATAAAAGAAATTAACGATGCAAATGGTAAAGTGGGAAGCGTAACACTTGTAGACGTAAACAGTGGAGAAGAGAAAGAAGTCAAAACTGATGGCGTGTTCATATATATCGGTATGTTACCACTATCGAAACCATTTGTTGAACTAGGTATTACAAATGAAAATGGTTACCTTGAAACAAATGAGCGTATGGAAACGAAAGTTCCTGGTATTTTCGCCGCTGGAGATGTTCGTGAAAAAATGCTACGTCAAATTGTAACTGCAACAGGTGATGGTAGTATCGCAGCACAAAGTGCACAACATTACGTAGAAGAATTATTAGAAGAACTAAAAACAGTATCAGAAAAATAAGGGATAATATGCCTTTTGAAAAGAAAGCTACCGATAGGGGCTTTCTTCTTTTTTTTTTGAAAATGTCAAAGTTTTGTCAAAAAATATTAGGATTATAAGCTTTCTTATTGATATACTGGACTTTACGGAAAAATTACTATAAGAAATGAGGAATTTATTCAGTATGGAATGGCGTAATATATATCGTGGATTTTGTATGGGCGTTAGTGATTTAATTCCTGGTGTGAGCGGCGGTACAATCGCTGTTGTGTTAGGGATTTATGAACAATTGCTTGCGGCAATTAGTGGATTCTTTAGTCGTGAATGGAAAAAACATTTAGGGTTTTTAATTCCCCTTGCAGCTGGTGTGGCAGCAGCGTTTTTAACGTTAAGTCACGTTATTAAATATTTACTTGCAAATCATTATGAACCGACTCAATTTTTCTTCCTCGGTTTAATTATTAGTATATTACCGATGTTAATGAGGGAAGCTGATGCAAAGTCGTCGTTTAAAGGTAAGCACATTGTTTTATTAATAGTTGCAGCAATTCTTGTTGCAATCACAGCTTTCTTTAAACCAGATAAGGCAGCAGATCCAATTACGACGTTAACAATTTTAAATGCAATTGGTTTATTTTTCGCAGGATGGATGGCTAGTATGGCTATGTTGCTTCCTGGAATTAGCGGATCATTTATTTTATTAATTATTGGTGTGTATCCGACAGCAATTAATGCTTTAACTACACTGAACTTACCTTTAATCGTAGTTATCGGTGCCGGTGTTATGGCGGGGTTTGTTGTAAGTAGTAAAGGAATTAGTTTCTTGTTAGATTGTTATAAAAGTATGACATTTGCGGCAATTATTGGACTTGTTATCGGCTCGATTGTAATTGTGTTCCCTGGTATTCCAACTGGAGGATTTTCAATTATAAGTTCAATTATTACCTTTATTTTAGGATTTGCGATTGTTACTTATTTCGGTAAGAAATAAGGACTTTAATCCCCTTGGCGATAAAAATCGTTAAGGGGATTTTTCATGCTATTCATTGAAAGTCTAGGCATTTACATTGCTTGTTCTAAAAAGCTTTTTTAAAATTGTTGAGTAGCATGTGCTTAGCGAAAGAGGACTGGCTCCTTCGTTGTAGCAAACTGTTTTTGATAGTATAATGAAATGAGTATGCAGTGAGAAATTTACTGCAAGTAGCTGAGGTGAAGAAACATGCAAAGAGTGACAAACTGTGTGTTAATTAGAGATAATGAAGTACTCTTACTCCAAAAACCTCGCCGAAATTGGTGGGTTGCACCAGGCGGGAAAATGGAGCGTGGTGAGACAGTAAGAGATTCCGTTGTTCGCGAGTATCGTGAAGAAACAGGTATTTATTTAAAGAACCCAGCGTTAAAAGGGGTCTTCACCTTTGTCATCCAAGAAGGTGATAAAGTTGTTTCTGAATGGATGATGTTCTCCTTTTTAGCGACAGATTTTGCAGGAGAAAACAAACTAGAGAGCGAAGAAGGCATCATTGGTTGGCATACATTTGACAAAATTGATGATTTAGCAATGGCACCAGGAGATTATCACATTATTGATTATTTAATTAAAGGAAATGGCATAATCTACGGTACATTTGTATATACCCCAGATTTTGAGTTGCTTTCATATCGATTAGATCCGAGTTAAACCGTCAAGGAGAGGATACGATGACAGAGAATAATGATATAAAAATGGTAATTATTACAGGAATGTCTGGAGCTGGAAAGACAGTAGCTTTACAAAGTTTTGAAGATTTAGGATATTTCTGTGTAGATAATTTACCACCGATGTTATTGCCGAAGTTTATTGAGCTTATGGCGGATTCAAAAGGGAAAATGAATAAAGTGGCACTTGGCGTTGATTTACGTGGCCGAGAGTTTTTCGAACATTTATGGGGAGCACTTGATGATTTATCAGAACGTACATGGATTATTCCTCATATTTTATTCTTAGATGCGAAAGATGGCACGCTTGTAACTCGTTATAAAGAAACGAGACGTTCGCATCCACTTGCACCAACTGGTTTGCCGTTAAAGGGAATCGAGATGGAGCGTGGCTTATTAACTGATATGAAGGCACGAGCGAATATTGTGCTGGATACATCAGATTTAAAACCGAAAGAATTACGTGAAAAAATTGTTCATCTGTTTTCAACTGAAACTGAGCAAGCATTTCGTGTAAATGTTATGTCATTTGGATTTAAGTACGGTATTCCAATTGATGCAGATTTAGTATTTGATGTTCGTTTTTTACCAAATCCATATTACATTCCACATATGAAGCCATTAACAGGACTAGATGAAGAAGTTTCGTCGTATGTACTGAAATTTAATGAGACACATAAGTTTTTAGAAAAATTGACGGATCTTATTACTTTCATGCTGCCTCATTATAAAAGAGAAGGCAAGAGTCAACTTGTAATTGCAATTGGATGTACAGGTGGACAGCATCGTTCTGTTACGCTTACAGAATACCTTGGGAAACATTTGAAACCAGAGTATAGCGTTCATGTATCTCATCGTGATGTGGAGAAGAGAAAGGGCCATTAAGGGATGAAAAAAGAGAGAAAACCTAAAATTGTTATCATGGGAGGCGGTACTGGACTCTCTGTTTTATTACGAGGATTAAAACAATATCCAGTTGATATTACAGCAGTTGTTACAATCGCTGATGATGGTGGCAGTTCAGGTAGACTACGTGATGAGCTCGAAATTCCACCCCCAGGTGACATTCGTAACGTACTTGTTGCGTTATCAGATGTAGAGCCGCTGGTGGAAGCTTTATTTCAGCATCGTTTCACAACGGGAGACGGGCTGAAAGGTCATGCGTTAGGAAATTTATTATTAGCGGGTATGACCTCGATTACAGGAGACTTCTTCCATGCGATTACGGAAACGAGTAAAGTGTTAAATGTCAGAGGACGTGTATTACCGGCAGCTAACCAAAGTGCGGTACTTCATGCGGAACTAGAAGATGGAGAAATTGTAACAGGTGAATCAAAGATTCCTTATTCCGGGAAGAAGATTAACCGCGTCTTTTTAACTCCAGAAGATGTAGAGCCGTTACATGAAACGTTGGCTGAGATTAAACGAGCTGATTTACTTGTGTTTGGTCCAGGAAGTTTGTATACGAGTATATTACCGAATTTAGTTGTTAACAAAATCGGGGACGCTGTTCTTGCTGCAAAAGCGAAGAAGGTATATGTGTGTAATGTTATGACGCAAGCTGGTGAAACGATGGGATATACTGCGTTTGACCATGTGCAGGCGTTACATGATCATTTAGGTAAACCATTTATCGATACTGCAATTGTAAATAACCGTGATATTCCTTGTGAATTACGTCAGTTGTATGAGGAAGAAATGTCGGCACCAGTTGTAGTAGATGAAGAGCGTTTTACAGAGAGCAATATTGATGTCATTCAAGATCAATTAGCGAAGTATGATGATCGTGTTGTAAGGCACGATACATTAAAACTAGCTTCTATTTTATATTCACTGTTGTAGATGTGCGTTGCCTCGTTTGAGGTAACGCTCATCATTTCATATAGGACAAGATTTTTGTTCCAAAGTAATCGTATAAGGAGGTGTTGACTGTGTCATTTGCATCAGAAACAAAGAAAGAGCTAACGAATCTTGAGGTGAAGGAATGCTGTGAGAAAGCAGAATTATCAGCGTTACTTCGAATGAACGGATCGCTTTCTTTTTCAAACCGTCGTCTATCTATCGATATTCAAACGGAGAATGCGGCAATCGCAAGAAGGATTTATACGCTTTTGAAAAAAGGATATGACGTGACGGTAGAATTACTTGTTCGTAAAAAAATGCGATTGAAGAAAAATAATGTATATATTGTGCGGCTTGTTGAGAAGTCTCGCGAAATATTAGCTGATCTTCATATTGTTCGAGACGACTTTTCGTTTATCCGAAATATATCACAAGAATTGATTGAGAAGAAATGTTGTAAACGATCGTATTTACGTGGTGCATTTTTAGCAGGTGGTTCAGTAAATAACCCAGAAACATCATCTTATCATTTAGAGGTCTTTTCGTTATATAAGGAACATAATGATGCTATATGTGAATTGATGAACGGATTTGATTTAAATAGTAAGACGTTGGAAAGAAGAAAAGGGTACATTACGTATTTGAAAGAAGCAGAAAAGATTACGGAGTTTTTAAATATTATAGGCGCTCATAATGCACTTTTAAGATTTGAAGACATTCGAATCGTTCGCGATATGCGTAATTCAGTAAATCGTTTAGTGAACTGCGAAACAGCCAATTTAAATAAAACAATTGGTGCAGCGCTAAGGCAGATTGAAAATATCCGTTATATTGATGAGACAGTTGGTCTTGATATATTACCAGATAAACTGCGAGAAATTGCACAATTACGAAGAGATTATCAAGATGTAACATTGAAAGAGTTAGGCGAGATGGTATCCGGGGGGAAAATTAGTAAATCGGGTATTAATCATCGTTTGCGTAAAATCGATGAGATTGCAGAGAAATTACGCGCGGGGGAAGCGGTAGCAAAAAAATAAGAGGTTAAAGGGGAAATGGAGCTGTGGTTCAAAAACGAGTTAAGGTTTCATTAAAAAACGGTTTACAAGCACGTCCGGCTGCGTTGTTTGTACAAGAGGCCAATCGCTTTCATGCGGATATCTTCATCGAGAAAGATGGAAAGACAGTGAATGCAAAGAGCATAATGGGGATTATGAGCTTAGCAATTGGAACTGGTAGCATGATAACAATTACAACAGAAGGTTCAGATGCAGAAGAAGCTTTAGAAGCATTAGCTGCATATATACAATAAGAAGCTATCGCGCATGTGCGATAGCTTTTTTGTTTTGTTATTTGGTGTTGGGAGTCGGGTATGTAGGGGGTGCATGCTTGTCGAGGATTGTCGGTAAGTCGATAAGTTGTGTCGAATCGTCGATATATTAAAATAATCGCCGATATAATTGGAGTTACGGTCGATATATTTGAAAAATCGTTGATATATTTAGGGTTATACTAGGTGGGGTATGTGAGCAGGGAACAATATATAAAAGAAGCGCCCAATTATAGGGCGCTTCCGCTTTTAGTCTATCCAGCTCCAGCGGCTAGAATCTCCGGTCGTTTCGCCCCTTCATTCGAGGCAAAAAGCGCCTCGGAATCAGGGGCTCCATCGCCCTGCGATTCTGAACGAGCCGCTTCCGCTTTTAAGTATTAACGATTTGTAAAGATCTTATCGATTAAGCCGTATTCTAGAGCTCTTTCAGCTGTCATGAAGTTGTCGCGGTCTGTGTCGCGTTGTAGTACTTCAAGTGGTTGACCTGTGCGGTCAGCAAGAATTTGGTTTAGTTTTTCACGTAAGAATAGGATACGTTTTGCAGCGATTTCGATTTCAGTCGCTTGACCTTGTGCTCCGCCAAGTGGTTGGTGAATCATTACTTCACTGTTTGGAAGTGCATAACGTTTTCCTTTTTCACCTGCTGCAAGTAAGAATGCACCCATAGATGCAGCCATACCGATACAGATTGTTGATACTTGTGGTTTAATAAATTGCATTGTATCGTAAATTGCCATACCTGCTGTGATAGAACCACCAGGGCTATTGATGTAGATGTGAATATCTTTTTCTGGATCTTGAGATTCCAAGAATAAAAGCTGGGAAACGATTGAGTTAGCTACGTTGTCATCAATTGCACTACCAAGCATAATGATGCGGTCTTTTAATAGTCGAGAGTAAATATCGTAAGCGCGTTCTCCACGATTTGTTTGTTCAATTACTGTAGGAATTAAATTCATCTGTTATTTCCTCCTTCTAAAGCTTTCTTAGTCTTATAATACAATTATGGTCAATAAAGGTCAAACGAAACCACTTTAAATCAAAAAAATATGTAGTTGTACCATGAATTATTCGCTATGTTTTTGAAATTCCCTGCTTATGTATCTTCAACATCATAACCGAATTACATAAATTTAAACGTCATGAAATCTGTAGTAAAAAGAAAAGAACGCCTTTTTACTGAAGCGTTCTTGTGATATCTATTCTTTTAAAAGATAGGTTACTTTATTTAAAATCTTTTCGATGTGTTTCGCGTTTTTACTATACATTTCGCTTGCTGATTTCGACTTTGTTTCTAGGGAAAATAGTTCAAGATCAGCATGACATTTTTTTAAAGATGCTAATAATAAAGGCTTGTTTTGAGGAGAAGGCATTTGTAGTTTGTCATTATAAATGTCGATAGTAAGTTGTCCGTATGAATCCACTTGACCGAGAAAGACATTTTCAATAATAACACCGAGCTTTTCTAGTTCAGAATGTAACCAAGCACGGTTATGTCCACTAGAGGATAGAGGTTCATCTAAGACATTGCCATCCATAATAACAGTTTGTGGTTCTTTTTCATTCGGTACTTTTAAGCCAACGTCTTTTGCTGTAAGTGGTTGGCGATCTTTCTTCAATAATACATTTAATTCTCCGCTCGGTTCTAGTACGGCAAATTCAACATCAGCTACGCTGAAAGCATTTTTTCCACGGAGTAGTTCCAGTAATTCGTCACTTGTATATTTTTCTTTCTTTAAGTTGTCTTCGAGTATCTTTCCGTCTTTTATTAATACGGTAGATTTTCCTTCAAAGAAGTCGCGAGCTGTTTTGTTCTTTAAAGAGAGGATTCCTGTGAAAAAAGGTACCACAGCGAAAATGAGTATCGCAAAGACGCCGTGGAAAAATTTTGAATCGAGCCCCGTAGATACTTGGGCAGCGATGTCACCGATTGTCATTCCGGCTATGTATTCAAAAAAGGAGAGCTGAGAGATTTGTCTTTTCCCTAACCATTTCGTAATAGCGAATAAAATAATTAATATGAATACAGAGCGAAGAATGACAAGTGTCCATTCCGGCAGGTGAGACATAGTCATTTCCTCCAGTCTACTTAAAACCCTTTATATTGAGGTTCTTCACGTTCTAATAATGAAACTCTATTCTGTAAATCAGCGATGATGCTGTCCATTTCTAACATACATTCATGAAATACGCGTTTTGATTCCGCGTCCTGTGAATGTAGTGAAAGGGAGCTTAAACTTGCTTGAGCGCCCCTTACACTAGCAAGGCAGGTTTTAACGCTAGCGATAACTGTCATACAAACACCTCTTATCCTTTCGGTTTGAATAGTAATGCACCAATGAACCCGAATATGATAGCAGCAGAAATACCAGCGCTTGTTACTTTAAACATTCCGGTAATGACACCGACGATGCCGTGTTTTGCAGCTTCTTCCATTGCGCCGTGAACGAGGGCGTTACCGAAACTTGTAATAGGTACAGTTGCCCCGGCTCCAGCAAAGTCGATTAATGGTTCATACAGGTTGAATCCGTCCAGTATAGCACCGGCAACAACGAGTGTTGCCATTGTATGAGCGGGTGTTAGCTTGCCAACATCAAACATAAGTTGGCCAATTACACATATGAGTCCGCCGATGACGAAAGCCCAGAAAAAAATCATTGCGTTGCACCTCCAAATTCAATCGAAACGGCGTGAGCGATACACGGAATCGTTTCTTCTTGTTGGAATGTAAGTGGAGATAGTAAAGCGCCTGTCGCAACGACAAGTATTTTTTTGAATTCTCCTCTTTTCATTCGGTTTAATAAATGACCGTACACGACTGTAGCGGAACATCCCGGTCCGCTAGCACCAGCTATGACAGGTTGCCCTTCTCTATAAATGAGTATGCCGCAATCTTGAAACTGTTCGCTCGTTACTTTTGTTCCGTGTTTATGTAGTAAGTCATAAGCAATTTCGCGACCGACATGTCCAAGATCACCTGTTACAATTAAGTCGTAATAAGAGGCGTCAATTTGTCGTTCGCGTAAATGGGCCTCAATCGTATCGACAGCTGCTGGGGCCATCGCACCACCCATATTAAAAGGATCTGTTAATCCCATATCAATCACTCGTCCGATTGTTGCAGATGTTACTCTAGGACCATGTCCAGTGTCGCTTAAAATAGCTGCGCCAGCTCCAGTTACTGTCCATTGTGCGGTAGGAGGTTTTTGACCGCCGTATTCAGTTGGATATCGGAACTGCTTCTCTACAGCAGCGTTATGACTAGATGCCCCGGTTAATAAATATTTTGCGCCTTTTGCATTTACAATACTTGCCCCGAGCGCTAATCCTTCCATGGAAGTAGAACATGCTCCGAATAATCCGAGATATGGTGTTCCGAGTGTACGGCAGGCAAAGCTTGTTGGAGTGATTTGATTAATTAAATCTCCTGCAAGTACGAATTGAATATCGTCTTTACGAAGCTTGGCTTTTTCAGTAGCGCGGCTACAAGCTTCTTCGAATAAAATTTTATGGGCTTTTTCATAGGAATCCTGTCCGATCCATAAATCTTCATGGAGGATATCGAAGTCTTCTGGAATGTTTCCTTTTGCTTCAAACGGTCCACCAACGACTCCTGTCGAAATAATAACGGGTTTATTTTCAAATACCCACGTTCGGTGTCCTTGTAACATTTATAGCCCTCCCCATTGAACGAGAATCGTTTTAATAAGTGCGATGACGAAAGCTGAAAATACACCAAACAAAATAACAGAGCCGGCTAATTTAAACATATTTCCTCCAACGCCGAGTACGAACCCTTCTGTTCGGTGTTCGATACATGCGGCAATAACAGAGTTACCAAATCCAGTAACGGGTACAGCTGTGCCTGCTCCAGCAAACTGCCCAAAGCGGTCATATATACCAAAACCAGTTAGTAACATGGAAATGAAAATGAGAGTTGCGACTGTTGGATTTCCTGCTGAACGCTCAGTGAAGTCAAAATATGTGATATAAAACGTAGAAATGAGTTGTCCGATGAAGCAAATAAAACCACCGACGAAAAAGGCTTTAATACAATTTTTCAAGACAGGACGCTTCGGTTCGCGTTCTTGCTCGAATTTTTTATACTCTTGTTGCACAGGGGTTAAGTTCTTATCTTTACTAGACATTGCGATCCTTCCTTTTCTATTAAAAAGCGTTAAGTGTTAGACTCCATTTTTTTCCCAATGAGTTTTAATTGCTTATTGATCTCGTCTTTAGACACTTCTTTTTTCTTAATTTTGCTCTCAAGCTTTTCGAGTAACATAAAGATTTTTTTATCAGTACTTACACGAACATCGAAAGTAGGATGCTCATCACTTAGCTGCTTTTGAAGCTTCTTACGCAGAGGCTTTAATCCAAACCTTTCGTGATGCTCAGGTAGAACTGCTATGTAGAGATCCAAATTTGAATTCACTGCTGTGCTTTTTATAATTTCATCCATAGCGAGAGCCCTTTTCTTGGCTCCTTGTGATATAGATTGATTAAAGGATTCCGTACTCGTCTTTGTTAGTTTGGGACCTTTTTCTTTCTCCGTTCGCTTTGCTTCTTCTTTCACTTTTTTATCTAAGGGACTATTATCACATCCGGTAAAAGAGCTAAATAGAAGGGCAAATAATGCGGTTATGAGACCGAGTTTTCGCATGATTATCATTCCATTTCTATTGCAATATGTAATGTGATAGAAAAAGGATGACTGCATATCATCCTTTTTCTATTTCACAGCATGACTAATCCGTTATTGCTGTGAGTATTGTGGTTCTTCTTGTTGGACTTCTTCAACGCGTGGATTTAAAGAATCGATAATCGTTTGCGTTTGCTCTGCAGCTGTTTGGAAAAGTTGCTTCGCTTGTTGGTTATCCGTATCAAGAGCGAATCCCTCTAAGCTAGCTTGTGCACTTTTTAATCCAGAAACAGTTTGCTTTAGTTTAGTAATTACAGTCATTGAATGAAGCCCCCTTTGGAATATCAATTCAAAGGTTATAATTTGTGAGTTGGGGTGAATTTATGATTGGAAAATTTAGGGGATAGTACTTTGTTAATATATTCCTAACTAAGGTGCATAAAGGATTACTGGGATATTTTTATTGATTTAGATGGATTTTATTGCTATTATTATGAAAAGAAAATGAAGTATTTTCTATAATCATGCGCCCATAGCTCAGTCGGATAGAGCGGTGGTTTCCGGTACCACGTCTGCCGGGGGTTCGAATCCCTCTGGGCGCGTTATGTATTGTTGGTGTTACGTGTTGAAAATAAATAGTAAATTTAAAACAACCTCTTGTATGTGATTAGAAATAATCGTGTATAGGGGGTTTTTGTTATGGACCTACAAGGTACTTCTGTTAATTTTGTAATGAGTTTATCCTAAAATTATCTAAAACTTATAGTATGAGGGGATTGCAGGTGCGTAAAATTAGTGGATATTTAAGTATTTTAGGGGATAACGAACGTAGAACCGTTGCTGTATCTGATTCTGGTGAAATTACAGGCGATGAAATGTTGAAATTCATGTTAAATATGGAATTGCACTATAAAGAAATTGATAGGGATTGTTTTGGACCTAGTCACTATTTGCCTAGCGGAGACTACCATAAGGATTTAATAGCGATTGTCTTTACGGCTGAAATGATGTTAGACGACATGGAATTAGAAGGTGAATGGCCTGCTGAAGAAGGGGATGTTATATTTAACGAAGCATAATGAATCTATCTGCATAAAAAGGTCTGCACTTACAAATATAAGTGCAGACCTTATTTATTAACACTTGTTATATCTGATAATAAGATTTACTATTAGTATGTGGTGATAATTTTATCGCGCTATTATTTTCTTTCAATATTATTCAAATTTCGGTTGTAAGTTGTAAATCTCATTAATACATATAAATTAATAATATTTTGGAATGGGTGTCTGTGATAGCATTCTCCTTTTACCAAACTTATTGTACAATAGAAACAAGGGGGAGATTAGTTTGAAGGCAAGTCTTTTACAAGAACAAAGCTTACGTTTGGCAATGACACAAGAGTTAAGGCAAGCGATTACAATGCTCCAGTATAATGTACAAGAATTATCAGAGTTTTTGTATGAGCAATCGTTAGAGAATCCCCTTATTGAGTTAGGTGGTTTTGAGAGGGAGAAGAAAAAGAGCTCTAACAACAGTAAAAGTACCAGCAAACAAGTCGAGAATCAGATGGAAATCTACAGTGTGGATTCAACAACGATTCAGCAACATTTATTAAATCAAATACAGTATTATAAAATAGATGAAGAAGAGCGAAAAATAGCTTCTTTCATTATTATGAACATGGATGGAAATGGGTATTTACAAGAAACGAACGAAGAGTTAGCGGATCTCCTTTCCGCACCGATTCATGAAGTCGCCCGCTTTGTAGAGCTTGTCCAATCACTCGAGCCAGCAGGGGTAGGAGCGCGTAATATTCAGGAATGTCTAACTTTACAATTGAAGCGCTTACAAAGACGGAATGGATTAGCGGAAGAGGTTATAGAGGATCACTTCGCTTATTTCGTGAAGAAAGATTGGCGAAAGCTCGTTCAAGTGTTGAAGTGTAGTAATGAAGAATTGCAATCGGCGGTGAACTGTATTACGTCATTACAGCCGAAACCAGGTCTTGCGTTTTCTTCTGAGAAACCGCTTTATATTGTGCCTGATATGGCGGTGAAAAAAGATGGTGATCGTCTCGTTTTACAAATGAACGAGAGAAATATGCCGAGAATTGAAATTCATTCTGAGTATAGTGCGCTTCTGAATAATAGTGAAAGTGAAGTAGCATCTTATGTATCAGAAAAGTATCAGCATGTGCAGTGGATTATGCGCAGTTTAAAACAGAGAAAACAAACGCTTCTGCAAGTGATGACTATTATTATGGAAAAACAACGTGATTTCTTCTGGGAAGGTCCAGAATATTTAAAACCGCTTGCTTTAAAAGAGGTAGCGGAAGAGTTAAGTGTGCATGAATCTACAATTAGTCGTGCAACGCGAAATAAATATGTGCAAACACCACATGGTTTATTTGAGATGAAATCTTTCTTTAGTAATGCTGTTTCGACTACTGAAGATGAAGCAGTTTCTACAAAGCGTGTGAAACGATTTATCCAAAAGCTTGTTGAGGCGGAGAATAAGAAAAAGCCACTTTCAGATCAAAAGATTTCAAAATTATTAGAAGAAGAGCATGAAATCGTTATTTCTCGAAGAACAGTGGCGAAGTATAGAGAACAAATGCACATTCCAGCGTCATCATTACGAAAAACGATCGGATAGGTGAAGAATATGAAAGTTGTACTGTATACAAAAAAAGATTGTGGCCTTTGCGTGCAGGCGAAACAAGTTTTAGAGGAAGTACAATGTGAATATTCTTTTCAAATCGAGGAAATAAATATATATGAAGATAATGACCTTTTAGAAAAATATCACCTAATGATTCCGGTGGTAGAAATAGGCGGAAAACAAGTAGAATATGGTAACATTCACAAAGGTGTCATAATAAACTATATAAAGAATGCAGTTAAGAGTTGAATAAGTTTCTATCTCCTGTTACAATAATACACGTAGCAGGGATTATTTTTTTAACCTATGTGGGACACAAAATGTCACTACGGGACGTAAAGTGACCACGAGGAAAAATGAACCAATGTAGTGAGGAGAAAAGATATGCGCTCATGGATTCAGAACACAAAAAAATTATTACCTGATCTGCTACCTGTTATGCAAACGAGAATGCAAATTCTTCAATACATTAGGCTCATGCAGCCGATTGGAAGAAGAAACTTGTCAGCAAGTCTCGGTATGACAGAACGAGTATTGCGAAGTGAAGTTCAAGTTTTGAAAGAACAAAACTTAGTTCACGTCGCTTCTTCTGGAATGACTTTGACAGAAGAAGGAACAGCTTTAGTTCTTGCTTTGGAAGACTTTATGAAAGAAATTTCCGGGTTAAAGGTTTTAGAAAAGCAACTTAAGGAAACATTAGACTTGGATGAAGTTTTCGTTGTCCCTGGTGATAGTGATGAATCACCTTGGGTCAAACTGGAGATGGGCCGTGCTTGTGTGACTTGTATAAAAGACCGTCTGACAGCGAATAATATCGTTGCTGTGGCTGGAGGAACTACGCTAGCTGCTGCTGCGGACATGATGCAGCTTGATTGCAAAGATTTACATATGCTATTTGTCCCAGCGCGTGGTGGAATTGGAGAGGGTGTCGAATTAGAAGCCAATACCATTTGTGCCAAGATGGCACAAAATACGATGAGTAATTATCGCTTATTGTATGTTCCAGACCATGTTAGTAGCGAAGCATATGCGTCTATTGTGACAGAGCCTTCCGTGAAAGAAGTTCTTGAGTTGATTCGATCTTCCAATATCGTCATTCATGGAATAGGTGATGCGTTAACAATGGCACGTCGCAGAAATACTTCAGAAGCAGATTGGTTAAAGATTCAAGCAAGCGAAGCAGTAGGCGAAGCTTTCGGTTACTACTTTAATGAACAAGGAAATGTTGTTCATAAAGTAAGAACAGTTGGTATGCAACTTGAGGATTTACAACATGTATCTCACGTTGTTGCAGTCGCTGGAGGTTCTTCAAAGGCAAAGGCAATACAGGCTGTAATTAAACAAGGGCATACTTCAATTCTAATTACAGATGAAGGTGCAGCAAAACAGTTAACAAAGGGTATTACCCTTTAATATAATCCCCCAAGGAGGAAATTCAAATGACTAAAATTGGTATTAATGGATTTGGACGTATCGGACGTAACGTATTCCGCGCAGCTCTTAACAACTCTGAGGTAGAAGTAGTAGCAATCAACGACTTAACAGATGCTAAAACATTAGCTCACCTTTTAAAATATGACACAGTTCACGGAACTTTAAATGCAGAAGTATCTGCTAACGAAAACAGCATCGTTGTTAACGGTAAAGAAATTAAAGTTATCGCTGAGCGTGACCCAGCTCAATTACCATGGAGCGACTACGGAGTAGAAGTAGTAGTAGAATCTACTGGCCGTTTCACTAAAAAATCAGACGCTGAAAAACACTTAGGTGGATCAGTTAAGAAAGTTATCATCTCAGCTCCAGCTTCTGACGAAGATATCACTGTAGTTATGGGTGTTAACCACGAACAATATGATGCAGCTAACCACAACGTAGTATCTAACGCTTCTTGTACTACAAACTGTCTAGCTCCATTCGCTAAAGTATTAAACGAAAAATTCGGCGTAAAACGCGGAATGATGACAACAATTCACTCTTACACTAACGACCAACAAATCTTAGACTTACCACACAAAGATTTACGTCGTGCTCGTGCAGCAGCTGAAAACATGATCCCAACATCTACTGGTGCAGCTAAAGCTGTAGCATTAGTATTACCAGAACTTAAAGGTAAATTAAACGGTGGCGCTGTACGTGTTCCAACTGCTAACGTTTCTCTTGTTGACTTAGTTGTTGAACTTGACAAAGAAGTAACAGTTGAAGATGTAAACGCAGCATTCAAAGCAGCAGCTGAAGGCGAATTAAAAGGTATCCTTGGATACAGCGAAGAGCCATTAGTATCTATCGACTATAACGGATGTACAGCTTCTTCTACAATCGATGCATTATCTACAATGGTAATGGAAGGTAACATGGTTAAAGTACTTTCTTGGTACGATAACGAAACTGGTTACTCTAACCGCGTAGTAGACCTAGCAGCATACATGACTTCTAAAGGTCTTTAATTCTTAATTATATAAGTAATCAATGACAAAACGAGGGAGAGGGTTTGTTCCCTCTCTCTCTTCTTTCGTTTTAAAAGCAAATGTGTTAAGCTTTTGAGTGGGTTTTGTCAATCCTAACTAGTAGTCGGAGGGAAATCCAATGAACAAAAAATCAATTCGTGACGTAGATTTAAAAGGTAAGCGTGTATTTTGCCGCGTTGATTTCAACGTACCTATGAAAGAAGGCAAAATTACAGATGAAACTCGTATCCGTGCAGCTCTTCCTACAATTCAATATTTAGTAGAGCAAGGTGCGAAAGTTATTTTAGCAAGTCACTTAGGCCGTCCAAAAGGTCAAGCAGTAGAAGAATTACGTCTTACTCCAGTAGCAGCACGTTTAGGCGAGCTTCTTGGTAAAGATGTTAAAAAAGCAGACGAAGCATTCGGACCAGTTGCACAAGAAATGGTTGCAGCAATGAACGAAGGCGACGTATTAGTTCTTGAAAACGTACGTTTCTATGCGGGCGAAGAAAAGAACGATGCAGAACTTGCGAAAGAATTTGCAGCTCTTGCTGATATCTTCGTAAACGATGCATTCGGTGCAGCTCACCGTGCTCACGCTTCTACAGCAGGTATCGCAGACTACCTACCAGCAGTATCTGGATTATTAATGGAAAAAGAGTTAGATGTACTTGGAAAAGCACTTTCTAACCCAGAACGTCCATTCACAGCTATCATCGGTGGTGCGAAAGTAAAAGATAAAATCGGTGTAATTCGTCATCTATTAGACAAAGTAGATAACTTAATCATCGGTGGCGGACTTGCTTACACATTCGTTAAAGCTTTAGGTCATGAAATTGGTCTATCTCTATGTGAAGACGACAAGATCGAACTAGCTAAAGAATTTATGCAACTTGCAAAAGAAAAAGGCGTAAACTTCTACATGCCAGTTGATGTTGTAATCACAGAGGAATTCTCTGAAACTGCAACAACTCAAATCGTAGGTATCGACTCTATCCCTTCTACTTGGGAAGGCGTGGACATCGGTCCTAAAACACGTGAAATTTATGCAGATGTAATTAAAAATTCTAAGCTTGTTGTATGGAATGGACCAATGGGTGTATTCGAAATGACTCCATTCGCAGAAGGTACAAAAGCAGTAGGACAAGCATTAGCAGATGCAGAAGATACATACTCTGTTATCGGCGGTGGTGACTCTGCAGCAGCTGTTGAAAAATTCGGTATGGCTGATAAAATGAGCCACATTTCTACTGGCGGCGGTGCGTCATTAGAATTCATGGAAGGCAAAGAGCTTCCAGGTGTAGTTTGTCTTAACGACAAATAAGTAGCAGCCAAAGAAAAAAGGACGGTGCAAAGCATGCGTAAACCAATTATCGCAGGTAACTGGAAAATGAATAAAACTCTATCTGAAGCAGTTAGCTTCGTAGAGGAAGTTAAAGGTCAAATCCCAGCAGCTTCAGCTGTTGATGCAGTAGTTTGCTCTCCAGCTCTATTTTTAGAGCGTTTAGTAGCAGCAACTGAAGGAACTGATTTACAAGTAGGTGCACAAAACATGCACTTCGAAAAAAATGGTGCATTCACTGGCGAAATTAGCCCAGTAGCACTTAGCGACTTAAAAGTAGGCTACGTAGTACTTGGCCACTCTGAGCGTCGTGAAATGTTTGCTGAAACAGATGAGTCAGTAAACAAAAAGACTCTTGCAGCATTTGAACATGGTTTAACACCAATCGTATGTTGTGGTGAGACTTTAGAAGAGCGCGAAAGCGGAAAAACATTTGATCTAGTAGCAGGTCAAGTGACAAAAGCACTTGCAGGTTTAACAGAAGAGCAAGTTAAAGCAACTGTTATCGCTTATGAGCCAATCTGGGCTATCGGTACAGGTAAATCTTCTTCTTCTGCAGATGCAAACGAAGTATGTGCGCACATCCGTAAAGTTGTTGCAGAAGCTGTTTCTACAGAAGCTGCAGAAGCTGTTCGTATTCAATACGGCGGTAGCGTAAAACCAGAAAACATTAAAGAGTATATGGCACAATCTGACATCGACGGCGCTTTAGTTGGCGGTGCTAGCTTAGAGCCTGCTTCGTTCTTAGGTCTTCTGGGGGCGGTAAAATGAGAAAGCCAACAGCTTTAATCATTCTTGATGGTTTCGGACTACGTGAAGAAACTCATGGGAATGCTGTAGCACAAGCTAAGAAACCTAATTTTGATGGTTACTGGAACAAATTCCCTCACACAACGCTTACAGCTTGTGGTGAGGAAGTAGGTCTTCCAGAAGGTCAAATGGGTAACTCTGAGGTTGGTCACTTGAATATCGGTGCTGGCCGCATTGTATATCAAAGCTTAACACGCGTAAACGTTGCAATTCGTGAAGGTGAGTTCGATCAGAACGAAACTTTCCAAAATGCAATTAAAAGCGTAAAAGAAAAAGGTACTGCTCTTCATTTATTCGGTTTACTTTCTGATGGTGGTGTGCACAGTCACATGAACCATATGTTTGCTCTTCTTCGCTTAGCAGCAAAAGAAGGCGTGGAGAAAGTTTATATCCATGCATTCTTAGACGGCCGCGATGTTGGACCACAAACAGCAAAAGGTTATATCGATGCAACAAATGAAGTAATTAAAGAAACAGGAGTAGGACAATTCGCGACTATCTCTGGTCGTTATTACTCTATGGACCGTGACAAGCGTTGGGATCGCGTAGAAAAATGTTACAGTGCTATGGTGAATGGTGAAGGCCCTACTTATAAATCAGCAGAAGAGTGTGTAGAAGACTCTTATGCGAACGGTATCTATGATGAATTCGTATTGCCGTCTGTAATTGTTAACGAAGATAACACGCCAGTTGCAACAATCAATGATGATGATGCAGTTATCTTCTATAACTTCCGTCCAGACCGTGCAATTCAAATTGCTCGTGTATTTACAAACGAAGACTTCCGTGAGTTCGATCGTGGTGAAAAAGTACCTCACATTCCTGAATTCGTTTGTATGACACATTTCAGTGAAACTGTAGATGGTTACGTGGCATTCAAGCCAATGAACCTTGATAACACATTAGGTGAAGTTGTTGCGCAAGCGGGATTAAAGCAACTTCGCATCGCGGAAACTGAAAAGTATCCGCACGTTACATTCTTCTTTAGCGGTGGTCGTGAGGCTGAATTCCCAGGAGAAGAGCGTATTTTAATTAACTCACCGAAGGTTGCAACGTATGACTTGAAACCTGAAATGAGCATTTACGAAGTAACGGACGCTTTAGTAAATGAAATCGAAAATGATAAACATGATGTTATCATTCTTAACTTTGCAAACTGTGATATGGTTGGCCATTCTGGGATGATGGAACCAACAATTAAAGCAGTAGAAGCAACTGACGAATGTTTAGGAAAAGTTGTAGAAGCGATTCTTGCAAAAGATGGTGTAGCACTTATTACTGCTGACCATGGTAATGCTGATCAGGAGTTAACTGCTGATGGTGGACCAATGACAGCTCATACAACTAACCCGGTTCCTTTCATCGTTACAAAAAATGATGTAGAGCTTCGTGAAGGTGGTATTTTAGGAGATATCGCTCCAACAATGCTTACGCTTTTAAATGTGGAACAACCGAAAGAAATGACAGGTAAAACAATTATTAAATAATTTGCTTATATAAAAAGGAGAGAATTTATTATGTCAACAATTATTGATGTTTATGCTCGCGAAGTCCTTGACTCTCGTGGTAACCCAACTGTAGAAGTAGAAGTTTACACAGAAAGCGGCGCTTTCGGACGCGCTATCGTACCAAGTGGTGCATCTACTGGTGAGCACGAAGCAGTAGAATTACGTGACGGTGACAAATCTCGTTACCTTGGTAAAGGTGTTCTAAATGCAGTAAACAACGTTAACGAAGCAATCGCTCCAGAAATCGTTGGTTTCGACGTAACTGACCAAGCTGGTATCGACCGTGCTATGATCGAATTAGATGGCACTCCAAACAAAGGTAAACTAGGCGCTAACGCTATCCTTGGTGTATCTATGGCAGTAGCTCACGCAGCAGCTGACTTCGTAGGTCTTCCATTATACCGTTACCTTGGTGGATTCAATGCAAAACAATTACCAACTCCAATGATGAACATCATCAACGGTGGTTCTCACGCTGATAACAACGTAGACTTCCAAGAGTTCATGATCTTACCAGTTGGTGCTCCAACATTCAAAGAATCAATCCGTATGGGTGCTGAAGTATTCCATGCACTTAAAGCTGTATTACATGACAAAGGTCTTAACACTGCAGTAGGTGACGAAGGTGGATTCGCTCCAAACCTTGGTTCTAACCGTGAAGCATTAGAAGTAATCATCGAAGCTATCGAAAAAGCTGGTTACAAAGCTGGCGAGAACGTATTCTTAGGAATGGACGTTGCTTCTTCTGAGTTCTACAACAAAGAAACTGGTAAATATGACCTTGCAGGCGAAGGCCGTACTGGCTTAACTTCTGCAGAAATGGTTGATTTCTACGAAGAGCTTTGCAAAGACTTCCCAATCATCTCTATCGAAGATGGTTTAGACGAAAACGACTGGGATGGTCACAAATTATTAACTGAGCGTATCGGTGATAAAGTACAATTAGTTGGTGACGACTTATTCGTAACTAACACTCAAAAACTTGCTGAAGGTATCGAAAAAGGTATCTCTAACTCAATCTTAATTAAAGTTAACCAAATCGGTACTTTAACTGAGACTTTCGAAGCTATCGAAATGGCTAAACGTGCTGGTTACACAGCAGTTGTATCTCACCGTTCTGGTGAAACTGAAGATGCTACAATCGCTGACATCGCAGTTGCAACTAACGCTGGCCAAATCAAAACTGGTTCTATGAGCCGTACTGACCGTATTGCTAAGTACAACCAATTATTACGCATCGAAGACGAACTAGGCGAAATCGCTGTTTACGATGGTATCAAATCTTTCTACAACATCAAACGATAATTGTAGAAAATAATGACAGACCGTGAGAAATCACGGTCTGTTTTTTTATGTTAAAATTGCTCACCCGTCATAAGTGACATGAAATGTTTAAAGAAGCGGTTATAATCAAAATCAATTGCGATTTGATGACTCGGCCAATCAATAAATGGCTTAGATTCTCCTAAAGAACGAAATTCCCCTATGCTTGTTCCTTGTGCATAAGATTCTGTCATGACAACGATAGGTGACTTGTGATATGTAAACATAGAGTTATCAAGTAAAGCGAGTATTGGCATTGTGTCATGGAAGGGGCTCCCCTTTAAATGCGGTAAGGCGTCTTTATAATATCCGTAGTAATAATGATTGAATAACGGTTTGACGAGTGGGGCTTTTCCTTTTGCTTCAATGTATTCAGCCATTTCTGGTGTAATGATGGAATACTGAGTGACGTTTAATGGATAGATGTACATGTTAGGTGAGGATTGAAGGACTATATTAGCAGCAGTAGGATCGCCATAAAAGTTTGCTTCGGAAATAGGGGTAACATTACCAGGGTGTAAAAAGGCACCGCCCATTACGTAGTAAGATTTAACTTGCTTCATGAGCTGTTTACATAAGATGAATAAAATTGCTAGGGAGGTAAGTCTGCCTAAACTAACAATGATTAATTCATCTTTATACTGTTCAATAAGAGGAATGACTTCGAAAAAATTCTCCATTTCTCCGTTAGTCACATGTCCCTTTGGAATAATTGGCCCGAGCCCTTGTTTCCCGTGTACTTCCGTAAAGAAAGCAGGGGGGGCGCCAGTAAGTGGACGTTCTGATCCACCAAATATCTTGATATTTCTATCCTTTGCTTCGCTCTTAAGAAAATGAGCGTTTTGTACGGCCATTTCTTTTGGAACATTGCCGTAATCAGCAACAATGCCGACGATTTCTATTTCATCGATAAAGAATGCTAAGAGGAGAGCCATCGTATCATCAATCCCAGGATCACAAAAAATAAGAACTTTTTTTGGCATATGTTCACCACCTATCTTGTTTATCCCGTAAAAGTCCGATTGTGGGGATGAAGAAAACCACCACTAATGAAAGTTTCACTTTATATATATGTAAGCTTAAGGATAAAAAGATTATTTTATTGAAATAGCAACGTTGTAAATTCAGAAAATAAAAACTTTTTATATTAGGTCAAGGTTTTTGACTTAATTTCTATACGAAAATCCAGTCATATCAAGGTTGTAAGCGTCTAACATAAGCTGTTTTTGCTGTCAAGTTGATAAATTGCAGCTTTTTACAATTTATACTATGATAAAGATATTAAGAGAAGATCGTATAAACATGAGGGATGATGAACATGAAATTTACAAAGATTCTTGTCCAAATTGCTGCTCTTTACGTCTTTTATATGGTTGGAACTTGGGTACAAGAAGTGTTAAATATTCCGATTCCAGGAAGTTTGATTGGAATGTTTCTCTTACTTGTTTTACTCAGCCTAAAAGTCCTTCCAGTGAAATGGTTCGATTTAGGAGCAGAAACACTCGTTGCTATTATGCCGTTTTTATTAATTCCGCCAACGCTTGGCCTAATGAATTACGGTGCTTTTTTTATGAGTAAAGGAATTTCTCTTTTCATTACAATTGTAGCGAGTACATTTTTAATTATTATTGTCGCAGGACATACAGGACAATATCTTGCGAATAGAAAGGAAAGAGAGTCGCGATGAGCCAAATATTAATCGGAATCGGTTGGGTTCTTTTTACGGTGCTATTATACCAATTATCTAAAAAAATCTATAAATTATTTCCAACACCATTCACCATTCCAATGCTTGTAGCAACAGGATTAATGGCTTTCTTATTTATCATGCTTGATATACCATATCAACATTATATGGAAAGCGGTGGTGGCTGGATTGCAAAACTGCTCGGACCCGGTGTTGTAGCATTTGCAATTCCTCTTTATAAACAACGTCACGTTCTGCAAAAATATGTTGTACCGATTGCTGGTGGCGTATTAGTAGGGACAACAGTTGCAATCGCAAGTGATTTTGCCATTGCATCACTTATGGGAACAGATAAAAGCTTAATTTTATCTTCTTTACCAAAATCGGTGACAATGCCAGTTGCGATGAGTGTTTCAGAGCAAGTTGGTGGTGTACCGTCATTAACAGCAGCTTTCGTTGTTATCGCAGGTATTACTGGAACGATTACCGGCCCACTTTTATTAAAATGGAGCCGTGTTACAAACTCAGTTGGTAAAGGTATCGGATTTGGATGTGCTTCTCATATTATGGGTGTAATGAGAGCGATGAAAAATAATGAACATGAAGGTGTTATTGGATCGGTAACAATGACATTAACAGCAATTCTGACATGTTTGCTCGGGCCGTTATTTGCAATGATGTTTATGTAATAGAAGAAAAGCGAGAGCGACTCTATAGCTCTCGCTTTTCTATAGAATTTATGCTACAGTTAAAATAACTGAATCTTTGTAGGAGGTACGCCAAGTGCATACGTTATTATCCGTTTTACTTATTATTGTATCGATTTTAATGATTGTTATGGTACTTATGCAGTCTAGTAATAGCTCAGGCCTTTCAGGTGCAATTTCAGGCGGTGCAGAGCAATTATTTGGTAAGCAAAAGGCACGTGGAATTGAAGCGGTATTAAACCGTATTACAATTGTTTTAGCTGTATTGTTCTTTGTATTAACAATTGGTGTTACGTACTTCAATTTATAGAATTGAAAGAAGAAGCGTTAGTAAGTTGTACTAATGGTTCTTCTTTTTTTATTTTGCCATTTGAAAGATGTTTCTAATTAGATTATAGAAATATAAATATGGTACACTAGATATAGAAAGAATACGACTAGATTACAGAAGAGAAAGAGGAGAAGTACATGATGAAATTAGCATCTCCGAAACCATTTACATTTGAGGGTGGAGACCGCGCTGTTTTATTACTACATGGTTTCACAGGAAACTCAGCTGATGTACGTATGTTAGGGCGTTTCTTAGAGAAGAAAGGCTACACTTGTCATGCGCCAATTTTTAAAGGGCACGGTGTACCACCAGAAGAGCTTGTTCATACAGGTCCTGAAGATTGGTGGCAAGACGTAATGGAAGCATATCAGCTTTTAAAAGATAAAGGCTTTGAGAAAATTGCTGTTGCTGGATTATCACTTGGCGGCGTATTTTCTTTAAAATTAGGTTATACAGTACCGGTTTTAGGTGTAGTGCCAATGTGTGCACCAATGTATATTAAGAGTGAAGAAACGATGTACCAAGGTATATTGGCATATGCCCGCGAATATAAAAAACGTGAGCAAAAATCACCAGAGCAAATTGAACAAGAAATGTTGGAATTCCAAAAGACACCGATGAATACATTAAAAGCACTACAAGAGCTAATTGCTGACGTACGTAACAATGTGGATATGATTTATGCCCCAACATTTGTTGTACAAGCGCGTCATGATGAAATGATTAATACAGATAGTGCTAACATTATTTATAACGGTGTAGAATCTACGTTAAAAGACATTAAATGGTATGAAGACTCTACGCATGTCATTACACTTGATAAGCAACGTGACGAGCTACATGAGGATGTATATAACTTCTTGGAGCAACTAGATTGGTAAGATCTAGTTGCCTCTTTTTTTCATAAGGAATTTTTTGTGAAAACTGTAAAAATCATTAGGGGAGTATTAAAGTTTCGCTTTATACATCCCGAGTCTTTCGGATACACTAAATAATATAAGGGTTTAAAGGAGGTATTTCTGCTTGGAAGAAATCATACAAGAAAATATTGATAAGTTGTTATTATTTATGAGAGAAGAAGCGTATAAACCGTTAACCATACAAGAGTTAGAAGAGGCATTTGGAATTGAAGGTTCTGAGGGCTTTAAAGATTTTGTAAAGGCACTTGTAACGATGGAAGAGAAGGGACTTGTTATTCGCACAC
Source organism: Bacillus sp. AY3-1 (assembly GCF_008368785.1). Classification (NCBI taxonomy): domain Bacteria; kingdom Bacillati; phylum Bacillota; class Bacilli; order Caryophanales; family Bacillaceae; genus Bacillus; species Bacillus sp. AY3-1. Next base: position 215,461 of record NZ_QORZ01000009.1, on the reverse strand, counting down.
GTAGTAACCGTTACGGTCTTCCTGAAAAGATGAGTTTAGTACGCGGTAAATTAATTGGACATGCACGTGGCTTTGCGTTCGTTGTACCAGAAGAGAAGAAAACGGGAGACGATGATCTTTTCATCCCGCCTACAGAGTTAAACGGTGCACTTCATGGTGATACAGTATTAGCGCGTGTTAGCGCACAATCAAGTGGATCACGCCAAGAAGGTTCAATTGTACGTATTTTAGAGCGCGGCACGAAAGAACTAGTTGGTACATATACAGAATCGAAAAACTTTGGATTTGTTATACCTGACAATAAGCGCTGGACGAGTGATATCTTTATCTTGAAAAGTGCATCAATGGGTGCTGTAGAAGGCCATAAAGTAGTTGTGAAAATTACGAGCTATCCAGAGAATCGTTTAAGTGCAGAAGGTGAAGTTATTCAAATTCTAGGTCATAAAAATGATCCAGGAGTAGATATTTTATCAGTTATCCATAAACATCATCTACCTTTAGCGTTCCCTGAAGAAGTGATGGAGCATGCAAACAGTGTACCAGAAACGATTTCAGAAGAAGATTTAAAAGATCGCCGTGACCTGCGTGACCAAATGATTGTAACAATTGACGGTGCAGATGCGAAAGATTTAGATGACGCTGTTACAGTAACGAAGCTCGAGAACGGTAACTACAAACTTGGCGTTCATATTGCGGATGTAAGTCATTACGTTCAAGAAGGTTCTCCAATTGATGTAGAAGCAGCGGAAAGAGCAACGAGTGTATATCTTGTTGACCGTGTAATTCCGATGATTCCGCATCGTCTATCTAACGGTATTTGTTCGTTAAACCCGAAAGTAGACCGTCTGACGTTATCTTGTGAAATGGAAATCAACAACTTAGGTGATGTTGTAAAGCATGAGATTTTCCAAAGTGTGATTAAAACGACAGAGCGTATGACGTATGCTGACGTAAGAAGCATTTTAGAAGATGAGGACGAAGAGTTAATCAAACGCTATGAGCCGCTAGTACCGATGTTTAAAGAGATGGGTCAATTGGCACAGATTTTACGTGAAAAACGTATGCGCCGTGGTGCAATTGACTTTGACTTTAAAGAAGCGAAAGTATTAGTAGACGAAGAAGGTAAACCGACAGATGTTGTCATGCGTGATCGTTCTGTATCAGAGAAGTTAATTGAAGAATTTATGCTTGTTGCGAACGAAACAGTAGCAGAGCATTTCCACTGGATGAACGTACCATTCATGTACCGTGTCCATGAAGATCCGAAAGAAGATAAGCTGGAACGTTTCTTCGAGTTTGTAACAAACTTCGGATATGCAGTAAAAGGACGTGCGAATGAAATACATCCTCGTGCGCTGCAACAAATTCTTGAAATGGTTCAAGGACAGCCTGAAGAAGTAGTTATTTCAACAGTAATGCTTCGTTCAATGAAGCAAGCGCGTTACGATGCGGATAGCTTAGGACATTTCGGTTTATCAACTGAGTTCTACACACATTTCACATCACCAATTCGTCGTTACCCAGATACAATCGTTCATAGATTAATTCGTGAATACATCATTAACGGTAAAGTCGATAACGAAACACAAGCGAAATGGCGTGAAAACTTACCTGAAATTGCAGAGCATTCTTCTAATATGGAACGTCGTGCAGTTGAAGCAGAACGTGAAACAGACGAAATGAAAAAAGCAGAGTATATGGTTGATAAAATCGGCGAAGAGTATGATGGTATGATTAGCTCTGTAACAAACTTCGGTTTATTCGTAGAGCTTCCAAATACAATTGAAGGTCTTGTACATGTTAGCTACTTAACAGATGATTACTATCGTTATGACGAGAAACATTTCGCAATGATCGGAGAACGTACAGGTAACGTATTCCGCATCGGAGACGAAATTACAATTCGTGTTATTAACGTAAACAAAGACGAGCGTGCAATCGACTTTGAAATCGTTGGCATGAAAGGTACGCCTCGTCGTAAGTTCAAAGATCGTCCAGTCGTTATCGAACAGCCAAGAACAGGCAGAAAGAAACGCGGTGGACGTAGCGAACGTAGTAATGAGCGCGGTGGCGAGCGCGGCACAGGAAGAAAGTTTGATCGTGGTGGACAAGGAAAAGGAAAAGGATCCGCATCAGCATCAGCATCCACATCCGCTAGTCAGCCAGGGAAAAAAGATGGTAACGGTAATGGTAAGAAGAAAAAAGGCTTCTTTGAAAATGTACCAGGATTCAAGAAGAAAAAGAAAAAGCGCAAGTAAGAAAAGAGTGGCTTCGCTTTAATGAAAAGCGGGGCCTTTTCTTTTTTATTGGTGGCTTGAGAGCGAGCCACTTTCGCTTTTTGTTGGAATCCAGCTACAGTGGCTAGAATGTTCGGCGGCTTCGCTTCTTCCCGAGAGGCAAAGAGCGCCTCAAGGTCAGAAGCTCCATCCACCTCACATTCTGAGCGAGCCACTTTCGCTTTTTATTAACATTTGTTACAATAGTAAAAATAGAGGAGGGACGTTATATGCCAAAAGGTTCAGGTAAGGTTATTGCACAAAATAAAAAAGCATTTCATGATTATTTCATCGAAGAAACATACGAGGCAGGGCTTGTCCTTCAAGGAACGGAAATTAAGTCGATTCGCGCTGGACGCGTGAACTTGAAAGATGCGTTTGCACGTGTACATAATGGTGAAGTATGGGTACATAATATGCATATTAGTACATATGAGCAAGGGAATCGTTTCAACCATGATCCGCTTCGCACGAGAAAGTTACTTCTTCATAAAAAAGAGATTGAAAAGTTAACGGGTGCTTCAAAAGAAACAGGCTATGCATTAGTTCCAGTTAGAATTTATTTAAAAAATGGATTCGCGAAAATGGCACTTGGTTTAGCAAAAGGTAAAAAGCAATATGATAAGCGTAACGATTTAAAAGAAAAAGAAGCAAAACGTGAAATTGCACGCGCGTTCCGTGATCGTCAAAAGATGTAATACAGATATTTACATTTGTAAAACGACGCGCGTATGTTATAATAACTTATGTAAGATTGTTGCACATTGAAAAACAGCTCTTAGTAGCTATCACGATATTTCTTCGTATGCTCCATTTTTATCATGGGGACGTTACGGATTCGACAGGGATAGTTCGAGCTTAGGTTGCGAGTCGAGGGGATCGGCCTCGTTAAAACGTCAAAGCCTATAATTGGCAAACAAAACAATCTTTCTTTAGCTGCTTAATTGCACTAAAGGTTCCTCCCTCCATCGTCCATGTGGTAGGGTAAGGGACTCAAACTAAGTGGACTACGCCGGAGTTCGCCGTCTGAGGGCGAAGGAAGAGAACAATCAGACTAGCAACTTGGAAGCCTGTCGATAGGCCGAAGAGTTCGCGAAATGCTAATATATCGACTACACTCGTAGAAGCTTAAGTGCCGATATTTTTGGACGTGGGTTCGACTCCCACCGTCTCCACCAATACATATTTGGTGGTTTTTTTATTTTGTATGATATGAACCATAACTTTGCCAGATTGGCGGGGTTATGGTTCTTTTTGTTTTGCGGTTATAAAATGCTTAAGTTGATGGGGGAGGGCAGTACCCCTGAAACAGAAAATGAAGAAATAGTTATTGATGATAAACAGATAGATACTATAGCTACCTTTAATGATTACATAATATGTATTTAAATCTTCATACCCTTTGTGTTTTTATCCATATCTATTGTAAGATTATATAGTGTTCTCCTAATAAGCTGTTATAATGGCCTTTTTTAGGGGGTTCATATTTATAAATTTTAAAATGTTTTTTTTGAGATAATTTTTTATCTAACTAAGTTATATTGAAGTAGAGGTGAACCATCGGTGAGGCAGGTGTTAGTAATTAAGAATGAACGGTCTTTAGCGAAGAAAATCGTAAGCGGTTTAAAGCAAGAAGGCTGTTTTATTTTAAAACTTCACAATGAAAACGAAGGTTTAAATATAGTATATGAACAAGATTGGGATATTATCATATTGGATTGGGATTCATTAAGTGTATCCGGACCAGAAATTTGTAGACAAATAAGACTTGTTAAAACGACACCGATTATTATTGTGACCGACAATATTTCTAGTAAGGATTGTATAGCAGGGTTACAGGCAGGAGCAGATGATTATATTAGAAAACCATTTGTGAAAGAAGAATTAGTAGCAAGAGTTCAAGCTATTTTAAGAAGAAGTGACTATAATCAGCAAAATGAGATAAACTTTTTTCAGTTTAAAGATCTCTTTGTTGATGCATCTAGCAATATTGTGAAAAAAGATGGTAAAAATCTCTCGCTTACGAAGCGCGAGTACGATTTACTTGTATTTTTAATTAAGAATAAAAATACAATATTGAGCCGTGAAATGCTTTTAAATCAAGTTTGGGGATATAACGTAGTAGTGAATCCAAATGTAGTAGACTTATATATTGGGTATGTAAGAAAAAAGTTAAAGTGTGAGAAGAGAGACAGATATATTCAAACGATACATGGCAGAGGCTATTCAATGGTTGAATGATAAAAATAAGATAATAAAATAGTTTCTGTGAAATATGAAAAGAAGGAAACTATAAAAAGAAGATTGCTACCAGGAAATGGGCATTTTTTTTGCAGTAGAAATCATGGTTTATAAGGTGCTCAATCTATTGATTAGCACGTGTGTGGACTGACTCTGGTGCGCATTAGATGAGGTTGTATCTAATTTATGTTTAATTTGATTAACTCACACCATTCACAAGATTTTCACAGAATTAATGACTATACTTATTTACAGGATGTTCAAATGAAAATGATTATCAATAGCAATTTAGATACATGAAAGTTACTATCTAATTCAATCTATGGACGTCATCATTTTCGAACTAAATTACATAATAAGGAGTATACGTATGAAAAAAACTATGCTTTTAAAATTAGTAAGTATTCTAGCAATTTTCACTTTAATGTTAGTAGCTTGCTCAGATTCAAGTAAGGAAACTTCGAAAGCTAATAAAGGTGATAGTAGTGATAAACCAAAAACGGTTGAAATCACTGATGCTCATGGAACTGTTAAAGTCCCTGTAAATCCAAAGAATGTAGTTGCTTTAGATAATAGAACGTTTGAAACTTTAGCTGATTGGGGAATTAAATTAGCGGCTGCTCCAAAGGATATCATGCCTGCTGATTCAGCATATAAAAAGGATGAAAAAGTTCAAAATATCGGGAATCACCGCGAACCAAATCTTGAAATTATTGCAGCGGCAAACCCTGACCTTGTAATCGTTGGTCAAAGATTTGCTGATCATTACGAAGAAATCAAAAAATTAGTGCCAAATGCAGCTGTTATTGATCTTAATTTTGATGTTTCTGAGAAATCTACTACGCCTGGAAAAAATTTAGTAGATGGACTTAAAAATTCTACAACTACTCTAGGAAAAATCTTTGATAAAGATAAAGAAGCTAAACAATTAGTAGCTGATTTTGATAAATCTATTGAAAAAGCAAAATCTGCTTATAACGGAAAAGATAAAGTTATGAGTGTTATCGTTACTGGTGGGAATATTGGTTTTGCTGCTCCACATTCTGGTCGTGTTTGGGGACCAATGTATGAAATTTTCGGTTGGACTCCAGCATTAGAAGTGTCTAATTCTACTGCAGGTCATAAAGGTGATGACGTTTCTGTTGAAGCTATTGCACAAACAAATCCTGATTGGCTTTTCGTATTAGATCGTGATGCTGCAACATCTGATGCAGCTAAGTCAACACCTGCTAAGGATGTTATTTCTAAATCACCAGCTCTTCAAAACACAACTGCTGTTTCTAAAAAACAAGTTGTTTATGCACCAGAAGATACTTACACAAATGAATCAATTCAGACTTATGTAGAGTTATTTGGAAATCTTGCAAAAACTTTAGCTAAGTAGTGTAAAGGGGTACGAAACAGTGTCAAAAAATATGATTTCTAGGGTTGAGAATATTTCTCAACCCCAGTTTTATAATCACAATAAAATATGGACAAAACCTTTTATAATAGCGGTTATAGTTGTTATAATTTTAGGGATTATATCACTGTTTACTGGAGTTTATGATATACGTGGACAAGAGGACGGAATGGAGATGTTTTTCATCACTCGTGTTCCGAGAACAGTTGCATTAATGCTTACTGGAGCTGCAATGGCGATGGCAGGGCTCGTAATGCAATTAATTACACAGAATCGTTTTGTTGAACCTACTACAACGGGGACTATTGAATGGTCAGGCTTAGGCCTGCTTTTTGTCTATTTATTATTTCCTGCCCCGACTTTAGTTCAAAGAATGACTGGTGCAATCATTTTTTCTTTTATAGGAACTATGATTTTCTTTTTATTTTTAAGAAGAGTTAAACTTCGTTCGTCTTTAATTGTCCCTATTATTGGATTGATGCTTGGAGCAGTTATTTCTGCAGTGTCTACTTTTTTGGGACTCCTTTTTCAAATGACGCAAAGTATTGAAACTTGGTTTGTAGGTTCATTTGCTAACATTCAGGTGGGAAGATACGAATATTTATGGCTAATTGTTATCGTTACTTTGCTTATTTTTATGTATGCTAATAGATTGACTTTAGCTGGACTAGGAGAAGATGTCGCAACAAGCCTTGGCGTTAATTACAATAGAATTGTTCTTTTTGGGACGGGCCTTATCTCTGTTGCTGTTGGAATTGTTGCAGCTGTTATTGGAAACTTACCTTTCTTGGGATTAATTGTTCCAAACATTGTTTCCATGTTTAGAGGGGATGATCTTAGGAGTAATTTACCTTGGGTATGTGTGATCGGAATGGGGACAATCACTGCCTGTGACATCATTTCTCGAACAATTATAAAGCCGTTTGAATTACCTGTTTCTTTAATACTTGCAACAGTGGGAGCGGTCGTGTTTATTACTATTCTATTGAGACAAAGAAAACCAAGGAGGCTACGATGATCACATTAGAATATAAAAATAAAGAAAATGTCGAAATCGATTCTAGCCTTCATAATGAAAGTAGATCAGCTAGTGCTTTTCGTTCTAAGAAGGAAGCAAGACGTTATTGGATTTTACTCATAACATTGATTGCTTTAGGTCTCCTTTCTTCATATGGACTTTTAGTTTATAACAACCCAGTTCCGATAGATTCACCTTCTTTTATCCCAGTTGTTAAGAGAAGGATAGTAGCTATTGTTGCAATGATTATTGCTGCAGTTTGCCATAGCTTATCGACAGTTGCTTTCCAATCTATTACGAATAATAAGATTATTACTCCTTCACTTTTAGGTTTTGAATCACTTTATTCAGCAATTCAAACGAGTACAATATTCTTCTTTGGTGCTAGTGCATTAATCAATTTTAATGGAATTGGATCATTTTTATTTCAAGTCGTTGTTATGGTCTTCATGAGTTTGATACTTTATGGGTGGTTACTTTCCGGTAAATACGGGAATTTACAACTTATGCTTTTAGTTGGAATTATTATTGGTACCGGGCTAAATTCTGTGTCAACTTTTATGAGAAAACTACTTGCGCCTTCAGAATTTGATATTTTACAAGCGAGATTATTTGGTTCTGTTAATCATGCAGACCCTGCATATTTTCCTATTGTAATTCCTATGATCATAATTGTAGCAGTATTAATTTTTGCTCATTCTAAGAAGTTGAATGTTTTGTCATTAGGAAAGGATGTTGCTACTTCTTTTGGGGTTAAATATCAACCTAGTGTAATTTATACGCTTGTGTTAGTTGCTATTTTGATGTCTATCTCAACAGCTCTAATTGGGCCACTTACTTTCTACGGCTTTTTAGTAGCAACTTTGAGTTATCAGGCGGCGTCAACTTATGATCATAGATATATTTTCCCAATGGCTTTTGCTATAGGATTTTTAATAATGACGAGTGCATACTTTTTAATGTATCATGTATTCCATGCTCAAGGTGTAGTTTCAGTTATTATTGAATTATTTGGTGGAATCATATTCTTAACTATAGTTTTAAGGAAGAGGGCTTTATGATAAAAATCGATAATGTTAAAAAGTTCTATACTGATAAGGTGAAAATAGGACCTTTGGATATTGAAATACCAAAAGCGGGCTTTACTTCTTTAATTGGACCAAATGGCGCTGGAAAGTCTACGACACTTTTGATGATTGGAAGACTTTTAGATATGGATGAAGGTCAAATTCAAGTAGCGAATATGGATGTTTCTGAGTCCAAATCAAAAGACTTAGCAAAAATTTTGACTATATTGCGACAAGAAAATCATTTTGTAACGAGGCTTACTGTTAGACAATTAGTTGGATTTGGGCGCTTTCCTTATTCAAAGGGAAGATTAACTAAAGAAGATGAGGTTATCATTTCTAAATATATCGATTTCTTAGATTTAACTAGTTTAGAGAATAGATATTTAGATGAGCTTTCTGGTGGTCAAAGACAAAGGGCATATGTAGCGATGGTATTGTGCCAAGAGACTGAATATGTGCTATTGGACGAGCCTCTGAACAACCTTGATGTTGCGCGCTCTGTTCAAATGATGGAGCATTTGAGACGTGCAGCTAATGAATTCGGAAGAACAATTTTGACTGTTATGCATGACATAAATTTTGCAGCTAAATACTCTGATAAAATTTGTGCTATGAAAGACGGGCAAATTGCTGCTTTTGGAACAGTAGAAGAGGTTATGGACCCAACACTTTTGACAGATATTTTTGAAACAAAAATAGAAATTATCAAGGGTCCTTATGGGCCAATTGCTGTTTATTAGATAAAAAATGTATACTGTAGCTTGCGTAAATTATGCTAGCTACTCTAGTTGAAGTTGCTGTCTGTATTTTATAGGCAGCAGCTTTTTTTACAATTGCCGATGATAGCTCTGTCCCACAGGTATTTCATTACTTCTGGTCCTGCGATGCTTCCAACAATAAACTTGTAAATTACTCATAAAATACAAAGGAATGCTTCGGTTTTTCAAGTATCTACCAAATGAAAAATTTATCTCTGTATAACTTTTTATAAAAATTCAGCTTGGTTCTTTGTATGTAATATTGCATATAAGAGTGTATTGATAAAAGTGTAAGGGGTCACTATAATGAGGGCATAAAGATTAATCACATTTTCGTAGCAATAAAAAAGGAGGAAATAATATGGAAATCGCAATGGCAGTTTTGAAATTTGTAGGTGGCGTAATCCCGTTAATTCAAGAACTTTTAAAAGCATTTATGTAGGTTTATTAGTTAGCTATCATTTATCAATCATTATCATATCTTACTAAAAAAAGAACGGGGTGATTTTTCTGAATATTAAGAAAAACACTAAAAGAAGAAAGTTCCTTGCATGTTTATTAGTTAGTCTATGCACTATTAATTATTCATCTATTTCCTTCGCAGAAACACAAGTAGGTAATGCAACTGATGTAACCCAAAATGCTAGTGGCATTGATACTGGTATAGCAAATCTTAAATATAATAATCAAGAGGTTTTAGCTGTAAATGGTGATAAGGTAGAGAGTTTTGTTCCGAAAGAAAGTATCAATTCAAATGGTAAATTTGTAGTAGTGGAACGCGAGAAAAAATCACTTACAACTTCACCAGTCGATATTTCGATTATTGATTCTGTGGTGAATCGTACGTATCCAGGAGCGGTACAACTTGCAAATAAAGCTTTTGCAGACAATCAACCGAGTTTATTAGTGGCTAAGAGAAAGCCTTTGAATATTAGTATAGACTTACCTGGCATGAGAAAAGAAAATACAATTACTGTCCAAAATCCGACATATGGTAATGTGGCTGGAGCAGTAGATGATTTAGTATCTACTTGGAATGAAAAGTATTCTAAAACACATACGTTACCTGCAAGAATGCAGTATACAGAATCTATGGTTTATAGTAAATCACAAATCGCAAGTGCCCTTAACGTTAACGCTAAATATCTCGATAACAGTCTAAACATTGATTTTAATGCGGTTGCAAATGGAGAGAAGAAAGTGATGGTGGCGGCATATAAGCAAATATTCTATACCGTAAGTGCTGAGCTACCTAACAATCCATCCGATCTTTTTGATAATAGTGTTACTTTTGATGAGTTAACTCGTAAAGGAGTAAGTAATTCAGCTCCACCTGTTATGGTTTCAAATGTAGCTTATGGTAGAACCGTTTATGTAAAATTAGAAACCACATCTAAGAGTAAAGATGTACAAGCTGCTTTTAAAGCCTTACTTAAGAATAACAGCGTCGAAACGAGCGGACAGTACAAAGATATTTTTGAAGAAAGTACCTTTACTGCTGTAGTATTAGGTGGAGATGCGAAAGAGCATAACAAGGTTGTTACAAAAGATTTCAATGAAATCCGAAATATCATTAAAGATAATGCTGAATTAAGTTTTAAAAATCCAGCATACCCAATTTCATATACAAGCACTTTCTTAAAAGATAATGCAACTGCTGCTGTTCATAACAATACAGATTATATTGAGACGACAACTACAGAATATTCAAGTGCTAAAATGACACTTGATCATTACGGTGCTTACGTTGCTCAATTTGATGTATCTTGGGATGAATTCACATTTGATCAAAATGGGAAAGAAGTACTAACACATAAAACATGGGATGGTAGCGGCAGAGACAAAACAGCTCATTACTCTACAGTTATCCCTCTTCCACCAAATTCAAAAAATATAAAAATCGTAGCTAGAGAATGTACTGGTCTTGCATGGGAATGGTGGAGAACAATTATTAATGAACAAAATGTTCCATTAACAAATGAAATAAAAGTTTCAATTGGAGGAACAACATTATACCCAACGGCTAGTATTAGTCATTAGGTATAAAAAAGCGCCCTGTAATCAGGGCGCTTTTTTACTTAGTCACAAATTTTACTCTTTCCAAAACTGTTCTAGCAAAATAACGATTATAGTACCTACGAGTAATCCGTTACTTAAAACATATTGTAAGGAAGAAGGAACTCCACTAAATGCACTTTCTGGAAGAAACATTATTCCAAAACTGATTAATAATGAAATTCCTAATATAGTTAATCGGCGTTGCTTTAATTCTTCACGTAAAATGGATTGAAATGAAATGCCTATTACTTGGACGAATGTAGCTAAAAGTGCAGAATTAGCAATAGGACCTGGTAGCAAGGATATAAAGTTTACAATTGAGGGGATAAAAGAAATACCTGCTAATATAAGACTTGCTATAAGAAACGACTTCACCTTTTTTTGACCTGTTAGTTGAATAAATCCTGCTGATGCAGGTAATGGTACAATTCCAATTGTAGAGAACAATGATGAGATAATATGTGATATACCCCCGACCCATACACCACGGTTCAGTATTTGCTTTTCATTTTTTTTAGATAACGGAGCCACTTGTTTTACAGCCGAAATAGCAGCAATTGTATTTGCAACTAAAAGAAAGGTAAATAAAGTCGCAGTTAGAGAAATTCCAATATCGAATCTAGGTGTGCCCCAAGCAAATACCTCTGGTAACTTAACTAGCGTTGTATGTGAAGGCATATGAGATGATTTTCCTAATACTGCATACAAAAGCCAACCACATGAAATTCCAAGTAACACAGCGTAACTTTTCATCCATCCTTTCCCTTTAATTGATAAGAAAGTAATAAGGGCAAAAACAAAGAGCGCAATAGTAGCAATTGTATAGTCGGGATGAGTTGCAGATCCTTGTAATCCCATCATTCCTTTTAGTAACACACCACTAAGCTGAAGTGCTAAGATTAAAAGAAAAGTTCCTGTAACTAAAGGGGTAAATAAACGTAAGGTTCGCTGAACAAGCCCTGTTATACCAAGAACGAAGAGTAATATACCTGCAATAATTAACCCGCCTTCTAAAAGTTGTAATACATCTTTTGCACTTTGTCCCTGATGCATAGCTACTTGTCCTAATATGACAAATATACTTACCCATGAACCTGCTGGCCCATCCGCTATGGGATAGCGATGCCCAAACCACGCTTGTAGAAACGAACTTACTCCCACGACTAAAAAAGTCCGCTGCATTAATGTTGAGATATCTTCTATTGGTAAATGGAATATGCCACCAATAATGATAGGTAATGCAATTGCATTTGCTAATAGAAACACAAACCATTGTAGAGTACTAAAGCTCGTATCGAAGTGCTTTTTATTCATATTATTCTCCTTTGCCGAAAAAGAATCTCATAGTAAAAATCTATCCTTTCTACAAAGTTAGATTAAAAAGGATAGATTTTGTAAATCAATAAAATTATTTTAATTATATATATAGTTTTTTAGTTAATTACCATGTACGGAATGGTAAAAATTTCCCGTTAAGTGTAATCACGATACGGGGGTCGCCACCTTTTGGATCTTCTTGTGTATCCACACCCAGGTTGAAGTTAATTGCACTCATTACACCTTCGCCGGCCTTTTCTAAGATTAATTCTCTAATAGTTGGTGCATATTGTAACATCATTTCATATAAGCGATATGCAATCGGGTCAGTAGGTGGCATTTCCATTACTTGGCCACGAAGTGGAACTACTGTTAATGCTTGAACTACTTCTTCATCTAATTCTAATAGTTTACCGATTTTTTCTGCTTCTGGACGTGTCATTGTAGCTTGTCCTAATAACGCTGTTACAACCCAAGTCTCAGAGTGTTCACTTACTTTTGCAATTTCTTCCCAAGTTAACCCTTTTTTAATTTTTGCCTCTAGAATTTTTTGCGTAGCTTCTTGTCTATTCATATCTAATACTTGTTTTTTCATATCTAATAACTTCCCTTCGTGTAAGTAATAATTATTATTTTGTTTCACTATTTAATGCTTTATATCCATCAATCACTACATCTAATTTACCTGTGTGAGGATCAATAACTAAACCGTGTACAGGAACATCTTTTGGAATAAGTGGATGATTTCTTACTAAATCAACATTAGCTTGCGTGGAGTCGCAAACATCATTGAATCCGAATAACCACTTTTCAAGGTCAACACCAGCATGTTCAATCGCTGATAAAATTTCTGGTGAAGCTACTCCACGATCTAATATTTTTTGAAGTGTTCCTTTTGGATTCGTTTGGCTCGCGCCACATCTATGGTGTCCAATAAGGAAGATTTCATCTGCATTTAAATCGTATACTGACGCTACAACACTTTGCATAACACTATCGAAAGCAGAAGCAATTTTACCACCTGCATTTCTGATAACTTTTGCATCACCATCGTGTATATCTAAAGCTTTTGGAAGTAGCTCAATTAAACGAGCATCCATGCAAGAAACAACAACCATACGTTTTTTAGGCATCTTTGTCGCTTCACGAGGAGCGTATTCCTTATTTTCTACAAATTGTTCATTGAACGATAGAATTTCTTGTAATAACATATTTGTAACCTCCTTTAAATCTAGATGTATTTTTTTGTTGCGTCCTCTGTGTTATAAGTAAATATAACTGATAAATAATGTGATGTAAGAGGATAAACTAAGTATAGTGAATTGTATCGATAAGCAGAATAAGTTGGCGAAACACTTTCGGGCTTTCTACTTTCACGGTGAAAGGATTGGTTTATATCATTGATCAAACAGATTTTGAGATACTGAAATTATTAGGAGAAAACTCAAGAATACAATGGAAAGAACTTGGTCAAAAAATACATATGACGGGGCAGGCCGTAGGAAATCGAATTCGAAGATTAGAGGATTTAGGGATTATTGAACAATATACAATTGCAATAAACCGAATCAAATTAGGACAAGTAGTGACTGCATTTGTTACTTTGTTCGTAACAACAGCTAATCACCAAGAGTTTATGAATTTCTTTCAAGGAGAAGAAGGGATTTCTGAAGTACACCGTATAAGTGGTGAGGGGTGTTATTTATTAAAAACACATTTTGCGTCCAATGAAGACTTAGATAACTTTCTAGGACGACTATTAAAATACGGGAATTATCGTGTTAACTTATCAATAGGAAAGTTGAAATAAGGTTTCTTTTCCTTGGAGGGGATAGTAACATTGTTTGCTAAACTTTATTTGTATAGAGATAATGAAGTCGTTTAATGTTTATCTTAAATAGTCAGAGCCTTACTACAATTTATGTGTAGTAAGGCTTTTTAAAGCTGTTAAAAAAATGAGAGATATTATATTCAACAATCGGGATGAATTGTTGAGGGGGATATAAGACAATTTTTTTCAAGGGAATCATAAAGGATTTTTCCTCAAAAAAATCCTGCAGCTCAGTACAGGATTTGTAATAAAATGTTTTTAAAAATTAAATTGTGGTTTCATATCACCTGTATAAGGTTCATGTTCAACGAATATAGTGATGTCCTTACCCGCTTGGTCTTTACCGGTTCTTTTATACGTAAATTTCTTATTATTTAGTTCAGTAAGTTCAAGAGCCGCGCCATATTTATTATTTCCAGTTGAAACATGGGCTCTTATTTTATTTTCGTGTAAAACATCGAAGTAACCATAGTCACCGCGGCTTTGACCTGTTTCGCTATTGAAGAACTCGTATTTATTAGACTTGTCATCGAATTTTGCTAGACTTATAAAATTCGAATTAAACTGTGTTACGTCATTACCCGCTTCATCTAATACTTTTGTTCCGTGCCAAAGTGTTCCACCTAAAATTTTATCTCCATCAACGTTTTTAACGATATCGCCTGTAGTAGAGTTCAGCTGCTTGTCGGGATCAGTGAAAGAAAGCTCTTTTTCTTTATATGGAACATGTTCAACGAAAACTTCTACATCGTTACCGTTAGCGTCTTTCCCCATTCGTTTATAAGTAAATACATTTTTATTTAGTTTTGTCATATCAACAACAGCTTGATATTTCATTGATTCTGAAATTAATATTCTCTTTTTCCCATCATTTGTGATAAAGAAAGTTCCTTTATCGCCACGACTTGCACCTGTTTTAGCGTCAAAGAATTCATATCTTCCTGACTTTGCATCATATTTCGCAAGGCCAATGAAGTTTGCATTTTCTTTTGTTACATCATTTTTATCTTTGTCATATACTCGTGTACCTTGCCAATTTGTATTGCTAAGAATGTTAGCCATTTTTTGGCCTTTCGTTAACTTATTTTCCTTTTTTGTTTCTTTGGCAGCTTGTTCTTGTTTCGGTTTATTATGATTTTCTTCGGCTTTAGTACCAGCACATCCTGTTAGTGCTAGTGTGAATCCGAGCAATATAGATGATAGTGCTTTCGTTTTTTTGTTCATGTTTTATCGTCTCCTTATTTTATGATTTTAAATAGTTCGTGTTTCTGAATGTAATTACTACGTTTATTATGTTAATGGCCGAGTATAAACTGCCTCTAAATAAAACATTAAAAAAAGATAAACTAATTCCTAAAATTTTTTCATACTTATAAAAAGTTCTTTTACATAAGGTGAATGTAAATCTCTCATTTTGAAAGTGGCGTAATTAAATGGGCGGATTAGCATTATGCTTACAGTGCGATTTTAGATGTGATGCTATACTGTGTATAGGATTTTATGGGTGCATGTTGTGTCGGTTTTTGTCGGTAAGTCGATATTCTATGTCGAATCGTTGATATATTGAAAAAATCGTTGATATATTGTGAGTTATGATAGATATATTTGAAAAATCGTTGATATATTTTGAGGAGGGCTAAAGATGATTGTGAAAGAACGACAAATGCCAATGTATTTACGGCAATTAGAAGCGTTATCTAGAAGATTACCTGCTCACCATCCGAAACGGGATATGGTTGCAGAAAGTTTAGCGAAGCATAAAGCAGGTTACAAAGGTGAACAAGCTATCAATTATCCACTAAGTTTTTTGCCAGAAGAAACATATAGTATTTTGCACGATATAAGGTTGTTCGATCAAAATCACCATTTTCAAATTGATACGATTATCATTTCAGCATATTTTCTTCTTTTCCTCGAAATAAAAAATATAGCAGGTACGTTACTATTTGATTCAAAGTTTAATCAGCTTATTAGAATATCAGAGGGGAATTCAGAAGGCTTTCCAGATCCAATTTTACAAGTGAAAAGACAAGAGGAACAGTTTAGAAAATGGTTAAGTTTAAATGGGTTTTCTCGTTTTCCGATTGAATCACTCGTTGTTATTAGTAATCCACGAACTATTATTAAAGCTTCAGACGATAATCTCCCCAATAAAATTATCCACAGTGCAAATTTACCTCATAAAATAAAATGGTTTGAGAGTAAATATAAGAAAAAAACTATAAAAAATGTAGACGATCTTATTTGTCAAATAGTAAGGCATCATACTCCATTACAGCAAAATATCCTTGAACAGTTTAAAATCAAAAAAGGAGAATTGTTAAACGGCGTACGATGTGAGGTATGCTCTATAATGCCGATGTTGAAATTAAAAAAAGGGTGGTATTGTTCAAATTGTAAAGCTATCTCTAAAGTAGCACATGAGGATGCCATACATGATTATGTACTTCTTATTAGTGGAACTTGTACAAATATGCAGTTAAAGGAATTTCTCCATGTTCAATCAAGTGCAACAGTTCATAGACTCCTCCAAACAATGAATATCCCCCACACAGGTGACAACAAGGGACGAATATATGATTTAACTACGCTTCAATCATAATTTTGCTATAATAAATAAGTATTTACGTGAAGGAGAGTGTGAAATGAAGTTTAATATCGATCATTACATAGCTAGCGTTTTACAGTGGATATTGAATATAGCGTTAATTATATTGTCCATTGTTTTATCGATCTTTTTAATTAACGAGACGATTACATTTATTCAATACATATTTTCAACAAAGGAATATACATCGTATAAATTGGTTGAGAGCATCATCGTTTATTTCTTATACTTCGAGTTCATCGCATTGATTATTAAGTATTTTAAGTCGAATTATCATTTCCCGTTACGTTATTTTATTTATATCGGAATTACGGCGTTAATTCGTTTAATTATCGTATCTCATGAGGAACCGATGGAGACGTTGTTATATGCGGGATCCATTCTTGTTTTAGTCATTGCTTTATACATATCAAATATGAGAGATTTGAGAAAAGAGTAGTAGTGCAGACATAAGTTTGCACTACTTTTTTATATCTTGACCTTCAAGTTACTTGAAAGTTTACAATGTAAATAGGGCGTTTGAAATTGAAAAAAATTGAGAAATTAAGTGAAGAGGTTTCTTTTACTTGGAGGTTATAGCAATGAGTCAGGAATTAAGGTTACGTCCTTTAGAACGGGAAGATTTAAAGTTTGTACACGAACTTAATAATAATGCCCATATTATGTCGTATTGGTTTGAAGAGCCGTATGAGGCATTTGTGGAGCTGCAGGATTTATACGATAAACATATACATGATCAAAGTGAACGCCGATTTATCGTTGAGAAAGATAATGAGATGGTTGGATTGGTCGAGTTAGTGGAAATCGATTATATTCACCGTAGAACAGAATTCCAAATTATTATTGATCCAAATTATCAAGGATATGGTTATGCAGCAGAGGCGACGCGTTTAGCGATGAATTACGCTTTTTCTGTATTAAATATGCATAAAATATATTTAGTTGTCGATAAAGAGAATGAAAAAGCTGTACACGTTTATAAAAAGGTTGGATTTATGGTAGAAGGGGAACTTCTCGACGAGTTTTTCGTTGATGGCAACTACCATAATGCGATAAGAATGTGCATGTTCCAGAAGGAATATTTTAGAACGAAATAATGGAGTGAAAAGGCTATAGACAATCATTGTCTATAGCCTTTTTTATTATGTTTAACAACAACTATTTATTGTAAAACAATAAATAGTTGTTGACTTAAAATGTTAGCGGGCTTATTATGATGGTATTGAGAATAGTAAAAAGGAATGCAGATAAATTAATTGTGAAATCAAAGGAGAATATATTATGAAAAAATATTTATTAGCAATTGTATTGATATCATTAGGAGCTACTTGTTTATTCATACACGGTGCAACTAGTAAAATGGATGGAACTGGTTTGCTTATAGAACCTTACTTTTTCCTAGTACCAATAAGTTATTTACTGTTCTTTAGTGGTATTGGTATTTCGTTATTTGGATTTATTACTTCAAGGTTGAAAAAACAGTAATAGATCAAAGTGGTTAAATTTTCAATCTTAGAGTATAAAAAGGAGAGATTATGATGAAAAAATATTTATTAGCTTCTAGTCCAATATTTTTAGGAGTGTTATGCATCATTATGTTTAATGTAATTGGTTCGGAAGTAAAACGAGATGGAACGTTAGTGGAACCATTTTACTTCATTCCGTTAGCATATTTATTTACTTTCACTGGAATTGTTGCGATTTTGTGTGTGGCTCTTTTCTCGGTGCTTCGAAAAAAGACAGCGTAATAAAACACTTGCCATGAAATAGAAACATACGATAAGGAAGAAAAATAAAAAGTGAGCTGAATCATGGTGAATCATTATTGTTATCCTGAAAGGCAAGTCGGATCGGCTATTACTTTGGCAGGAGCACAGGGGACAATTCATGCTGTGAATCAAGCGATTCAAATGCAGCAGCAAGCATATTTTGCACAAATGATGCAAGGACAGTATATGTCGTACTCACAGCCTCCGATGCAAATTGTACATTACGATGTGCATCCAGCGGGTTTATTTTCCATTCCATATGGCGGGACATACTTCTTATGAAAGAAAGCGACTGATAAGAGTCGCTTTCTTTTTTTATATTCCGCCTAGTTTCATTCCAAGGAATGCAAAAAGGATACCAATAATATAAGTAGTACTTAAATATAGAAATAGTATGCCGAAATTTTTACGATTGAAGAGCTGAATGGACTCTAGCTTAAATGTTGAAAATGTCGTGAAGGCACCCATAAATCCAGTACCTAATAATAATTGCCAGCTTGTAGTGACTCCGTTTCCAATTATATATCCGAGTAAAAACGCGCCTGTTATATTAATGAGAAATGTAGCAATTGGAAAGGAAGTTTTATTTCTTTTTTTAAACCAATTACTAATTGCAAATCGTGTAATAGCACCGAAAAATCCACCTGTTGCCACTAATAAAGCTTCTATCATAAGTGATCACCATCCGTAAGGTGTTTCTTAATTAAGAAATCACCTAGTGTATAGCCAAGACCAGACATAATGAGACCACCAAGTATACTGCATGATACATATAAGAAAGCCGTACCCCATTCAGAAAGATGGATTAGTTGCACAGTTTCTACACTAAATGTTGAAAACGTCGTAAAAGAACCGATGAATCCAGTCCCAATGCCTGTGATAATTTCTGACGGTAAGATGTTTCGCCGAGCGATATACGTAGTCAGCCAAGCTAATAGGAAGCAGCCGAGTAAGTTGATGAGCAATGTGGCTAGCGGAAATGAATGATTCCATGAAGTATGAATAGTAAGACCTAAATAATAGCGAGAAAGGGCTCCTAATATACCGGCTATGCCAACGATAATATAAATCAATTTCTTCACCTCTTTAAATAGCTTGCTCAAAAAAATAGACTCCTACCAGTAGTTATACTGGTAGGAGTCATTAGCTAAGCAGCAGTTATGGCGAACTCCATCGCCTATGATTATTACATATAGTGTACTAAACATCGCGTTTGATTTCCAGTGAAGAAGTTGGGGTATTTTGTATTTTTTGCTGATGTAAGAGCAAGAATTATTACTTATAAACTAAATATAGTGATATAAGGTTTTCAATGTGATAAAATATTTCGTATGTCTGTCATTCAGTTTTATTTAACTGAAAATAAAGATAATTAAGTTGCGTGTTTTAGAAAAGGGGCGTTTATTTGAAGAAATTATTAAAAATAGTACTTATATGTATTTTAGTAGGGGTGGGAGTTGTAGGTGGTTTTTTAGCGTATATGACGCTTACTAAAGAACAGCCTGCTGATGTTATAAGTTTGAAGGTGGAAAATAATAAAGAGCGCGTATTAGCGACAGGAAATGAATTTAAAGTTACAACATTTAATATTGGATATGCTGGATTAGATAAGGATCAAGACTTCTTTATGGATGGTGGAAAAGGTTCTGGTTCAAGTAGTAAAGAGCAAACGGAAACGAATTTAAAGAAAATGCTTTCGTTTTTACAAAATGAGAATAGTGATTTTACGTTATTACAAGAAGTTGATATAAAATCAATGCGATCTTTTGATGTAAATGGGCATGAATTTTTGAAAAAAGGATTACCTGATTATGCTTTGTCGTTCGGAAAGAACTATGATACAAAATGGGTCCCTGTACCAATTACAAGTCCAATGGGATATGCGGAGGCTGGATTAAGTACGTTTTCTAAATATACAGTTCAAACAGCGCAGAGGTTCCAGCTTCCTGGAATGGAGCCTTGGCCGAAGCGTTTGTTTGATTTAGATCGAGCGATTGTTGAGCATAAGATACCTGTTAATAATGGGAAGTTTGTGAGACTCGTAAATTTACATTTGTCTGCGTATGATGAAGGCGGGAAAATTAGAAAACAGCAAGTAGAGTTTTTAAAAGAATATATGAACAAACATTATGAAAATGGTGATTACGTAATAATGGGCGGAGATTGGAATCAATTACTTTCTAACGTTCAATTAAGTGATCCGAAGTTTGTGAAAGAGCGTCCTGAGTGGTTAGTGGAGTTACCGAAGGACTTTACTGATGGTGGCTTTAAGTGGGCTGTAGATCCATCTGTTATGACGGTGAGAGATGATGTGAAGAAGTATGTGGAAGGTGAAAACTTTGTCACGATTATTGATGGTTTTATCGTTTCACCGAATGTGGAAATTGTAAATGTACAAGGGAAAGATTTAAAGTTTGAAAATAGCGATCATAACCCAGTAAGTGCGGTATTTAAGCTGAAGTAATCGATATGTATAAGTAGAAGGTGGGGCTTCATATATGGAGTGGTTAAAGAGAACTTGTTTTTCTAACCTTGAGAAAGAATCACAGAAAAATCATTTATTGCTGTTCATTACGATTTGTAGTTTCTTTCTTGGAATAATCGCGATTGGGTATTACGGATATATCTTTACAGAGAGAGCAATAGCGTTTTGGACTTGTGGCATTTCTGTCGTTGTATTTGGAACGCTTTTTACTTTTATAGAAAGCATGGAAGCGATGTATAAGTATATCATGACATTTATGTTGCTTATTATGTCTTTCATTATGGTACAAGCATTTAATGAAAGCCCAGCTGTATTTCAAATGATCTACTTTACACTAGCAGTTTCACTTATTTATTTAAGTGAACGTCTCGTTATCATTCTCGGTGGAGTGGCGGTTGTTATCACATTTATTCTTTGTAGTTATTGGCCGGAGCAATTTTTTGCTTATACAGCGGCATCTGAAGCTGCAAACTTCGCAAGCTTGTTAGCAATCGTAACGATCGCAATGTGGGGCGTAACGAAGATTGGCTCTAATTTGCTAGCTCGTTTAAGTGATGAGAAGCAAGAAGTAATGAGAAAAGCTCAGGAGCTAGAAGAGACGCAAAGGCTTATTGAAGAAACAGTTGTGAAGTTAGATAGTAATTTCAATCATTTAAGACAAAATATGAATACGTCAATGGAGTCGATGAGTGAAATTAATTTCGCTTTTGAAGAGGTGGCAGTTGGTACGCAATCACAATCAGAGATGATGTCACGTTCAGTAGAAGTATTGAATGATATGGAAGGAAATATTGAACAAATCATCTCTCAAGTAAGAAATGCATCAATTCGTGTTGATGAAAGTTTAGAGATTTCAAAGGGTAGTGTGAATACTTTAAGAAATTTTGAAGCTAACATGAGAAGTTTAAATGATGTTGTTTCACAATCGGGAATTATATTTAGAGATTTAATGATGCAATCGAAGCAAATTAATGAAATTGTAGATGTAATAACGAATATTTCAAGTCAGACGAGTTTGCTAGCTTTAAATGCAAATATTGAAGCTGCAAGAGCAGGAGAACATGGAAAAGGGTTTGCTATTGTAGCGAATGAAGTATTAAAGCTTGCTGAAGAATCGAATCGTTCAGCTGGAAGAATTCAAGGGATTTTGAAGGAGTTTAGTAATCAAGCAAGCAAGGTGGAAGTGCAGGTAGAAAAATCAGAAAGAGTACAAGAAGAATGTAATGAAATGCTAGCAAGCGTTTTAACAAATGTAACGGATTTAGGGAAGTTTATTGATGCAATTAATGATGTAATGAGAGAGATTGTTGTTCATCAAGAAAATTTCCAGGCTAAAACGACGAATATCGTAAAGGATGTTACACATGCTTCTAATGTAATTCAGCAAACTTCTGCGGCTACAGAAGAAGTGTTAGCAAGTGTGGAAGAAGAAAAACATCGAAATGATATATCGGTGAAGACGTTGCATACTGTTAGCGAGCAAGTGAAGTTACTAGAAGATATTTTAGAAAAGTAATATTGATTGAAAAGGGCACACTATGTGTGCTCTTTTTCATTTTAACGAATACTTAATAGGAATTTAATTGCTTTTCTTTGAGTTTTCTGCCAAGCTTAAGGAGATAAAGTGAGACTTTAATTAGTGGGGCTATACGCTACTGATTATTAGTTGAACCCCGCAAATAGCGGAATTAAAATACTTCAAAGAAAGAATTATATAGGTGACGCATATGATCGAAGTTAAGACTTCTGAACTTAGTGATGGAGAATTTAATAGAGGTGTATTTGCAACTCGTGATATTAAAAAGGGTGAGTTGATTCACTCAGCACCAGTTATCTCTTATCCGAATGAACAGCATGAACACATTGAGAAAACGTTACTTGCTGACTACGCATTTGAGTATGGGGTAAATCATACAGCATTCCTTTTAGGATACGGCATGTTATTTAATCATGCATATAATCCGAATGCAACGTATGATATTGTCTTTGAGAATCACACGTTTAACTTCTTTGCTTACAAAGATATAAAAGCGGGAGAAGAGATTCTAATCAATTATAATGGTGAAGTTGATGACGATGAGCTATTATGGTTTGATAAGGAAAAAGAAGAGAACGAAAAGTAAATTATAATAAGTAATAAAAAAGATGCTTTTACCTATGTAAAAGCATCTTTTTTATTGATGAAAATAAAGTAAAGATTACAAAAAAATACCACTTTATTTTCGTATGGTATAGTAAGATACTGAAGGATAGTGTTTTGAAAAAGTTATATATTTTACAAATTGTTGTCTTTCTGATGACATGTCAAGTTTAGTAGCCCATTTGGGTTGCTTTATTATGCAATATATATTTTAATATGAGTGGCACCTCTTATAAATTAAGAGGTTTATAGGTGTCTCGAATTGATTTTGGGTACACTGTATCCACCACTTTAGGTTCGTTCATGTATGTGGGGATATTATGGGCCCGTATAACGGGATAAAAAGAATATAGAAATAGAGGAATCGTAAAATGAATATGCAAGAGGTTTATAAATATTTAAGTACGGTATTGCCTGAAGGTCATGTGAAACAAGATGAAATGTTAAAGAATCATACGCATATTAAAGTTGGTGGAAAAGCAGATGTGTTCGTTGCGCCGACAAATTATGATGAAATTCAAGAAGTTATCAAATATGCTAACGAATATAATATTCCAGTTACGTTTTTAGGAAATGGATCGAATGTCATTATTAAAGATGGTGGAATTCGTGGGATTACCGTAAGTTTAATTCACATTACAGATGTGACTGTAACAGGAACGACGATTGTGGCACAGTGTGGTGCAGCAATTATTGATGTATCACGTATTGCATTAGATCATAATTTAACGGGTCTTGAGTTTGCTTGTGGTATTCCAGGTTCAGTTGGCGGAGCTTTATATATGAATGCTGGCGCATACGGCGGTGAAGTATCGTTTGTATTAACAGAAGCTGTCGTAATGACAGGTGATGGAGAGTTACGTACTTTAACGAAAGAAGCATTTGAATTTGGATATCGTAAGAGTGTATTTGCAAACAACCATTACATTATTCTTGAAGCGAGATTTGAGCTTGAAGAAGGTGTGCGTGAAGAAATTAAAGAAAAAATGGATGATTTAACGTTTAAACGTGAGTCAAAACAGCCTCTAGAATACCCTTCATGTGGTAGTGTATTTAAGCGTCCACCAAATAATTTTGCTGGTAAATTGATTCAAGAATCAGGACTACAAGGTAAGCGAATTGGCGGAGTGGAAGTTTCTTTAAAACACGCTGGATTTATGGTGAATGTTGATAACGGAACAGCACAAGATTACATCGATTTAATTCACTTTGTACAAAAGACTGTTGAAGAGAAATTTGGCGTGAAGTTAGAGCGAGAAGTAAGGATTATTGGAGAAGATCTATAATAATCTTTGAATTAAAAGCGTATAAAAGTATGAATTATTTTAAAATAATATTTGGGTATTGTTGACAATTTGTTTTCAATTCAATATAATGGCTAATAATTTAACAAATAACATACGTTGAAAGAGCCCAGTAGCAGTTTGTCACTGTTAACGAGAGAGCTAGGGGTTGCTGGAACCTAGCACAAACAAACTTGCGAATTACACTCTGGAGTATCTTAGGTAATGCTAAGCGGATTGGCAATCGATATTATTGCTAAGAGTGGTATGAGTAGCTATGCTATTTATACAAACTGGGTGGTAACACGGTGAATAATCGTCCCTATGTCATAGACATAGGGACTTTTTGTTTTAAAAAATAAAGGGGATGACAAAAGATGAATATTATTGATGAATTAGAATGGCGCGGCGCTGTGAATCAACAGACTGATGAAGAAGGTTTACGTAAGCTAGTAGAAGAGAAAAAGATTTCACTATACTGCGGAGTTGATCCGACTGGTGATAGTATGCATATTGGACATTTAATTCCGTTTATGATGATGAAGAGATTCCAGTTAGCTGGCCATCATCCAGTTATTTTAATTGGTGGGGCAACAGGAACAATTGGTGATCCGAGCGGACGTCAATCAGAACGTCAACTTCAAACGTTAGAAGTAGTTCAGCATAATGTGGATGCGTTAACAGCGCAAATGAAAAAGCTATTTGATTTTGGCGGAAATAGCGAAGTGAAGATGGTAAATAACTACGACTGGACACATGAAATAAACATTATTGAGTTTTTACGTGATTACGGGAAGAACTTTAGCATTAATAGCATGTTAGCGAAGGATATTGTAGCAAGTCGTTTAGATACAGGTATTTCTTTCACAGAATTTACGTACCAAATTTTGCAAGCGATGGATTTCCATCATTTATACACGAAAGAAGATGTTCAACTGCAAATTGGTGGTAGTGACCAATGGGGAAATATTACGAGTGGTTTAGATTTAATTCGTAAGTTAGAAGGGCACGAAGCGAAAGTATTCGGATTAACGATTCCGTTATTATTGAAATCAGATGGAACGAAGTTTGGTAAATCAGCAGGTGGTGCAGTTTGGCTTGATCCTGAAAAAACAACACCATTTGAATTTTACCAGTTTTGGGTGAATACAGATGACCGTGATGTAGTGAAATACTTGAAATACTTTACGTTCTTAACGAAAGAGCGCATTGATGAATTGGCAGTGAAGGTAGAAACAGAGCCTCATAGACGTGAAGCGCAAAAAGTATTAGCGGAAGAAATGACGAAATTCGTTCATGGAGCAGAGGCACTCCTGCAAGCTGAGAAGATTACAGCAGCGTTATTTAGCGGAGATATTAAATCGTTAACAGCTGATGAAATTGAGCAAGGTTTTAAAGAGATGCCAACATTCCAGTCTTCAAAAGAGACGAAAAACATCGTAGAATGGCTAGTTGATTTAGGAATTGAGCCATCTAGACGACAAGCACGTGAGGATATTAATAATGGAGCTATTTCGATGAATGGCGAAAAAGTAACGGATGTGGATACAGATGTTACTGTAGAAAATTCATTTGATGGACGATTTATTATTATTCGTAAAGGGAAGAAGAACTACAGCTTAGTGAAGTTAGGAGAATAATTTGTGTGAAAGGATGGGAGTAGGAAGAATACTTCCATCTTTTCATATACATAATTTAGACATAAAATAATCAGTAAATTTAGATAATTAAAAGGGTTATAATATTCTTCTGCCGAATAAATAAGTTAGAGAAAATTACGGACAAAAATAGCCCGAACCATGCAGGGCATGATTCGGGCTTATATTCAGATTAGTAAGCTAAGCTGAATAGACCTTTAATGTGTGATAAGTAACGAACGTTACTTGCTTCTTTCATTAATGATGCTGGTAAGCCTTTAAGTGGAGTATTGCTTGCTCCAATTGTAGCAACAGCATCTTTACGTCCTAGACTAGCAAGTGTTCCAGAGTTTACAGGTGCGAACTCTTCGAATGCTTTGCCTTCTAGTGCTGCGTATAAGTTGTATCCAATCAACTCACCCATTTGCCAAGCGATTTGTGCAGTTGGTGGGTATGGACGTCCGTCTGGAGCGAAGACAACAGCGCTGTCTCCAGCAACGAATACGTCTTTGTGAGAAGTAGATTGTAGGTATGCATCAACTGTTGCACGGCCACGGTTTACTTCAAGACCTGATTCACCGATTAATGGGTTACCTTGTACGCCGCCTGTCCAAACGAATGTGTTAGCAACAAGTTTTTGACCGTCTTTTAAGTCGATTTCATTGCCCGCAACGTTTGTTACAGGAAGACCTGTTAAGAATGTAACACCGCGTGCTTCTAGGCTAGTAGTTGCACGTTCGATTAAGTGGTCTGGTAATACTGGAAGGATTTTTGGACCTGCTTCAACAAGAAGAAGTTTAACTTCTTTTGGATTTACGCCGTGGCTTTTTGCAAGTTTAGGCATAATGTCAGCAAGCTCACCAACTAGCTCAACGCCAGTTAATCCGCCACCACCGATTACGATTGTAGCATCAGCTTCGTTTTTCGTTTTCGCGTATTCACGAATACGGTCTTCAACGTGTTTGTAGATTTTGTTTGCATCAGCAGCAGATTTTAATACCATGCTGTTTTCTTCTAGTCCTGGAATACCGAAGTAAGCAGTTTTACTTCCTAAAGCAACTACAAGTGCGTCGTAAGATAAAGTAGTGCCACCAGCTAGTTTAATTTCTTTGCTATCAACTGAGAATGACTCAACTGTTGCGATTTTAAGATCGATGTCTTTACCTTTGAAAAGCTTTGTAAGTGGCATTGCAATTGCTTGCTCAGCGACGTTACCAGCTGCAAGGCGGTGTAGTTCAGTGATGATTTGGTGTGTTGGGTATTGGTTAATCACTGTAACTTGTGCTTCTGATTTGCTGTAATATTTACGTACGTTTAAAGCGGCAAGAAGACCGCCATAACCAGCGCCTAAGATGACAATTTGTTTTGACATAGTATGATATCCCCCGTCTTTACTAATTGTTGTTATAAGTTAACTTATTTATTGTTACGTTCTGCACTAATTTGAAGATATGCGTTCACAAAGCGGAACATTTTTTGTGCTTGTGGGTCTTTTAGTAACTTTAATAGACCGAACAGGCCGATAACTTCGTTGCTTTCGTCAGCACGATCTTTTGCTTCGATAGCAGTTGCAGCCATGCCTTTCACTGTATCTTTTACAGGTTCTACAAGCTCTGTGATTGCACTAACAGTGTCGCTTTTTAATACTTCATCAGTAGCAACAGTTTGAGCGAAGTCATAAGACTTAGTTAAAATATTAACAAGCTCAGTTAATTTTGGAAGCTGTTCTACTAGTGTAGTTAATGATTCTTGTACCTCAGGTTTTAACAACTGATCAAGTACATCAAGTTGTCCTTGGCTAGCAGAAATTTGTACAGTTTCTTGTTCTGGCTTTGTTTGAGTCATAGTTTCTGGCATCTCCAATTCTCCTTTACGATAGCAATACTCTTATTTTTGATAGGTAAGATAGTAAACGTTTGCGAAACTTTATACAAAGTTTCACAAAGCACAATAAAATGCCTTTAAATTTATGCCAGCAAGTAAGCTGAAATCATAAATCCAAAACCATAATGTCCTACCTATTATTTATGAACTGTCCGATACATGGCTTGTCCGCATAATGGAAAGTTCCTTTATCGGAAAGTGTATATAATATATATCCTATATTATATACTATATACACCTATGTTAACATAAAAATGATTCCTAATTATTTGATATTAAGCGTATAATGTAGTACTGACAAGGCGTGAAAGCGCATAAATTATTTTGTTAAGGTTAGAAATGTACGTATATATAAATAAAAAAAGGAAAAAATGGACAAATTTATGTTCATTTTTTCCTTTTTTTATTGTTCACCTTCTGTAATTAGCATCGATGTGTTACCGCTTTTTTCAAGGTGGCATTCGCCCCAAGTACAAAGGGAATCAAGAATGGATTCTAAAGACCAACCGTAGTCTGTAAGAGAATATTCTACTTTCGGTGGTACTTGATTGTATACCTTTCTTTGAATAACTCCGTCTTCTTCTAATTCGCGTAATTGCTGCGTTAACATTTTTTGTGTAATACCAGGCATTGAACGTTTTAGTTCACTCGTTCTCTTTGTACCTTTCGTTAAGTGACAAAGAATAACAACCTTCCATTTGCCGCCGATAACTTCTAAGGTCGCCTCTACAGGAATATTGTATTTCTTCATATGAAACCCTCCTTTTGTGAGTGAAATAAGTTAAATCATACAAATGTTACTTTTTAGTACCTATAGCACTTTAAAGTACGTACTTTTTATCATGTTAAATATGTTTCATAATAGCACATGTGAGAAGCAAATGAGTAGTACGGTACTGAGAAGTGACTATGTTACTTTTTGGTGCCTATAGTACTTTAAAGTGCGTTCTTCAAAAAAAGAATGAAACCATTCATAATAGCATTTGTAGAGATTAAATATATTTTTTAGAAGATAAAAGGGCCTTTTTATCGCACTATTATGATTGGATTTCTTGTAATAAGGAGGAATTCAATTGAGTTCATATACAGTACCATCTTCGGAAGTTCAGACGAATCGAAGAAGTATGTTTGCTTTATTAGCACTAGCAATTAGTGCGTTTGGGATTGGTACGACCGAATTTATTAGTGTCGGTTTATTACCATCCATTTCAAAAGATTTAAATGTTTCGGTTACAACAGCTGGTTTAACTGTTTCCCTATATGCGTTAGGGGCGGCAGTAGGAGCTCCTGTTTTAACAGCGTTAACGGCTAGTATGTCGAGAAAGACATTATTAATGTGGATTATGGTTATTTTCATTATTGGTAATGGTATTGCGGCATTAGCAACAAGCTTCACTATATTAATTATCGCAAGGATTGTAGCTGCGTTTGCACATGGTGTGTTTATGTCGATAGGATCTACAATTGCAGCTGCGATTGTACCAGAGAATAAACGTGCTAGTGCAATTGCGATTATGTTTACTGGATTAACAGTTGCGACTATTACAGGTGTGCCAATTGGTACCTTTATTGGACAACAATTTGGCTGGAGAGCGTCATTTATGGCGATTGTTGTAATTGGAATTATTGCTTTTATCGCAAACAGCATTCTAGTCCCATCTAATTTAAAAAATGGTGTACCTGTATCGTTTCGTGATCAATTCAAACTAATTAAAAATGGAAGACTGTTACTTGTTTTCATTATTACTGCACTTGGATACGGCGGTACATTCGTAACATTTACGTATTTATCACCGCTATTACAAGAAGTAACAGGGTTTGAAGCAAGTACTGTTACTATCATTTTATTAGTGTATGGAATCGCCATTGCGATAGGGAATATGGTCGGCGGAAAGTTATCGAATCATAATCCGATTCGAGCGCTATTTTACATGTTCTTTATTCAAGCGATTATATTATTTGTTTTGACATTTACAGCGCCATTTAAAGTAGCTGGATTAATCACAATTATTTTCATGGGACTATTCGCATTCATGAATGTTCCAGGGCTACAAGTGTATGTCGTTATCTTGGCTGAGAGATTTGTTCCAAGTGCTGTTGATGTTGCTTCAGCAATTAACATTGCCGCATTTAACGCAGGAATTGCTTTAGGTTCTTATATAGGTGGTCTTGTAACGAATTCATTAGGATTAATCCATACTGCTTGGGTAGGCGGCATTATGGTAGTAGCTGCTGTTATTTTAACAGCATGGAGTATGACATTAGAAAAAAGAGATCAAGCAAAATAAAGGAGAGAAAATAAAATGAAAAACTTACAAAGTAAAGCAGTATTAAATAATGGTGTAGAAATGCCTTGGTTCGGTTTAGGTGTATTTAAAGTAGAAGAAGGACCAGAACTTGTAGAAGCTGTAAAAGCGGCAATTAAAGCAGGATACCGCAGCATCGATACAGCTGCAATTTACGGAAATGAAAAAGCTGTAGGTGAAGGAATCCGTGCAGGTATTGAAGCAACTGGTATTTCAAGAGAAGATTTATTCATCACTTCAAAAGTGTGGAATGCAGACCAAGGATATGATGAAACAATTGCTGCATACGAAGAGAGCTTAAAGAAATTAGAACTAGATTATTTAGATTTATTCCTTGTTCACTGGCCTGTAGAAGGAAAATATAAAGATACATGGAGAGCGCTAGAAACACTTTATAAAGAAGAGCGCGTACGTGCAATTGGTGTAAGTAACTTCCAAATTCATCACTTACAAGATGTAATGAAAGATGCAGAAATTAAGCCAATGATTAACCAAGTGGAATACCACCCTCGTTTAACACAAAAAGAATTACAAGCTTTCTGTAAAGAACAAGGTATTCAAATGGAAGCATGGTCACCACTTATGCAAGGTCAATTATTAGATAACGAAACATTACAAGAAATTGCTGATAAACACGGCAAAACAACAGCGCAAGTTATTTTACGTTGGGACTTACAAAATGGAGTAATTACAATTCCAAAATCAACGAAAGAACACCGTATTATTGCAAATGCTGATGTATTTAACTTCGAATTAACAAAAGAAGATATGGAAAAAATCGATGCATTAAACCAAAATCACCGCGTTGGTCCAGATCCTGATAACTTCGATTTCTAAGATTAAAGTAAGAAAGAAAAAAGAGTGCTTTTATGCACTCTTTTTTTGTGCATAAAAATATTTTCTAATTAAATACTACTTAGTATTAAGTTTGTTATAAGGGGCTGTAAATATGAATATAAAGCAATCGTTCAAACTTTTAGCTGTGTTTTTAAGTGTGTTATTTGTGTTATTCCCACTTCAAAAAGCATTTGCAGAAGTTATGGATCATACAAAGTATGAAATGGATTGGAGTTATAGTAGGTCAAAGAAGAAACCAATTCGAACAGAGCTTATTAAAACGGCAGATGGAAAAATTGCCTTTTGCTTAAATGTAGATTTGAAATCTCCAAGCGGTCAAGATTTACCGGAAATGGGCAAAGTGGATATTAATGTATACCGTGTACTGTTAAATGGGTATCCGCAAAAGAGTCCACAAGAATTAGGTGTTTCTGATTGGAGAGAGGCACATTATGCAACGCAGCTTGCAGTATGGAATGCGTTAAAACAAATTGATATTAATGATTTAGATTTCCGTAATAAAAATGTAGAAAAGGTAACGAAAGATATCGTTGCAAAAGCAAGTGCTAGTGAAGAATTACAAGAAATTACGATGAGCGTAATACCGTCAGAAGAACAACAAGCAGTGTTGAAAAATGATTTCTTTGAAACAGGTTTATATACAGTAGAAACAAATGCGAAAAGCGGAACATATAAAGTGCAAGCAACAGGTGCACCAGAAGGCGCGAAATTTGTAAATGAAAAGGGCGAAGCAAAAACGGAATTTAATGTAGGAGAAAAGTTCCGCATCTTAATTCCGAAACAAACACCAGCTGGTGGGTTTAGCTTTAAAGTATTAGGAAATTTAACAAAGTTACAAGGGATTGCACATAAAGGGACACCGACTATTCAAAATGCAGTTGTATTACTTGAGCGTAGTGAAGAAAAAACAAGTCCGGAGTTATCGGTAAGTTGGAAAACAACAAATGGTCATGAAAATAATAAACCACATACTCCAAATGAACCACATAAACCGAATCAAAAGAGATAATGAAAAAGCATTGGCACACGGCCAATGCTTTTTTGCAGTTCATTTATTTACAGAGCCATTATCTTTAGTAAAGCAGTTTGCATATGCACTGAATGGATCTTCGATACTTTTCATTATATGGTTGACGTTTTTACAATGTATCGTTTGGTGGTTATTCGTAGATAGAAAAAGGAGTGGATTATAATCGATAAAGATATTTTAATGTTACCGCTAGTACTTATAGCGATTGCTCTATTTCTTTTCACTTCACGAATCTACATAGCGACTCTTTTGTATAAGTATGAAAAGTCTTGGTGGTGGGGAGGACTTAGTTTTCTTTTACCGTTCGGACTCAATGTGTATATATATCAAATTATTATATTAGAAAATCGAGTGGGGATATTGTTTGAAGGACTAAATTTAAGTGAAAGAAAATTATGGAGAAAAATATATGTTCTTGTTTGCATGCTTCGGATTTCTTGCATCACCAGCATGAATATTTTGATCAGTACGGTATAATGAAAACAAGAAATGAGAGAGAGAGATAAAAAATGAAACTTCGTATTTGTGAAATAACGACAGAAAATCGGCATGAAATTGCTAAGTTAAAAGTAACAGAGGAACAGCATAAATTTATTGAAAGTACAGTTGAAAATTGTTTAGTTGATGCTGAAACAAAATATAAAGAAGATGCAATTTCGGTAGGGCTATATGATGGTGATACACCTATTGGATATGCAATGTATGGCTGGTTTGAGGAAGAAGAAAAGGCTGTATATTTAAATCAATTTGTAATCGACAGTGCATGTCAAGGAAAAGGGTATGCAAAACCATTATTACGTTTGTTGATGGACCATTTTAACACAGAATATAATTGCAAAGTTATGTATTTAAGCATACATCCAGAGAATAAACTTGCACAAAAGTTATATGAATCAATAGGCTTCCATTTAACTGGTGAAATTGAAGATGAATGGTTACATGGAAAAGGATTTATAATGAAACGTATGCTGGATTAATAAAAACCTGTCCGGAAGATTAGTATCTTTCTGAAGTGGACCCGAATAGTGTTTTTCGTCTGAAGGTGAAGGCATTATCATCAGTAGGTCATGGAAAGGAAAAGGATATGTAACACATATATTATTTTAAAATAATATAATATACGAAAATCTTAACGCCTAGATTAAATGATTATATTCACAAAATTGTAACATTATTCTAATTGAAAAGGCTATCAAACAAAGTATAAAGCGTGTAAAATTCAGTTGGAAAAACTACCTATTGATGGTCATATATGAAGAAAATGTAAGATTATATCGTTATTTACAACTTTAGATGTATAGATGACAATACTGAAAATATATCTTTTACTATTCTCTTTTTATGTAGAGAGAACTCGTCACAAGTAGAGAGAAGTGAGGAGAATACAGTATATAAAAATTTTTATAATATAAGAAAGCGAATACATGGAGAGAAATGGGGTAGTAAATGATACAGGTGCGCGAGGTGTTAGTCTATTCGCTAAATATTTTTATAAAAATAATAGGATGTCTTATTAGATGAATATATATAGGATAGTTTCTCTAAATAAAGGAACAGGGGACACAGATTATGTCGAAGAAAAAGAGTAGTAGGGTATTAGTAGCTGGAATATGCATATCAACATTATTATCGCCAGTAGCTTTCGAAGCATCGAAAGGATATGCGGCACCTTTGGAAGAGGTTAAAGATGGGAATTTGGAAGAGAACAAATTTGAGCAAAGGACGTTCCAGGTACCTGGAAAAGGGGATATAGACAAGGAAACAGAACGATTAAAAGTAACTTTTGACCTTTCTGTTAATGAACCGACTGGAATTTATGCAGAGGCAAATGAAAAAATTACAGTTGAAATAAAAGGAACGCAGTCTATTCAAGCTTTTATTGGAACGAGATCTTATGATGAAAAGGACCCGGAAGAGTTTGATTTAAAACCAGGGGAAAATGTTATTTCATCTCCAAGAGGCGGCATATTATATTTTTATAATATGAATAACGAAGGAGAAGTAACAGCTTCAGTTACGAATGGTGGTAGTCACTTCCCTTTATTTATTTTAGGTAAGCATACGAAAAAAGATTGGGATGAAATGTTAAAGAAATATAAAGATCCTTATGCGGTTGAATTAAAAGGTGAGCGAAGTTTAGTTACTGCTAGTCCGAGCTCTATACAAAAGTTTATGAAAAACACAAACCCGATAGAGTTAATGAAATTACATGATAAGATTATTCGTTTGGAAAATGCAGTAGCAGGATTATCTGAAGACGGTGTTGGGGTTACAAAATCTCCAAATCATTACGTTCAGTTTGTTGAAAAACGGAATCCTGATGAAGATGACTTTATGTTTGCGACAAATTATCATACAGGGTATATTCCAAGCGCAATGAATAGAGTTTTAGATATAGAAGTGCTTGAAAAGGATGGATGGGGACCATGGCATGAAGTTGGACACTTACATCAACAAAGGCCGTGGGACTGGGATGCTGTTGGGGAAGTAACAGTCAACATTTATTCTTTAGCAGTACAAAAAGCATTAGGGAATAAACTAGACATGGAAGAACATTATGAAAAATCATTTGAGTATTTAAAAAGACCTATTGCAGAAAGAGTAATTGATGAAATTAATCCGCTTACGATGTTTTGGCAATTAAATGTAGTGTATGGAGAACATTTCTATCCTAGGCTACATCAAGCTTATCGTTTGTTACCACAGAGTGAAATGCCTACTTCTGATGAAGAGAAAAAGCAAATGTTTGTTTATATGACATCAAAAGTGGCAGGACAAAATTTAGTTCCATTCTTTAAAGAATGGGGATTAACTCCAAGTGATGAGACTAGAGAAAAAATAGAAAAATTAAATTTACCTAAATTAGAAAAAGAAATATGGAAAGCTACAGATAGTAATGATATTCGCGAGAAGCAAGTTGAACCGTATAAAGTTCCGTATGGTGAACCTGCTAATGAGGTAC
This sequence comes from Bacillus sp. AY3-1, assembly GCF_008368785.1. Classification (NCBI taxonomy): domain Bacteria; kingdom Bacillati; phylum Bacillota; class Bacilli; order Caryophanales; family Bacillaceae; genus Bacillus; species Bacillus sp. AY3-1. The sequence continues at coordinate 180,528 of NZ_QORZ01000009.1, read as the reverse complement.
AAAACCTTGTAGTTGGTACGAATTTTGATGAAGAAAAAGCGGGTAAACTTGTTCAAAATTTAGATGAGAATGTAAAAGTAACAGGTAAGATTATATGGTCTAAATTAGACGCTGGAAAACAGGAAGTGTTAGTAGAAATTGAGGATGAGAAGGGAAATAAAAATTCAATTCCTGTTCAAGTTAATGGTATTTATGGTGACAGTATCATTTTTCAAGGAATTTCAAATGATGTAATGTCAACAGTGACGCTTCGTCACAATGAAAAAGAATTAAATGTAAACTTTACTAGTAATAAAATACATTACCGTTTTGAAAAAGAAGAATATATGGGTTTGACAGTATATGATCGAAATGGAATTGAAAAGAAACGTGTATCAGCAGAAGGGCAAGAAACTGGAAAAAGATTTGCTGAACTAAATGGAGTGGATTTTGAATATGGAGATGTAGTGAAAGTATTCCATGCAGAACCAAGCCGTCTGAAATGGTACCAAAATAATAAACTTGCAGATCAAGGGAAAGTTAAAAATAAAAAAGAAAAATTCTTTAAAATTACTCCGCAAGGCTTTGAATTAAAAGGTAGTTTACAAGAAGTAACGGCGAAAGCACAACAAGTAGTAGTGGGAACAGACGTTGAGAAGCTAGATCCAAAAGCTTTTGTTGAAGTAAAAGACGGTGAAGTAGTAGGTTTTGTAGAAAAACCAAATACAACAAAAATTGGTGAACAACAAGTAAAAGTAGAAACGAAAGATCGTTTTGGGAATAAGCAAGTGACAGAGGTACCTGTAGAAGTAGTTTATGGAGATAGTATTGTATACGCAGGATATGGCGATGATATTGCTTCAATTGTAACTTTAAAGCACGAAGAGAAGAAATTCCATGTGACTGATATGGATAGCGAGATTCATGAGTATTTTAATAAAGAGCTATACATGGGTATCACGTTATACGATCGAGATGGAAAAGAGAAAAAACATGTAACAGCAGAGGGACAAGAAACATCAGAGAACTTTGCGAAGCAAGTGAATGGTATGCAATTCGAGTATGGAGATGTAGTAAAAGTATTCCACGTAGAACCGGATCGTTTGAAATGGTATCAAAATAATACCCTTACTGGTCAAGGTGAGGAAAAAGGGGCAAAAGAACTATTCTTCAAAGTGACAGAAAAAGGCTTTGAGAGAATGGATATGTTGCAAGAAGTAACAGCGAAACCGCAACAAGTAGTAGTAGGAACAGATATTGAGAAGTTAGACGCAAAAAACTTTGTTGACGTGAAAGATGGAGAAGTAGTTGGATTTGTAGAAAAACCAAATACATCAAAAATCGGTGAACAACAAGTGAAAGTAGAAACGAAAGATCAATTTGGAAATAAGAAAGTAACAGAAGTATCATTAGAAGTAACGTATGGAGACAGTTTTGTATACCAAGGGCTTAGTGACGTTATCCGTTCTATTGTAACGGTAAATCATGACGATCAGAAATTACATGTGACGTATACAAATGAACAAATTCATAGATACTTTAAGAATGAATTATATATGGGAATTACGCTATATGATCAAAACGGAATGGAGAAAAAACATGTAACAGCAGAAGGGCAAGAAACTTCAAAGAATTTTGCTGAACAAGTAAATGGAACTTCATTCCAGTATGGAGATGTAGTGAAAGTGTATCATACCGAATCAGGTCGTTTAATTTGGTACAAAAATAGTGAGTTAGTTGGAAAAGGAGATAAGAAAAAGTTTAAAGAAATTTCCTTCAAGATTACTCCAAATGGCTTAGAACAAGTGCAATAATAAGAAAAAGCTCGTAAAACATTATGTTTTACGAGCTTTTTTTATTACTCAGCTTCAGAAACTACTGTGAAGCGTTCGTTTACGTGTTTTGGATTTTCGATTTCATCAAGTGCTGCAACTGCGAAGTCTTCGTAACTTACGTAGCTATCACCTTTTGCGTTAACAAGAAGATTGTCTTGTCCAGCTGTATAAGAACCAGTACGTTTTCCTAATGCGAATAGTGCAGAAGGGCTGATGAATGTCCAAGTAATATCGTTTGTTTGTTGCAGAATTTCTAAGTTTTTCCCTTGGTTTTGAGCTGTTGCAAGGTATTCAGTTGGGAAACCTGGCGTATCAAATACACGCGTTGTTTTCTCTTCGTCTACAAATAAGCTTCCAGCGCCGCCAACTACAAGTAATTTTGTGTTAGGTGCACCTTTCATAGCTTCAATTAGTACGTTTCCTGCATCTACGTGAAGATGTTCTTCTCCTGCTGGAGCGCCGAATGCATTTACAACTACATCAAATGCTTGTAGGTCATTAGATGTAAGAGCGAATACATCTTTCTCTAAAACTTTTATATTTTCTTCTGTAATTTTTGCAGCGTTTCTTACGATTGCAGTTACTTCATGTCCGCGATCTAATGCTTCTTTTAAAATACGACTTCCTGCTTTACCAGTTGCTCCGATGATTCCGATTTTCATAATAAATCCCTCCAAAGTGTTTTGTTAAAGTGTATATCTGAAAGTAAATGAATTTGTTGTAATAAGGTTTGTTACAACCTGATGTAATCATTATAGTTACAGGTTGGCGTTTTTGTCAATGGGATAGTTTGTAGATTTACTATTTATTTTAGTATGCACAGTTAGAGGGAGGAGAGTCATAAAGATATTGTTACTTCGTGTCTGGCTAATATTTGGAAATTGCAAATTGTCGAAAAATGTTGATTTTTAAATGTTTTTTAAATATAATTCGTTTTATGGAGAAAAGGAGGGGGTTAATTGTATGAATATTTTAGAGCAATTTGTTTCATCAACGAATACAATTCTTTGGTCATATATTCTTATTGCAATGTTAATTGGTTTAGGTCTTTATTTTTCTATTAAATTGAAATTCGTACAAATTACTCATTTAGGGGAAATGGTTCGACTAATGAGTGATGGATTAACTGGAAAGACGCGTAAAAAAGGTAGTGTATCTTCTTTCCAAGCGTTCTGTATGAGTTCAGCAGCTCGTATTGGAATCGGGAACTTAGCCGGTGTAGCGTTAGCTATTTCTATGGGAGGACCTGGAGCGGTATTTTGGATGTGGGTGATTGCGATTGTCGGAGCGTCTTCAAGTTTCGTGGAAAGTACGCTTGCACAAATTTATAAAATAAAAGATGGCAGTGGCTTCCGTGGTGGTCCTGCTTATTATATGGAAAAAGGTTTAAATAAACGTTGGATGGGAATTTGGTTCTCTATCCTTATTACAATTAGTTACGGATTAATTTTCAACTCCGTACAAGCAAATACAGTTACATTAGCATTTAAAAACGCTTTTGGTATTGAGCGTTACGTTGTTGGGATTGTATTAGCAGTATTAGTTGCGGTTATTATTTTTGGTGGCGTGAAAAGTATCGCGCGTATGTCTGAAATGATCGTTCCGCCAATGGCACTTATTTATATTGCAGTAGCAATTTTCGTTGTTATTAAAAATTATTATTTAATACCGGATATGTTTACAGAAATTTTTAAAGGAGCATTTGGTTTAGATTCAGCTGTAGGTGGCGGTATCGGTGCTGCAATGAAGTATGGTATTCAGCGCGGATTATTTGCGAACGAGGCAGGTATGGGTAGTGCGCCGAACGCGGCAGCAACAGCTGATGTAACGCATCCGGCGAAACAAGGTTTTATTCAAACAATTGGAGTGTTAGTGGATACATTCTTAGTATGTACATCAACAGCATTTATCGTACTATGTTCTGGTGCATATAAGGCAACAAATTTAGAAGGTATTGAATTAACACAAAATGCATTAAGTTCACAAATTGGCCCATGGGCAAGTAGCTTCTTAGCGATTATTATTTTCCTATTCGCTTTCAGTTCACTTCTAGGAAACTACTATTATGGTGAAACGAACATTGAATTCATTAAACAAAGTAAAACTTGGTTAACGATTTACCGTATTGCGGTAGTGGGAATGGTATTATTCGGTTCTGTTGCCACACTTCAAGTTGTATGGAATATGGCGGATTTATTTATGGGACTAATGGTAATCACAAACTTAATCGCGATTACACTTCTTGGCCGATTTGCATATGCTGCTTTGGCAGACTATGTAAGGCAAAAGAAACAAGGAAAAGATCCAGTCTTCAGTGCAGATTCTATTCCTGGTTTAACGAATACAGAGTGTTGGGATAAGCCAACGGTAACGGATAAAGAAAAAGCAGTGTAATGAAAAGGCGAGCGTCGAGATAAATTCGATGCTCGTCTTTTTTGTTGTAGTAAATGATGAAAAGGGTGAGAGGGAATTATTAATATAATTTTGTTTGTTCATTATTCTCGTTATTTGTAGAGAGCGCACTGTCTTAAAAGTATGACCGGTCGAATGTGATGAGTGATTGAGTATTGGATAAATGCACGTACTGGTTATATTTTTACGTAAAAAAACATATATGTTAAGAAGTTTAACGTGCTCATGTTATAAAACCTAACATGAAGTTCTTGATTACTAAAAGTTTTTAGAATATAATTTTCTTATTGTTAGGAAGAGGGGGCAATGCAATTATGGATTTTTTAGCTAAGGTAATTGGGGATGTAAATAATGTCCTTTGGTCATATGTCATTATTGCGATGTTAATTGGGTTGGGGCTTTACTTTTCATTTCGTGTGAAATTTGTCCAAGTTCGTTACTTCGGTGAAATGATTCGATTGCTTGGGGATGGGGCAAGTTCGAAAACGAGGAAAGCTCAAAAAGAGAAGAGCGGTGTATCATCGTTCCAAGCTTTTTGTATGAGTACAGCCTCTCGTGTAGGTACTGGTAACTTAGCTGGTGTAGCTATCGCAATCTCAGCAGGTGGACCAGGAGCGGTATTTTGGATGTGGTTAATTGCGGTAATTGGGGGTGCTTCTGCATTTGTAGAGAGCACATTAGCGCAAATTTATAAAGTAAAAGATGGGAATGCATTCCGTGGTGGTCCAGCTTATTATATGGAAAAGGGATTAAATAAGCGCTGGCTTGGAGCAATTTTCTCTGTTTTAATAACAGTAAGTTTCGGATTGATTTTTAACGCTGTACAGTCTAATACTGTAGCGGCTGCTTTTGATGGGGCATTCAAAACAGACAGTAGATTAGTAGGTCTTGTAATGGCTGGTTTACTTGCAATCATTATCTTCGGCGGAGTAAAACGTATTGCACGTGCGGTTGAAATGATTGTTCCAGTAATGGCAATTATATATGTAGCAGTGGCATTATTCGTTGTTGTAACAAACATTACGGCAATTCCGTATGTATTTAAAGAAATTTTCTTACATGCTTTCGGAATTAAAGAAGTAGTGGGCGGGGGATTAGGAGCTGCGATTTTACTAGGGGTAAAACGTGGATTATTCTCAAATGAAGCAGGTATGGGTAGTGCGCCGAACGCAGCTGCGACTGCAAACGTAACGCACCCAGTTAAACAAGGTTTCATTCAAACTTTAGGGGTATTTACAGATACATTATTAATTTGTAGTTGTACAGCATTTATCATTTTATTATCAGATGTGCCTGGAGCGGCTGATTTAAACGGAATTCAATTAACGCAACAAGCATTAAGTCAACATATCGGACCGTGGGCTTCTATATTTGTAGCAGTTGCAATCTTCTTGTTTGCATTTAGTTCATTGGTAGGTAACTACTACTATGGTGAAACGAATATTGAGTTTTTAAATGGAAGTAAAGTTTTACTAAATGCTTATCGAATTGCTGTACTTGGTATGGTTATGTTAGGATCTGTAGCAACAATTCAAATCGTTTGGGATTTAGCAGATTTATTTATGGGGATTATGGCTGTTATTAACTTAGTTGCGATCGTATTCCTTTCTAAGTATGCTTTCGCGGCATTATCAGATTACGTTAAGCAAAAGAAACAAGGAAAAGATCCAGTATTCTATGCGGAGTCTATTCCAGGTTTGAACAATACAGAGTGCTGGGATAAGCCAGCAGTAGCTGATAAAGAAAAAGCAGTATAATGAGGTGAGCATCAAGTGAAACTTGATGCTCATTTTTTTGTTTTATCCCGCTATTTGTGAACAGTAAAACTCTCGATTGATACGGGCTAATAATGAGTGGGGATGATACTGATTAAAGTTTCGCTATATAATGTAAAAGACGAACATTCATGAATGTTTTATAATAAAATGTAATTTTTTTAAGAAAAGTGCGGATATGAGTTGTGATTTATGTTAGAATGGAAAATGCCTTTGAAACAAGAGGTTTTATGATCTTTCCTATCCGATTGAAGGTTTTAGAGGAGAAATGGAAAGTTCGGATTATTTCTTATTTCAAGTGGTCAGACGTTCAACGTTAATGAAGAGTTAAATGGAGGATTTTATTAATGAAGTTTGTTATGTTTCTTGTAGGATTGCTCGTTGTATTCGTACTCGGTTTTCTTATAAGTGCCGATCGAAAGAAGATTAAGTATAAACCAATCGCAATTATGCTTGTTATTCAGCTAGCGTTAAGTTATTTCTTATTAAATACGCAAGTTGGTTATATTTTAGTAAAAGGAATTTCAGATGGATTTGGCGCGCTTCTTGGATATGCGGAAGCTGGAATCGTTTTCGTATTTGGCGGTCTTGTTAATAAAGGAGAGGTTTCATTCTTCTTAACAGCGTTATTACCAATCGTATTCTTTGCCGTTTTAATCGGAATTCTGCAACACTTTAAAATTTTACCTATATTTATTCGTGCTATTGGTACTGCGCTAAGTAAAGTAAATGGTCTAGGAAAACTAGAATCATATAACGCAGTAGCAGCGGCTATTGTTGGGCAAGCGGAAGTATTTATTACAGTAAAAGATCAATTAAGTAAAATCCCAAAACATCGTTTATATACATTATGTGCATCTTCCATGTCGACAGTATCAATGTCAATCGTAGGTTCTTATATGAAAATGATCGAACCGAAATATGTAGTAACAGCACTTGTATTAAATTTATTTAGTGGTTTCATTATTATTCATATTATTAACCCGTACGATATTACAGAAGAAGAAGATACACTGAAATTAGAAAATAAGAAAAAACAGTCATTCTTTGAAATGCTAAGTGAATACATTATGCTTGGCTTTACAATCGCGATTACAGTAGCGGCAATGTTACTTGGTTTCGTAGCATTAATTACAGCAATTAATAGCTTGTTTGATTCAATGTTCGGTATTACATTCCAAGCTATTTTAGGATACATTTTCTCACCATTAGCATTTGTAATGGGTATCCCGCAAGCAGAGATGGTAACAGCGGGACAAATTATGGCAACAAAATTAGTATCAAACGAATTTGTTGCGATGCTGGATCTTGGAAAAGTAGCTGGTGATTTATCAGCTCGTACAGTTGGTATTCTTTCTGTATTCCTTGTATCATTTGCGAACTTCTCATCAATCGGAATTATCGCAGGTGCAACGAAAGGTATCGATGAAAACCAATCAAATGTTGTATCATCATTCGGTCTACGCCTTGTGTACGGTGCGACATTAGTGAGTATTCTATCAGCGATTATCGTTGGTGTTATGTTATAAACAAAGATGGCCCTAGCTTATAGCTAGGGCTATTTTTTATGGTAAATTTGCATGAAAAAACCAATTATTTAGGAATATATTAACATATAAAAATCTTTTAAAATTTATATTGCATTTCGATTAGATAACGCTTACAATTTGATTTGTAGGTGGTATCAATTTCAGACTTTCAAGTATGGTAGGAGAGAAGAAGCTACCTTTTATAAATTGCAATTTATGTAAACGCTTACTGATTTTAGAAAACAGTTGAATAATATTTAGGGGTTTTAAATTTTTTTAACATCAATGGTCAGACGTCATTCGTTATACGTTATACGACCGATAACTCGTGGGAGAAGTGGAGGATTCACATATGAAGATCGTAATGTTTCTAGTCGGTTTACTTGTAGTATTTGTACTAGGGTTCCTTATCAGTTCAGATCGTAAGAAAATTAAATATAAACCAATTGCACTTATGCTTGTCATTCAATTGGTACTTGCGTATTTCTTGCTAAATACAAAGGTCGGATTTGTATTAGTAAAAGGGATTGCAGATGGGTTTGGAGCTATTTTAAAATTTGCGGAAGCAGGGGTTAATTTCGTATTTGGTGGTCTAGCAAATGATGGACAAGCACCATTCTTCTTAACAGTATTATTACCAATTATTTTCTTAGCAGTACTAATTGGGATTTTACAACACATTAAAGTATTACCGATTATCATTCGTGCAGTCGGTTTCCTATTAAGTAAAATTAACGGCTTAGGAAAACTAGAATCATATAATGCAGTAGCAGCTGCAATCGTTGGTCAAGGTGAAGTATTCATTACAGTAAAAGATCAACTAAGCAAATTACCGAAAAATCGTTTATACACACTTTGTGCATCTTCCATGTCAACAGTATCGATGTCAATCGTCGGTTCTTACATGAAAATGATTGATCCAAAGTATGTAGTAACAGCACTTGTATTAAACTTATTTAGTGGATTCATTATCGTTCATATTATTAATCCATATGACGTAAAAGAAGAAGACGACATTTTAGAATTACAAGAAGATAAAAAACAAACATTCTTTGAAATGTTAGGCGAATATATTATGCTTGGTTTCTCTATCGCTGTAACAGTAGCGGCAATGTTAATCGGTTTCGTAGCATTAATTACAGCAATTAACGGTGTATTCGATTCAATTTTCGGAATCACATTCCAAAGCATTTTAGGATATGTCTTCTCACCATTAGCATTCGTAATGGGTATTCCAACTTCAGAGATGCTAACGGCAGGACAAATTATGGCAACGAAATTAGTAACGAACGAATTCGTTGCAATGCTTGATCTTGGAAAAGTAGCTGGTGATTTATCAGCTCGTACAGTAGGTATTTTATCTATCTTCCTTGTATCATTTGCGAACTTCTCATCAATCGGAATTATCGCAGGGGCAACGAAGAGTATCGATGGCAAACAAGCAAACGTTGTATCTTCATTCGGATTAAAACTTGTATACGGTGCAACGTTAGTAAGTATATTATCAGCGATTATCGTTGGGGTTATGCTGTAATAAATTAAGAAAAGCAATGAGCGTAGGCTCGTTGCTTTTTTATTTAACTTGCTCTATCTAAGTCTCTTTTAAATTGTGGTTTCTCCAAATAAGTTCCAAGCCTCCATATATACTCAACAGGACCCATTCGATATTTTCGCAACCAATATGTGCTAACAAATAATTGAATTGTATAGATTCCAATCGTTAAAAGAATACCGAAGAAATATCCTATTTTACCGAATAAGCCAAAGCCGTATGCGTAAAAAATTGTTGTTGTGATAATGGACTGGGCTAAGTAATTACTAACCGACATTTTTCCCATATTGGCCATGTATGTTAGTAGACGGGTTGCTTTTTTGTAATGGAATAATAAAATAATTGTGCTTCCGTAAAAGAAGGTCATGGTTACTGGTGTAAGGCCGTCTTGTAACATAAGTACAATAGGATGTTTGACGAACATAGCTGAAATTTTGATTGTAAAAGAGAAAATACCAGTAAGAAGCCAGATCCTTTTGACAGCAGAGATATGTTTATCAATCTCAAATAACCACCCTTTTTTTCCTACGTACATACCGATTAAGAAAAGTGGAGATAGGAAAATGAGTGTAAAAAGTGTTATAAAGGTTAATCCGAAGAAACCGTCAATGCCTATATATTCGAAAGGATTTTCAGTTAACCTAAAGTTGACATGATCCATATAGCTTCCAGTCTCATGAACTTTATGTTCTTTTTCAATATAAGGAGCAAAATCAGTAACATTTGTATTTGGGTCAGTTGAATAAGTCATAAGTGTAAGGAGTGCGAGTAGAATAGTTGCCCAAATTAATAATGTTTTTGGCTTTCTGTTTATAAACATCAGTAAGAAAATCCCGATGAGGCCATATGAGAATAAAATATCCCCGGACCAAATGAGCACGCCGTGAATAAAACCTAGTAGTAAAAGAATAAGAATACGACGTAAATATGTAGGGGAAAACTTTTTTCCTTTTGCGACAATGCTTTTTTGTAACAAAATAATGCTAAGACCAAATAAAAAAGAGAATAAAGAAATGAAATTTTGTGTGCCGAAAAATTGAATAAACCAATTAGCACCTTTATCGAGTCCGCCAAATATATAGGATGGTTTTTCATTAGCGAAGAACCCGAATTGAATTAATGTTATATTAACAAGTAAAATACCAAATAAAGCGAAGCCACGCATGGCATCAACAACTTCTACACGTTGATTCATTTTTTCTCTCCTCGTATATTATTTTATATTGAAAATAATACCATTTTATAGTGGGCGCTATGTCAAATATGAGGAAATTTAAGGTGATTTTAAGCTAGAGAGAAAATAAAAAAATCACCTTAATACATTCATTAAGGTGATTGAAATACTATTCAGCTGGAGGCGTAAATGTACGTTTCTCTAATTCAGCGTCTAGCATAAATAATGCGTTTGAATCGCTTGTAATACGTTTTAATTTTTGGATGATGCTATCGAATGAAGATTCTTCTTCTACTTGCTCATCGACGAACCATTTTAAGAATGTAATTGTTGCATGCTCACGCTCATCCCAAGCGATATCAGATAAGTTGTAAATACGCTTCGTTACTTCACGCTCGTGCTCAAGTGCCACTTCAAAAGCGTTCAGTACAGATTCGTATTTGTTATTTGGATTATCAAATCCAGTAATAATAGCGCGCTCACCGCGGTCATTAATGTAGTTGTAAAGCTTCATTGCGTGGAAACGTTCTTCTTCAGCTTGTACAAGGAAAAAGTTAGCGAATCCATCATAGCTCTCAGCTGTACAGTAAGCAGCCATTGCCATATAGGCGTGGGCAGAGTAAAATTCAAAGTTCATTTGATCGTTTAATGCGTCGTGTAATTTTTTAGATAACATAAAATCCCCCTTAGTATTGTGACAAGAACATTATACCATAATTGATAATATTCTCATTTGGATACTTCGAACCTTTTCGAAAGCTTTGTGACGTGTGCCTCCATAATGTCTTGTAAATCTAAATCATATTTTTGTGAAAGAATAATAAGATTAGATAGTACATCACCAAGTTCTTCTTTTAACTCTTGTTTTAGTTCTTCTTCTGTTTTCACTTTTTCGTCAGGACGATCACGGCCAATTTCGATTGCGCGAACAACGCGTGAAACTTCTCCGACTTCCTCTGTTAAGAAATTTAAGCGAATAAAGGAATTATACTGTGACCAGCTTCGTTTTTCGTAAAATTCCTCCACCCATCTTTGAAATGCGACGATATCCATTTCTTCCTCACCCCTTCAATATGTTGTACAATATTCATTGTATCATAACAATATATAGTTTCGGGGTGTAGGGATGAGAAAGATTTGTGTGTTTGCAGGTTCCAACTTAGGGGAGAGACCTGAATTTAAAGAGCAGGCAATAGCGTTAGGGAAAATGTTTGTTGAGAACGATTATGAGCTTGTATACGGTGGTTCTTGCGTTGGATTAATGGGAGAAGTAGCAAACGAAGTTCTTCGTTTAGGCGGGCGCGTAACAGGTGTTATGCCGCGCGGTCTATTCCGAGGAGAAATTGTCCATACAGGATTAACAGAATTAATTGAAGTAGAAACGATGCACGAGCGCAAAGCGAAAATGGCAGAGCTTGCGGATGCTTTTATTGCATTACCAGGCGGATACGGAACGTTTGAAGAGCTATTTGAAGTAGTATGTTGGTCACAAATTGGTATACATAATAAGCCGGTTGGTTTATTGAATATAAAAGGCTTTTATGGACCAATTTTGCAAATGGTTGAACGTGCAGCGGAAGAAGGGTTTATGAACCCATCAAATAAAGAGTTAATAGTTGCCGCTGAGACAGCAGATGCACTCATTCACAAGATACAAAATTACGAGCGTCCTGTTTTAGGAACGAAGTGGAAGCAGTTATCATAATACAATTTTATAGATATTTTTGGAAACACATGTCATTTTACTTTGAAAAGGCATGTGTTTTTAATTCGGTTAAATATATTAATATTTAGATATAATGTTTTTGGAAAAGGAGAAATAGATGGAGGAGTTTGTGTATTTACGTCCTGTTTTTAAAAGTATATTAGCAGCATCTATTCTTGTTATGCTAATTGTTTCAACACAGAAGAAAGAGCTAATTAATGAATTTTCGCTTTGGTTTATTTCGATATTGTGTATCGGTGTTGCCGCGATAACGTTGTTTATGTCTTGGTTTATCGTTGATGAGTATAATCTAGCTGGAGATGCACAATCGTTTTGTATATTTATTGCGATTGGTTGTATTAGCGGTTTGAATTTTATTATTTATTATAGACGGCAATAAAAAGAAGGCATTCCGTATTACTTTGGAATGCCTTTATCACTTTGATTACTTTGTTTTTTATACAGGTACCAGCCACCCCAGCCGCCACCAATTGCTACAACAACGAGGAAAGCATAGTCTTTAACCTCGACACGTATATTGAAAATATTAGCTATAAGTAAGAGAATCCCAACTGTTATTAACGCAAAAAATGCTCTAATTAAGTAGTCTTTCAACTGAACCACTCCCGCCATTTAAGTAGTAAATGATGAATATGGAAAAGCTTTTTTGGATCTATTTTACTAAAGGGTGTTACCTATATTTTAACATAAAAGAGATTGTAATATATTGATAAAAGTAGAGGAGAGGGGGGCTAATATTGTCGTGTTTTGTCGGTAAGTCGATATAATGGAAAAATCGCTGATATATTTAATGGAATCGCCGATATATCGGGAAAATCGCTGATATATTTAATAGAATCGCCGATATAATGGAAAAATCGCTGATATAAATTTCATGTACTGATATGCGCGATTAACCCCATAGAAAAAAGCGACTCTGAACGAGCCGCTTCCGCTTTAAGGTGATATCCAGCTCTAGCGGCTAGAATCTCCGGTCATTTCGCTCTCTCGCTCGAAGCAAAAAGCGCTTCAAGGTCGAGAGCTTGAAGGGTCCTGCGATTCTGAGCGAGCCGCTTCCGCTTTTAAATATATTATTGATTCAAGAACGCACGTAGCATCCAAGCGTGTTTTTCTAGTTCTGTGTAGATGCCTAGTAGTAGGTCAGATGTCATTTCGTCATCAGAGTTTTGAGCGATTTCCATGCCTTTTTTCAGTTCGACTAGCATCATTTCGTAGTCTTTCATGATTGCTTCAACCATTCCTTCTGCAGTTTCGCCGTATGCTGCTTCTTGAATAGAAGATAGTTCTAAGTATTCTTTCATTGTTGCTACTGGTTGGCCGCCAATTGCTAAAATGCGTTCTGCAATTTCGTCGATGTGAGTAGCTGATTCTGTGTAAAGTTCTTCGAATTTCTCGTGTAATGTGAAGAATTGAGGTCCTTTTACGTACCAATGGAAGTTGTGTAATTTTGTGAATAAAACGCTCCAGTCTGCTACTTGTTTGTTTAATACTTCGATTACTTGTTTGTTCATTATGATCAATCTCCTTTGAGTTGTTATGTTATATCAATTACTAATTTATAATAATTATAATATAGTAATTTGTATAAATCAATCCTTTTGCTGGAATTAATTTGAACAAATTATGAATTGTTATAAATAAAAATCCCTATTACGGTGAAGTAATAGGGATTTTGTTTGATATATAGCTCTTGTTCTAAACGAGCCGCTTTTGCTTTAAATGATATCCAGCTCCGGTGACTAGAACAGTCGGTCATTTCGCGCCTTCCTGTGAGGCAAAAAGCGCCTCTTCGTCAGGAGCTCCAATGCCCTCCTGTTCTGAGCAAGTCACCTCCGCTTTTAATGATATCCAGCTTCAGCGGCTAGAATCTCCGGCCATTTCGCTCTCTTGCTCGAAGCAAAAAGCGCTTCAAGGTCGAGAGCTCCAATGTCCTACGATTCTGAACGAGCCGCTTCCGCTTTTTGCTGTTATACAGCCTTCTGTTTTTCTTCTACATCCTGTCCATCCCAGCACTCTGTATTCTGTAAGCCAGGGATAGAACTTGCAACGAAGACAGGATCTTTTCCTTGTTTCTTTTGCTTTATATAGTCTACTAAAGCTGCGTATGCAAACTTGCTAAGGAATGAGATGGCAATTAAGTTTGTGAATACCATTAGTCCCATAAAGAAATCAGCTAAACTCCAAACTGTTTGAAGGGCAGCGATAGATCCGAAGAACACCATTCCGACAACTGCAACACGATAAATCAGTAACCATGTTTTGCTTTCTTTAATGAATGCGATGTTTGTTTCACCATAATAGTAGTTTCCTAGTAAAGAACTGAAAGCGAATAGGAAAATAATAATCGCTAAGAAAGTGCTTGCCCACGGTCCAATTTGTGAACTTAATGCTCGTTGTGTTAATTCAATACCTTCTAAATTCGATCCTTTGTAAAGTCCAGAACATAATACGATAAACGCTGTTGATGTACATACTAAGAATGTATCTACGAAAACACCTAATGCTTGAACAAGTCCTTGTTTTACAGGGTGAGATACATCTGATGTTGCTGCTGCGTTAGGGGAGCTACCCATACCTGCTTCTGTCGCGAATAAACCGCGCTGAATTCCGAATTTGATTGCTGCTCCAATACCACCAGCGATAGCTTGGTCTAAACCAAATGCGCTGTTAAATATTTCTGTAAAAATGCTTGGTAACATATTGAAGTTGTTAATTACGACAAAAATAGCCACACCAATATAAATGATCGCCATTGGAGGGACAATCATTTCTGTAATACGTGAAATGCTCTTGATACCACCAAAAATAATAACTGCAACTAATAAAGCTAATAGAGCTCCTACGATCGTTCGCTCTAGTCCAAAAGCATTTTCAAACGCTATTGTTACTGTATTTGCTTGTACAGAATTGAAAATTAATCCGTACGCAACTGTAATAAGAAGTGAAAACCAAACACCCATCCAGCGTTTGTTTAATCCTTTTTCCATGTAATATGCTGGTCCACCACGGAACCTGCTGCCATCTTTTACTTTATAAATTTGCGCGAGCGTACATTCTACGAAACTAGTAGCTGCTCCGATAATTGCGATAAACCACATCCAAAATATTGCACCGGGTCCACCCATTGAAATGGCTAATGCTACACCAGCTAAGTTTCCGATACCGATACGTGCCGCTGCACTTAAGCAAAATGCTTGGAATGGAGAGATGCTATCTTTCTTTTTTTCTTTTCGATTAAACCCTTTACTAATTAAACTGACCATCTCACTGAAATGAGTAATTTGGACGAATTTTAATTTGAATGAGAAATAAAGACCGAAGCCGATTAGCATTGCAATAAGAATATATGACCATAAAATATTATTCGTTACCTCAAGGAATCTGCTAAAGATATCAACCATATAATACACTTCCTTTTTTCCGTAATAAGAAAATTATATGCAAAAAATATACGAGAATCAATTTTTCTAAAAAATCATGTTACTTAAACTTATTTTATGTTATGATTATGTTACATCGTAATATTTTTAGAATTATTTACATTTTAAAAAACTAAATTTAAAACGAGAAAGAGGGGATAATTTGAAAGAAGAATCTTTATTGAATGTAAGCCTTAAGAGTTTGAAAATGAGAAGTAATATATTTTTTATCGTTACATCTTTAAGTATCTTTTTAGGAGCCACTTATTATTACAATAAAAGATTTCCAAGTCATAGGTATCCTGAATGGTTAGAATTTCTAAAATTGATTGGATGAACAAAAGACAGAAAAACAGAAAATTGAAATAAAGAAGTTATGGAGGAGCTAAATATGAATATTAGAGAAAGTGAACTTCCGGGTATTGGTTATAAATTTCAAATCGTTACGAAAGGTAACGAAAAGATGGTGATTGTCATTCATGATGATGGGCGTAGAGAAATGTATCATTTTGATTCAGATCATGAAGAAAGCATCTCAAGTATTTCATTACGTGACTCAGAGGCGAGACAAATTGCAGCAATATTAGGTGGAATGGTATACAAACCTAGAGCATTAGAAAATGTTGAGATGGTCTTTGAAGGTTTAGCAATTGAGTGGTTTAAAGTGGAGAATGCTGCTCCAGCAATCGGAAAAACAATTGGCGACCTTGAAATAAGAAAAACATATAGCGTAACGATTATTGCAGTTATGAAAAAGAATATGAAAAAGCTATTTAATCCAGGACCAGAAACGGTAATTGAAGAAGGCGATATGCTTGTAGTTTCAGGTGAGAGAGAAGAAATTAAAAAAATTATTAATGAGTTACTTTCGAATAGGGGGACTGACTAGATGGATACGTTAATTTTTGAAGTTGGTACAGCTTTAGTTTTAGTGGCAATTGCGGCGGTAATTGCTGGAAAGTTTAAATTCTCAGTAATTCCTTTTCTAATTGTTCTTGGGATGTTAGTAGGACCGCACGCACCGACAATAGGTGTTATCGATCTCAAATTTATTGAAAGTGCGAGTGTAATTTCCTTCCTTGGACGGATTGGCGTTCTGTTCCTTCTGTTTTATCTAGGACTTGAGTTTTCGATGAAAAAACTAATAAAATCTGGACGTTCTATTGCGATTGGCGGAACGATCTATATTTTAATTAACTTTTCACTTGGGTTATTATACGGATTTATAATGGGATTCCCTTTACTAGAAATCTTAATTATTGCGGGTATTATTACGATTTCTTCTAGCGCTATCGTTGCAAAGGTGTTAGTGGACTTAAGAAGAACTGGTAATAATGAGACCGAATTAATTTTAGGAATTATTATGTTTGAAGATATATTCCTTGCTGTATATTTATCAGTTGTCTCTGGTTTAGTTCTAGGGGATCATGCTTCCTTCCTAGGTGCTCTTACTTCAATTGGAATTGCTTTAGGATACATGCTTCTATTCTTTATTGTAGCTAGAAAGGCGACACCTTTATTAAATAAATTGCTCAATATTAGTTCAGATGAAATTTTCATTATTGTAGTATTCGCTTCGTTATTCTTTATTGCAGGTTTCTCGGAAACAATTCACGTTGCCGAAGCAATTGGAGCACTTCTTTTAGGATTAGTTTTCTCTGAGACAGAGCATAGTGACAGAATTGAACATCTTGTTGTTCCATTTAGAGACTTTTTCGGAGCTATTTTCTTCTTCAGTTTCGGATTAAGCATTGATCCGTTTTCATTAGGCGGAGCGATATGGTTAACGTTAGGTGCTGTCCTTCTTACAATCATCGGTAACTTTGTTGCAGGAATGATTGCAGGGCGACAAGCTGGATTATCTCATAAAGCGTCAACAAATATTGGATTAACAATCGTTTCAAGAGGAGAATTCTCCATCATTATGGCCAATATCGGCATCGCCGGTGGTTTAATGTCAGTCTTGAAACCATTCTCGGCACTATACGTGCTTATACTATCCATCTTAGGTCCACTTCTGACGAAAGAGTCAAAGAATGTATATAAATTTTTAAATAAAATCTTTAAGTGGGATACGAAGACTAGCTAATTTAAAAAAATAAAAGTACAAGATATTTACTGCTTGTACTTTTATTTTTTGCAATGAAAACAGTAAAGAGAGGTACATGATGTTAGGAGAGTTGATTCATTCCGTTTTAGTTTTTCTAGAAGGACTTGGTTATTGGGGAATTATGCTTGGATTGATGTTAGAGGTTATTCCGAGTGAAATCGTATTGTCTTATGCAGGTTATTTAGTATCAACAGGAAGCATTACGTTTTGGGGCGCTGTCGCGTTCGGTACAATTGGTGGTGTAATCGCACAATTATTCATTTATTGGATCGGTCGATACGGAGGAAGACCCGTCCTTGAGAGATATGGAAAATATATTTTAATTCAAAAGAAACATATTGATTATGCTGAAGATTGGTTTAATCGTTACGGAACTGGCGTTATTTTTACAGCGCGTTTTATTCCTGTTGTACGTCATGCTATTTCGATACCAGCGGGTATTGCGAAAATGTCACATGCTAAGTTTATTACGCTAACTACATTAGCTGTTATTCCATGGTCAATTGTATTTGTATATTTAGGTTTTAAATTAGGAACAGAGTGGGAAAGTATTAATAAAGTAGCTGGGCCATATGTGAAATACTTTGCACTTGCAGCTATTGTTTGTGCAATTGGTTACTTTGTATTAAAAAAAAGTGATGAAAAAAAAGTGATTACGGAAAAGGAATCTATATCGGTATAGATTCCTTTTTTATTGGCATTTTTTCAAGGATGAAAGAATACGTTTAATATTTACCATATTGTGGCATACATATAGAAAAAGGTGCTTGGAAAGGGGAATAAAGAGAAATGGAACTCCAGTTTCAAAATGTATATCAACAAGTTGAGAATTGGTATGTGTTGGATTCGGAGCTTCCTTGGGATGTCAAAAGGCTTAGAGATGATTTGTTTTCACTGATTGAAGTATGTAAAACGCCAGTTATTTTTTGTGATACGTGTGATGCGAATCATGTGCTTCTATCATTAGGAGAAGAAGAAGAGGAATTCTTATTCCCAGTAGGTGGTTTTTATCATAAAGAAAAACAATTAATTTTTGTTTGCATATGGGAAGAGTATGAACAGGTGCTCAAAACACTACTGCATGAATTTCGCCATGCGATGCAGCATAAGAGGGAAGTATTGTATGTTGGAAGTGAATTGTACGAAGATAGATGGATTGAGAAAGATGCGAGAAAGTTCGCGGAGAGGAAGTTAGATGAATATAAAAATAGAAAGTTAATGTAAAGCATAGTGGAGAAATGGCACTGTGCTTTCTTTATTAATTACTAAAAGTAAGTGATTGACTTTTATGAAGTTTAGTTCTAAACTAATGTTATGAAATGAGCGAGGTGATAGAATGAAAACAGAAGATAGACTCGGGTTACTATTATGGTTTCGTTTATCACGTTTTTATAACAAAAGTATTCGTGAGACGAATCAGCATTTGAAAGAATGGAATGTATCTGCCGCTCAGTTTGATGTGCTAGCTCAAGTTGGAGGACATAATCGTCTAACGCAGCAAGAGCTCGGAAATAAACTATTTGTTACGAAGGGAAATATCACGCAGCTATTAAATAAAATGGAGCAGCTGGAGTGGATTCATCGTGAACAAGAAGGTACTACAAAATATATTTCGTTAACAGAAAAGGGAAAAGCTTTATATGAAGAAATCGTCCCGCCTCAAGAAACGTTCCAAGCGGAGCAGTTTCAAAATTTAAATGTAGAAGAACAACATCAATTATTACAATTACTAAAAAAATTACAGTGAGAAAAATTTTTGAAATAAATCTTGAATTCGAGATAATATGAGGTGAAGGATATGTTTAGAAAAGTTGATCATAAAAATATGGGAAGAGCAAATCACGGTTGGTTAAATACACATTTCCATTTTTCCTTTGCGAATTACTATAACCCAAATAACATGAACTTTGGAGCATTGCGTGTAATTAATGATGACCTAGTAGCGGCACAAACTGGTTTTGATATGCATCCGCACCGCGATATGGAAATCATTTCGTACGTTGTTGATGGTGCTTTAACACATGAGGATAGCATGGGGAACCGTGGAACAATTGAGCGAGGACATGTTCAATATATGAGTGCTGGCACAGGTGTATTTCATAGCGAGCATAATTTAGGAAATGAAACACTACGTTTATTACAAATTTGGATTTTACCAGATCGTGCGGATCATAAACCAAACTATGGTGAGTTTACATTTGATTGGAGCAAGCGTGAAAACGAATGGTTTCACATGGTATCTCCAGTAGAAGGAGAGGCACCAATTCAAATTCACCAAGATGCGAATTTATATTCTTTATCGTTAGATGCTGGAAAAGAAATTCATTTTCCTGTGAAAGAAGGTCGTCAATTGTACCTTGTACAAATTGAAGGAAGTAGTGTAATAAATGGTGAAAAGCTCGTTATGCGTGATGCAGCAGAAGCGATAGAAGAAGATATTCATATTGAAGCGAAAGAGCAATCACACTATTTAGCAATAGAATTGAAAAGACAATAGAACGGTTATGAAAAAGAGGACATCGAATGGATGTCCTCTTTTTTTGAGTGGAATTGTCAGAAAAAACTTTCTCAATATTTAGAAAAAGGTATTAGCCCGGAAAATAAGAATTGTATAAAAGTGTCAAAAATCTTTATGGGAATGGGGAATGTTATAGTGAAAAAGCAAGTCATTTCATCAGCATTAGCGTTAACTGTTATAGCCGGAGGATTTGGAACATTTGGAGCAACGACAACGAAAGCGGAAGAACAAAAAATTCAATATCATCAAGAATTTAAAACACCTGCATACATAGGTGAAGAATGGAAAGCACCGGAAGGACTAGATAAAAAAGAGACGGTCTTTCAATATTTAGAGAGTAAGAAAGATATGTTTAAATTAGCAGGAAATATCGATAAACACTTCAATGTCGTTGGAGAGGAAAAAGATGCTGAATCTGGTACGACACATGTGAAGTTAGTTGAGAAGCATAATAACATTCCTGTGTATGGTTCAGATCAAACTGTTACACTTGATAAAGAAAATAATGTAAAAGCATTCTTCGGACAAGTTATTCCGAATTTAGAGGATAAAAATATTCCTGCGTTTGCAAATATTAGTGCAGAGCAAGCTGAAACGATTGCAAAGGCAGATATTGAAAAAGAAGTTGGTAAAGTAAAGAATTATGACGGTGTGAAAAAAGATTTATTTGTGTATGAAAAAGATGGGAAGTACTATCTTGCATACTTAGTTAAAGCATCGATTTCAAAACCAGCTCCAGGATACTGGCATTATTTTGTTGATGCAACGAATGGAAATGTGATTGAGAAATATAACGCTGTAGATCACATTACAGGATTTGGTTACGGAGTATTAGGCGATAGACAATCATTTGAAATTGCTCAAGATGAGAAAACAGGAGCGTTCAACTTATTTGATGGTAAACGAGGACAAGGTGTTCACACATTTGATGCAGAAAATATGGATGAAAACTTGTTTAATTTATTCTCACAATGGCTTGGATATACAGGAGAAGAGGTTGAGAGTAAATCTAAGTTCTTCGAAGATAAAGCAGCGGTTGATGCGCATGTAAATGCAGGAAAAGTATACGATTACTACAAAAAGACATTTAATCGTAACTCTTTCGATGATAAAGGTGCGAAGCTTATTTCTACTGTTCACGTCGGAGAAAGCTGGAATAACGCAGCTTGGAATGGTGTGCAAATGATGTATGGTGATGGCGATGGAAAAACATTCATTCCATTATCTGCTGGACTAGATGTTATCGGTCATGAATTAACGCATGCTGTAACTGAACATACAGCAAACCTTGTTTATAAAAATGAGTCAGGTGCGTTAAATGAATCGTTATCTGATATTATGGGTGTCATGGTTGAGAAGAAGAGCTGGGATTTAGGTGCTGACATTTATACACCTGGAAAACCTGGTGATGCACTTCGTTCTTTGAAAGATCCAGCATCTATTCCAAATCCATTAAAACCAGGTGAAGGTTACCCAGATCATTACAATAAACGCTACACTGGAGCAGCTGATAATGGCGGCGTTCATATTAACAGTAGTATTAACAATAAAGCTGCATATTTAGTATCTGATGGCGGAGAGCATTACGGTGTGAAAGTAACTGGAGTAGGCCGTGAAGCGACAGAAAAAATTTATTACCGTGCTCTTACGAAATATTTAACTGCAAACTCTGACTTTAAGATGATGCGTCAAGCTGCTCTGCAGTCAGCTGAAGATTTATATGGTAAAAACTCTAAAGCTGTACAAGCTGTAACGAAAGCTTATGATGCAGTAGGCGTAAAATAATAAGAGAAAAAGACCTGACTAGGATGTCAGGTCTTTCTTTATCCCGAATTAACGGGCGTAAGACCCCCACCTCAAAATTCAGCGGAAGCAAAGAAGTTAGGTGGGGGATCAACTGCCCGTAAAAGCCCGATTGGTGAGGGCTGATAGTCAGTGGGGGATGAACAAAACCCCCACTGATTAAAGTTTCACTTTATTTAGTCGCGAATACCTAATGCGATTTTCGCCATACGTGACATGCGTTCTTTAGACCAAGGCGGATTCCAAACGACATTTACTTCTATTTCATTGACTTCAGGTACGTTCGTTGATAATACCTTTTTTACGTCTGATACAATTTGCCCAGCCATTGGACAACCGATAGAAGTCATCGTCATCGTAATGACAGCATTATTATTTTCATCTGCTGTAACGTCATAAACTAATCCAAGATTAACAATATCAACACCTAGTTCAGGGTCAATAACAGCTTCTAAGTTTGCATATAACTTTTCTTCAAATGCTTGTTGTGACATGTATAGCACCCCCTACATATTAATGATATCGATTCTCATTATAACGGATATATATATAATATGCAGGGAATGAGCTCAAAAAAATATTCCTCTTGAAAGAGGAATATTTTTTTGAAAGCTATTCAGTTTTGAAATGAGATACGAGTTGATCTAATTCTTCAACTGTTTGTTTCATTTGTTTAGCAGTTTGTGTCATTTCATTCATCGTAATGACTTTTTTCTCAGCAGATTGTGCTGTTGTCGCTGTTTCACTAGATACTTCAGTCGAAATAGAAGCGATGTTGTTCAGTGAAGCGTTCATTTCTTCAGCGCTTGCAGCCATTTCCTCAGCGGTTGCTGAGATGTCTTGCATTTGAGTAGATACTTTATTTACTTGTTCCACAATCGTTGTGAAAGAGTTGCCGGCTTCACGAATGACATGAATGCCTTCAAATGCTTCCGAACGGCCTTGGGACATCATAGAGCTCGCAGTTTCAGTGTCTTGTTGAATTTGATGTAGTAGTTGGTTAATATCTGTTGCCGCTGTTTTAGATTGTTCAGCAAGTTTTCGAACTTCGTCAGCTACGACAGCAAAACCTTTTCCTTGTTCGCCAGCACGAGCTGCTTCGATAGATGCATTTAAAGCAAGTAAGTTTGTTTGTTCTGCGATATTAGAAATAGATTGAACAGCTGTATCAATATATTTCGTGTGGGTGATTAGACGTTCGACCACTTCTGAAGTAGCATTTACCGCGTCGTGTATCGTTGTCATTTGGGAAACGGATTTTTGAATAACTGAACTTCCATCGTTAGCCTGTTCAGATGTAGTTACAGCAAGTTCAGTTACAGATGAAGCAGATTCAGCAATACGCTGAACGCTTACTGTCATATCGTCCATTGCAGTTGAGCTTTCTTCCATACTAGAGGCTTGCGATTGAATATTTGCATTTAAGCTAGACATCGAGCTTTGAACTCTTATTGTTGCCTCGCGTGATATATTCGTCTTTTCTAGCATATTTTCAGAAGCGTTTTGTACTTCTACGGATGTTTTTTGAACACGATTGATAATATGTTGTAGGTTTTCTAACATTTTATTAAATGATGTTGCAATCGTACCAATTTCATCATTACTATTTACTTGTAGGCGGGCTGTTAAGTCACCTTCTTGAGATGATAATTCTTTTAGTTTACTATCAATTTGTTGAATTGGTTTTACAAGCTTACCAGAGAACCACCATGCAAGAATGATAGCTACGATAATACAAATAACAAGTGATAAGAAGACAACATATTCAATTTGTAGTGAAGATTGATCAATTTTTTTGATAGATTGATCACGTAACTTAGCTTGTTCATTACTATAATTTGTGAAGTCACCAATTACTTTATAAACAGAGCCATTCTCTGTAGAAGCTACTTGTAAAGCTTCTTCCCACTTTTGTTCTTTTGCAAGGGTGAAGACTTTTTCTTCAATAAATTTTCTCCAAGTGGACCCTAAATTCATTGTATCTTTCACGGATTGAGAAATATTTGGATTAGAAAGAAGTTTATCTTTTGAATCCTCCAGACGCTTACTCATCTCGTTAAACTTGTCTAATTCTACTTGATCGTGTTGTAGTAAATAACCTCTTAAAGCAGAAAGTTGTACTTGATAAGCGTCTCCACGCTCTTTCAATTCTGTTGCCAGAGGAGAAATTTCTTTTTGTAATGTTTCAGCTTTACGAGATTGGTCAATAGCAAAAAATAAAATAAAAGCCAAGGCGATGCCAAATAAAGCGCAAATCGTTCCCATCATGAACATTAGTTTTTTTCGAATGCTAATAAAATTCATATGATAAAAAGCCTCCTTTGTGAAATCTTAGTATTAGAATTAATTAATGTAAAAAATCGAAAGAAAGCTTTACTCCGTCGGGAATAAAGCTTTCTTCTTTCCTTTAGGAATTATAGCAGACGGAATGGGAGATAGAAAGAGATATTTTAAGGTGAAAAAAGAGAGACTGTAAATCTCTCTTTTTAATAATTTGGATATCATAGAAGTATAAATGAAAATTTCGCTTTAAACGTTTGTTTTGAAATGGGAAACGAGAACTTCAAGTTCTTGTACGGTCGTTTTCATTTCAGAAGCTTTTTTAGCAACGACACTCATTTTATTTACTTGGTCACCAGCCGAAGTTGCTGTTTGTGATGTTTCGGCGGCAACTTCATTTGAAATAGAGGCGATGTTATTTAAAGCTGCATTCATTTCTTCTGAACTTGCGGCCATTTCTTCAGCAGTTGCAGACATTTCTTGCATTTGTGTAGAGACTTTATTAATGTGGTTAACAATTTCCGAGAATGAAAATCCAGCGGTACGAATGACTGTAATCCCTTCCGAAGCCTCTGACTGACCTTGTGTCATCATTTCATTTGCTATTTTTGTGTCAGCTTGAATTTGATGAAGTAAATGGTTAATGTCAGTTGCTGCTAGCTGAGATTGTTCAGCAAGTTTTCGTACTTCATCGGCAACAACGGCGAATCCTTTTCCGTGTTCGCCAGCACGTGCTGCTTCAATTGAAGCATTTAAAGCGAGTAAATTCGTTTGTTCCGCGATATTAGAAATGGATTGAAGTGCAGTATCAATATGATTTGTATGTGTAATGAGTCGCTCTACTACTTGTGATGTAGCGTTAACAGCTTCGTTAATTGTATGCATTTGTGTAATAGATTTCTCAATGACTTTATTCCCACTATCTGCTTTTTCTGAAGTTGTAACAGCTAGGCTAGCAACAGAGGAGGCAGATTCTGCAATACGCTGAACACTCGTTGTCATATCGTCCATTGCAGTTGAACTTTCTTCGATGCTTGAAACTTGTGAACGAATATTATACGCAAGAGCATTCATAGTTTCTTCGGTTTTTGCTGTATTTTCCATAGAAGCAGTGGTTTCGATAAACACATTTTCAGACGCTTCTTTTACACTTGTGGATGTTTGTTGCACTTGTTTTATGATACGTTGTAAGTTAGCGAGCATTTGATTAAAGGAATTGGCGATATCACCAATTTCATCTTTACTCGTTACGTGTAATCTAGCAGTTAAATCGCCGTCTTGAGAAGCTAATTCTTTTAATTTCTCATCAATTTGTCGTATCGGTTTAACGAGTTTACCAGAGAACCACCATGCTAATAAAATAGATGTTAACGTACATGTAATGAGTGAGAAGAAAATAATATATTGAATAAGAGATGAAGAAGACTCTACGTCAGCAATTAATGCGTCACGTTTATCATTTTCTTCATTTGCATATTTAGTAAAACGGCTTAAAAGATCGTTTACATAATCTGTTTGAGCTAAAGCGATTTTGGATGCTTCGTCCCATTTTCCTTCGCGAGCGAGAGGGAGGACTTCATTATCTATGACGCTTCGCCATTTTGCTCCCATTAAAATCGCTTCTTTCATTCCTTCTGGGAGTTTTTTATCACTTGTTACTTTCTCTCTAGTATCAGCAAGTTTTTTTCCTTCTCGGTTGAATTTATCCAATCCTTTTTGATCATGTGACAGTAAATATTCTTGTAAACCGGCAACTTGTGCTTGGAACCAATCACCACGTTCTTTTAAAATTGTTGCTCGTTTTGATACATCATTTTTTAACGTTTCAATTTCGCTTGCTTGGTTCATAGCGAATGAAAGAATAACAATAAGAGCAATACTAAATAAAGAAGAAATGCTTAAGAGTGTGAACAGTAGTTTTTTGCGAATACTAACATATTTCATCGTTACCCCTGCCTTTAAAAACTGTTTATTATAATTTATAAATATTAAGAACGAAATTAATAAAAACATCATTATGAAGTTATTAATCTGTTCAATGAAAATTATAGCAGATAATGGAAGATGGCAGATTAATATGAGTAAATGTTCTTAAAATGTATACATTTGTATATCAAAAAGTTCATAAATAAAAATGAGAAATGCTATTGTAATTTGAAATAACATCATGTATACTTCTAATTAGTTGATAACGATTATCAGTATCAACTGCAACATTACTCTTCGTTATGTTGGTCATACCCCTTTTTGACGACGTAAGTCAGAGACGAAATGTTGAAATATCTTGTGTCCTATTCTACAGAATTATGGTAATCTCCAACCTCAACTTATATGCGTGAGCATGCAAAAAGGATCCTATCCGTGAAGGGATCCTTTTTTGCATGCTGTCGCAATTAATGTATATAAACCAGGCACGCGATCTTCAATTTCTTCCGGTGCAGTAGAAGGGAAGACCCACCTTTGATGAGACCCGTGTTCTTCAACTAGTTTTTCAATTTTAAAATGTTCTTCCGCAAGTGTTGTAATAATTTCTCCTAGCGTCCAGCGACGGATGGTTGTTTTAGGCAATGATTCTTTCTGCGCTTCTGTAAGAAGGATGCTATAAGCAACATCATCTTCAATCAATTCTTCATCGAAATAATTTCCATTGGCCCGAAATGATGGGTGGTCTACTCCTAATAATTTCGTGTAAACAGGATGATAGTCACGAAGGATAAGCGTTCCATCTCCTTTAAGCAAGGTAGCAATTTTTTGAAAGAGCGGTTTTAAATCTAGAAAGTAATGGAGTACACCAAGTTCCAGTAATACGATATCAAATGATTCGGAGAGCTGTACATTTAGTACATCAGAAACGACATACTGGATAGAGACACCTGCTGCTTCCGCAAGTTCATTTGCATATTTTGCATTACTTGCCGAAATATCAACAACTGTTACGTCAGCTCCTAAAAGAGCGAGAGCAACGGCTTTATTGCCTTTTGAACCGAGTAAATTAATAATATGTTTTCCTTTTGGAGATTGTATGTAAGGTAAATAGTGATCTACCTCGCGCACGGGATCTTCCATAAGCTTTTTTGCATAATCGGCTGGTGCCCCGTGGCGATTCGTCCAAGCTTCATAAGCAGCTGCATTCCAGCTTTTTTCATTACGTGTGCTTAGTTGTTTTTGATTCAATCGTATCACTCCTTTTGTGAACGTATAGTTATTCGGCAGGGGGATAGGATTTCCTTTTCTTTCTGAATAAAAGTTTGATTTTTCAGTGATTAAGTCGTAAAATACGTGTTATATATAAAAGCGTTGAAAAGGAAAAGTAGAATGAAATCATTCTGTCCAGAGAGCTTCGGTAGCTGAGAAGAAGCAAGAATATTCATTTGAACAATGGCCTTTGAGCTTCGTCCTGAACTTATCAAATGATAATAGTAGGCGGCGACGAGAGTTGGTACTCGTTATCAAAACCACAGTATAAGAGCATATAGCTCCGTACTTGTTAAGGCTAATTATGTGAGTAATTGGCGAAATAAGGTGGTACCGCGACTGTTTATACAGCCCCGCCCTTATCTTTTTTAAGATAAGGGTGGGGCTTTTTTATATTTAAAAGGAGGAATGTAAGATGAGTATTTTTATTGGAGGCGCTTGGCCGTATGCAAATGGTTCGTTACATCTTGGACATATTGCGAGTTTGTTACCTGGAGATATTTTAGCACGTTATTACCGGGCAAAAGGTGAGAATGTGTTGTATGTTTCGGGAAGTGATTGTAATGGAACACCGATTGCAATTAGGGCAAAACAAGAAGGGGTGACGGCGAAGGAAATTGCTGATAAGTATCATGAAGAATTCCAGCGATGTTTTCATAAACTTGGTTTTACGTATGATTGCTATACACGTACAGATAGTGAGCACCATCATGAAACTGTTCAAAAAGTGTTTTTACGTTTATTAGAAGAAGATTATATTTATAAAAGGACAGTGGAACAAGCGTATTGCGAAGCGTGTACGCAGTTTTTACCTGATCGTTATGTAGAAGGCATTTGTCCATATTGCCATGAAGCAGCAAGAGGAGATCAATGCGATGCGTGTTCAGCTATTTTAGATCCACTCGATTTGCTAGAAAAGAAATGTAAGTTATGTGGTAGTACGCCATCCGTGCAGGAAACAGAGCATTTCTATTTTGCATTGCATACATTTCAGGAACAAATTAAAGAGGCAGTAGAAATCGCAAAACAAGAAGGAACATGGCGTGACAATGCGATTCAGCTAACAGAAAGGTATGTAAAGGAAGGATTACTAGATAGGGCTGTGTCACGTGATTTACCAATTGGGGTACCAATTCCAGTAGAAGGGTATGAAGATAAAAAAATTTACGTATGGATTGAAGCAGTGACAGGATATTATTCGGCGAGTAGACATTGGGCTGAAGAAACAGGGAAAGATGATCAAGAGTTTTGGGATAAAGAAGCGAAAACATATTATGTACACGGAAAGGATAATATTCCGTTTCATTCCATCATTTGGCCAGCGATATTGCTTGGAATAGGAGAAGGAGCCATTCCTCGTCATATCGTTTCGAATGAATATTTAACAGTTGAAAAAAGAAAGTTATCTACGAGTAAAAACTGGGCAGTATGGGTGCCTGACATATTAGAACGTTACAATCCAGATTCTATTCGTTACTTTTTAACAGTAAATGCACCAGAAAATCGTGATACTGATTTTTCATGGCGTGAATTCATTTACAGTCATAATAGTGAATTGTTAGGTGCATACGGAAACTTTGTGAACCGGACATTAAAGTTTATTGAAAAGTATTATGATGGTATTGTACCGAATGGAATTATTAATGAAGAGCTGAAAGAGAAGGTAGAAGGATTATATATAAATGTAGGAGAATCAATTGAGCAAACTAAATTTAAATTGGGGTTAGAAACAATATTTGATGCAGTACGTTTTGCAAATAAATACTTTGATGAGAGGCAGCCTTGGAAACAAAGGGAAGATGTTCCAGTTTCATGCGAAGAAACGATTTATAACTGTGTGTATCTTATCGCTAATTTTGCAAATTGTACAAAGACATGAAAATGGATACTTTTTTGACAAGAAAGTGGGTACTTTTTTATAAAGGAGTTGCTTCAGTTATACAACTACGTGTATCATTATCATGATTTTCAATATCTGTATTACTAATCTAATATGTATAAGAAAAAGAGGATATATGCTCATAAATTAAACATAATACCCTCTTCTTAGTTTAGTCTATTTAAACGGAATTCTGAGACTCTATTATTATTTTAGAAAGGACAGCATAATTTTCTCTGTTTCTTCTTTACTTAAATCACCTGCAATAATAAAGACTTGATAAGCGCTATTCTTTCCTTTTGCAGGAACAATCATTTGCATTGCTTTATAGGTTTCCTCTGTATCAAGACTTTCAACTAAGGTTATTTTTGTACCTTCTAATTCATAATTTGTTACCTTTTCATTATACTCCGCTCTTTTATTCGAGAATTCTTTTGCATCATCAGTAACTGCAGATTGGTGCACAATATATACATTATCTTTACTTTCATTTTGATATTCATAAATAAAATCGGGATTCATTTTTCCAGTAGTCATCGGTGTTGTAACACCTTCTCCAGTTAATTTAAACCCTTTTACCACATAACTTGGGGTCTTAATTGGAAAATCAACATATTTCTGTGCTTCCTTTTTAGTTAATCTAAAATGCGAATGAATTTTCTCTCTAAATGGTCCAATTTCTTCACTGTTTTTCTCATATTTTTTTTCCTCTTCTGGGTCTAACTTTTCAGGACTTCCTACTTGCCTTACTTTTTTATCTAAAATATGTGCTTCTGTTTCCAAAGTAATGAATCGATCAAATTCTTCTTTCGTAAACAGATTCCTCGCCACTCCAAGCTCTGTAAGTAAAGTATTATAGTCTCCTTCTGAAACAAAAAATTCTGCTTCTGCTTGTTCTTTTGTACCAATCATTTTTTCTACAATTTGCTGTATCGGAACATCTGTTTGTGTTTTTAATTCTTTCATATTATTTTTCACTTCTATTTGTTGTTTCTCAAGGGTAGTCGGCTTATCAGCACGGGCGTTTAATAAGGATACAGATGAAACGGCAATAATTGCCACAGCCCCTATTACAGACCAACGATATGATTTTTTTTGGAATTTTTTAATCATTAGAATTCTCCTTTTTAACGCTCTCTTATTTTTACTAAAATTTGCTATACTTGGTACTTGATAATAACTTGAGTAGTGTTCCAATAGACTAATAATAGTATGTCCATACGCAATTTGTTCCTCTGCATCTATACATGTAAGAGCTAATGCATCGCATGCTAGTTCTTGATCTTCCCGCATACATGAGTAGGCATACCATAGAATGGGATTAAACCAATTTAAAATGAGTAACCCATGCATAAGCCAATTCACACCAACATCTCTTCGCTTGATATGAGCTAATTCATGATAAAAAATATATCGTAATTGTTGTTCATCTAAAATCTTCATATGTACACTGGATAACAACAACTTGGGGCGAATAAATCCGAACACCGTTGGACTGGAAACCTTTCCAGATACAAATAGAGGGATATTCCGTTGAATAGACATAGATTGCTTACACTTTTCAAAAATCTGGACAATCTTCTCATCTGTAATAACAGGTTGTTTTTTTATGTAAAGTAATAAACGCCTGTTCATTATAAAAGTAGCAACACTTAGAAGGATAACGCCAGTAAGCCAAATATACATACAGATTGTATAGAATGAAATTATCTCATCTTCCTGCTTTTCATTAATACCTGCTTGTGTCTTGTTTGCCTGAACAGTTTTTGTTGAACTTGAGGTATAAGTATCTTTTTTTGTGTGAACCTTTGTATCGTCTATACCTTTTAATTCTTGCGTACTCTCTTTTGTAAGAAACTTAGCTACAGGATTTCCCCTAGAAATGAATGCATCATCATTCTTGTAAGTAAGAACAGAATAGATACTATAGGAACTATCTGGCGACCAAGGTAATACAAGTCTTATAATTAATATGATCCATAGCATATATTGCCAACGTGGAGTTAACTTATTTCTAAACAAGACCTTGATACACAAGATTAGGCCCACTAATATACTAGCCATAATGGAAGTCTCAATCATCCAATCAAAAAAAGCAGGTAGATAGATATTTATAAATTTTTCTATCACTATAATCTATCCTTCCTCTGATTTTCCTCAGTTTTCTCATCCAGAATACGTTTAAGTTCGTTAATATCTTCTGAAGACAGCTTTTCTTCTTTTAAGAAATTTACAAGTAAAGGTTTAAATGCTGCACCATAGAAACGTTTAAGTAAAGATTTCGTTTCTACTTGTAAATAACTATCTTGCGATACCAAAGGATAATAAGAGTACAAACGCCCTTTATCTTGATGATAAGCCACTGCTTCTTTGTGAACTAATCGATTAATCAGTGTTCGAATCGTTTTCGGTTTCCAATCCATTTTTACCTCCAACGCTTCAATTACTTCATTTGCT
Source organism: Bacillus sp. AY3-1 (assembly GCF_008368785.1). Classification (NCBI taxonomy): domain Bacteria; kingdom Bacillati; phylum Bacillota; class Bacilli; order Caryophanales; family Bacillaceae; genus Bacillus; species Bacillus sp. AY3-1. The sequence continues at coordinate 148,885 of NZ_QORZ01000009.1, read as the reverse complement.
GTTTGTGGAGATTTTGACCACAATTCTTTCATTACTTCTAATTCAGCTTCCGAAATTTTAGGTAATTGTTTCATTAGTTTAAATTACACCCTCCTTTGATTACATTTGTAATCCACAACTGAATATTACACTTGTAATCTCTTGTTGTCAAGCTTGTTTGGTGTTTGTGGAATCCTTTCCTATAACCATCAACATAAGAATGGAAAAAATTAAAAGAAGTTTAGACTCTCATGTCCTGCTAATGAGATAAGAAAGTAAATCCTTCATGAATATTTTTGTTACTAATATAGAACTGGATTTTAACTTCACATCTATTTAGTATTTGCTATTTTTACAAAGTTTCCACTTTGGTGTCTTTGTTTAAAAAAGTACCCATTTTCTTGTCTCGATATATGGACAGGAAAGTGGGTACTAAATGAAATGTATCAGTAGATAATTCAGCATTTTTCACTATAAAATAAGTTCCTACTTTCATGTCTTTGTACACAAATCTCCTTGAACCGTTTTTACCATTCTCAAGTGAAAGAGTTAGAAATACATTATCGATTGTGAACCGAAATTGGGAGCCTGAAAATACGTTGCCGAATAGAATTGATAGTGTGCAGCCACTATTTGAACGAATTGATGTAAAACAAATTGAGCATGAAATAGAAAAGCTATATGGAGCGGTAAAGTGAGATAGAGAAAAAGACCTTTCAAATACATGAAAGGTCTTTTGTTACGCACTATGCACGCTACTATGTTTCTTTTCTTTCCTAGCGGTAAGCAGCTGAGGAGTAAAAATTCCAAGTAGTATAAAGAGTATCCCAATCCACTGCATGAAGGTTACGACTTCATGTACAAGTGTAATAGAAGCGATAATGGCCGTTGGTAATTCAGCTGCTCCTAGTATTGTACTAAGTCCTGTTCCTACTTTCGGTACACCAATTGAAAAACAAATGACAGGTACGACAACACCGAACAATCCGAGGAAGAAAGCGTATTTCCAAAGACCGGCTTGCAGGGTACCATCCGTTAAAAAGGTTGGCGGGAAGAATAGGCATACGATAAGAGTAGCGCTTGTTGTCATAAGAAAGCTTTTCGTATAAGGCGGAACTTCTGTAGCAACACGCCCACTTGCAAAAACATAGAATGAAAAAGAGACAGCGGCTAATAAACCAAAGATAATACCTTTCGTGGAAAAGTTTTGTCCGAGACCTTCAAAGACACCGCCTGCAAACAATGTTCCAGTAAATAAAATAATGATGGATATAACTTTCTCACGGCTTGGTAATGTTTGATTAGCGATTGCTTCTATAACGACACCAATCCATGTGAACTGGAAGAGTAGGACAACAGCGATAGATGCTGGTAGTTCTTCTACAGAAATAGCGTAGAAGATACCGGTCATACTCATTGTTGTGCCAACTGTTAGTAAGGAAAAGAATTGCTTTTTTGTTACTTTATGACGTGAAACGAAAAGAACGAGCAGAAGAAGCCCGATCCATCCGAAGACATATTGTCCTCCTAATAGTTGATGTGCTGAAAATCCATCAATGAATCCGAGTTTGAAAATAGTTGAAAGTACGCCGTAGCTACATGCTCCGAATAAAACAAGTAATGAATACTTAAATTTTTCCATGAAAATCCTCCTTTTAAATAATAAAAAACGCCCGCTATCCAAATAAGGACAACGGGCGAACGAAACAGAGTAAGACACTCTACAAAATTCCGCCACTCATACGAAGTATGAATTTGGGGTATGAAATTGTAGTAGGTTTTTACATTGCTTTTGGAAATACAATGGAGCATTTTACACCTTGAGGCGTGTTTTGTATCCCATAAGGAAACTGATGCTTATCTAGTATTTGTTTTACAATGTATAACCCAAGACCACTACCTTGTACTAAGCCGTGTTTGTCAGGGTTTGCGCGATAGAATGGTTCAAATAAATGGGCAAGTTTATCTTCATCTATTTGTGAACCTGTATTTAGTACTTCTAATGCGTAACCGTTTGGCTTTTCATAAAGCTTTATATATACATGCTGATGGTCAATTGTGTAATGAATTGCATTTGAAATAATGTTAAAAATAGCAGTTTGAATAAATTTAGGGTCAGCTAAAATTTGTACATCTTGCTTAATGTTAGATTGAACATTTAATTGCTTTACAGATACAAAGTAATCTACTTTCTTCATAACATCCTCAATAATAGTAGTTAATGAGATAACTTTTAAATCAGGTTTAAATTGAGGGTTTTGTATTTTGGATAATTCCGACATTTTTTCCGTTAATATGTTAATATCTTGCATCATTTCATAGGAACGTTTTAAATATTTATCTCTATCTTTATAAGCTCCAATTCCGTGAATCATGCCATCTAGTTGTCCCATAACGGCTGCGATTGGTGTTTTTAATTCATGGGATACCATAGACATAAATTCTTTACGAGATTGTTCTAATTGTTGTTCTCTCTTGAGCTCGTTTCTTAAATCTTGATTGCTTGCATGTAAATTCTTCACGATATTTGGGACCTGTGAAGCAGCTACTTGTAAATTAAAATCAGTTTGGTCTGTATTTTTGTTAAGTAGCTTTTTATCTGAGAAATCAAGATTCATAATATCTTTTAAAGCATCGCTCATAAATTGAAAAGGTTTGGCAATTAGTTTTGTATAAATTAAAGATCCGAGTAAAGATAATGCAAGCATTGTCGCGCCAATATGTGGAGCTAATTGCTGCAGTACATCTGTTAATTTTGGATTATCTTGTGCATCATTTGTTTTACTTGCTGCATTTTGTTTATGTAAGGCATCATTAGTAGCGACTTGCTTTTCCATCTCTGTAAGTGGAGCAGAAGTGCTATTTTTCCCCGTACTACTTTGTGTATGTTCTTTTGCTTTTGCAGTTTGGCTAGGCTGCAAAAGATGATTGATAGCTGTAGAGAGTGATTTATAATCTATAATAGAAGATTGGAAATTAAAAATGTCTCCCTGTGATACAGCTTTATTTTGATTCGTTTTACTTTGGTCGTTTTGTTTGTCTGAATCCGCTTGTTCTGTAGACAGCGCTCCATTTTCTTTTGCAAAACGTTCTTTATCGTAGTTTGAAGCTAGGAAGTAAATAATTTGATAAAGACAAAGTGATAAAAGAATACAAAATAATAAGGTTTTGATGAAAATATTTTTGGTGATGTTGTCTGTGCTACGATTCGATTTTGTAGCCAATGCCTTTCACCGTTTTAATATAAGGAATCCCTAATTTTTTTCTTAAGTTTTTAATATGTGTATCTATAACTCTTACATCACCATAATGTTCATAGCCCCATACCTTATTCAGCAAATCACTTCTTGATAATACTTTTCCCCGATTTTGCAGTAAAGTATAAATAATTTCAAATTCCTTTGTTGTTAATTCAATTTGATTACCATGAACATAAGCGGCATATGCTGTAGAATTTAACATCAATTCACGGAATTGTAGTATATTTGCGGTTTCTGCTTCCTTCGTTGCTGCCCTTCTTAATACAGCCTCTACACGTTTAATAAATACGGTGTAATGGAACGGTTTCGTAATATAGTCATCAATACCTAATTCAAATCCTTTAATTTCACTTTCTTCATTATGTAAGCCTGTTAACATAATGATCGGTACATCAGATTGTCCTCGCATAATTTTACAAATACTATAGCCATCTATATCTGGTAACATCACATCAAGGAGGACAAGATCGTATGAATTTTTTTGGAAAAGAAGTATACCTTCTGTTCCAGCGCCAACGACATCAACGGTAAAGTTTTGTGCCATTAGAAATTCACGAATCAGTTCTTGTATATCTGGGTTGTCTTCAATCACCAGTATATGCGTCATAGTAACACCTCCTAAATAACGCTTTTTACTGCAATATTCGAATTCATCATTTTTCCGATGACTCAGATTGTTTATACATATAATAAGCCCCCGCCATAAAATAATCATGAAAGTAGCAAGGGGAGTTGTTTAGTGAAACTGAATATTTAAGAATTACAGTAATTCTATTATAGTATGTATTGTAAAATTTATAAAATATTATAACTGTATAATTTTAATATCCATGTTTATCAATGTTTAGATGTTACTTAATACAATCTATCCCTATTATATATGTAAATACAGTTGTTTTGCTACTGTAAATGAAGAAATAAAATAAGCCAAGATATAAAATTCTTGGCTACACGTAAATCGTGTTGTTAGGTTATTTTACAGTGACAGTAGCCTGCTGGGGAATACGCTCAAATAACCAGTGTATGTCATTGTTATACATACGAATGCAACCTAGTGTTGTCCATTTGCCAATTGCCTGATTATTGTTCGTACCATGAATCGCATAAGTTGTTCCGTAAGTTCCTGCCATGTTTAGTCCGAGCCAACGGTCACCAAGTGGATTACGTGGATCGCCGCCTTTAATTTTTCCTGTATAGTAAGGACGGTTTTTAATTTTATTAACGATTTGAAAAGTACCTTTAGGCGTAGGTGTGGATGCTTTTCCAGTAGCGACAGTAAAACTCTTTATAAATTTTCCATTTTGATAATAATCCATTTTATTTAACTGCGTGTTTACAATCAGTTGATCGTTCGTTGTAGCTGCCTCAGCATTTGTGAATGGAATAGTTAAAAATCCTAATGATAATAGTGCGCTTAATAATAGTTTTTTCATTATATTCTCCTTTTTCCTATTGTAATAGTCTTACATACAATGAATTTGCAATCCTCGTAATACTTTATTTACATTTTCATCTAATGTTTCAAAGAAGGTAGTAATCTTTGGATTTTGTTTGTTGTTTTTATCAATAAGTAATCTTTCATTTAGTAAAAGTTCACCATGTAGTCCAAAACTTTGAACTTGAATATTTAGCTCATCTTCAGTTTCAGAAATAATTGGTAAGAAGTAGTGGAAAGCTTTCGTTGGAATGATGTAACTTTTACCAATCATGCTTTCTTGATTTGAATTAATCCATTTTTTCGTAACAATCTTAATGTTCTTTTTTGAAACGATAAAAGACAGTGTTGTAGATTTTGTTAAACTTACGTCAAATTCACTTGTTTCACATATGTGTAAATTAAAAACGGTTTCATTTTGGTGAGATTCAACATTTGTATTAATAAAATCGTGCATTTTATAAGCTTCCATTTCTTATTCACCCTTTTTTTAATTTCGAAAAGCGACTTATATTTATTCAATTTAATGATTAGTAATATATTAGTTAAATTTTTCAACAAATTCCGCTATAATCTTACAATACGTATATGAAGCTAATATGAAGTTAGTATGAGTTTGTAGTGGTTTTTTATTGAGAACGAAATAATGTGATTTTTAAGTGTTAAAAACTGGATGAAAAATGTATATTAAGGCCAGGTTTCTCACGGTATATATTTGTTAAGTTGTTTTTAAATGAACGTACATAGAAGTAAATAAAGAACAGAAAACTTTAGTGTGAGCCTTACAAAAATGTAATAAAAATGTAAGCTATTGTGATAGTTATTTCGACAATTTTTTTATACAATAATAGTAAGAAGTTGTACGTGATTGAAAGGAGAGATGACATGGAATGGATTCATGAATTATTTCAGCAATACGGGTACTATGTTGTACTTGTTGGTTTGCTGTTAGAATATATTGCACTTCCTTTTCCGGGAGAGCCAACGTTAGCATATGCAGGATTTTTAGCGCAGAAGGGCGATTTAAGTTTACCGATTTTAATTATCCTATCCTTTATTGGGACAAGTGTAGGAATGACAATTCAATACTTTTTAGGAAATAAATTAGGTATGCCCTTTGTTCAAAAGTATGGGAAATACGTATTTTTAACACAAAGAAAAATCGACTTAACAAGAATGTGGTTTGATAAGTATGGATACTTCCTTATTTTTATCGGTTTCTTTATTCCTGGTGTACGTCATTTTACAGGATACTTTGCAGGAATTATTAACTTACCATTCCGTCGTTTTGCAATTACAATTTACTCAGGTGCTCTATTTTGGGTATCATTCTTCTTAATCGGTGGTTACTGGTTAGGTGGCAACTTACATGATATTTTTGGAGTGTTAGAAGGTCACATCGGTAAAATCATTTTTGGAGTGATTGTGATTGTAGCAATTACGTTAGGTGTTCGTTTCCGCAAACAGTTGAAACGAGTATTGTTACAAAACGCAAGTTAATATGAAATCCATTCTATGTCAAAATTTAGGAAGGCAGTGCAAACGCACTGCCTTTTTTGTTTTAATAAGTTTTTGTTTGTTTATCAGTTTAAAATTCAATAGATTATATTGTCAATTATTAACGTCAAAATGACAATTATAATTGACAAAAATAAGGATATTATTTACAATTTTAATTAAATAAATGAAAAAGAGGGAAGACATGAAGCTTCAAAATCGAGTGAGGGAATTGCGAGCAAAGCATCGTTTATCACAAGGGGATTTAGGGAAAGCGATAGGATCATCACGGCAAACGATTAGTTTAATTGAGCGCGGGGATTATGCACCATCTATTGTATTGTCGCTAAAAATCGCACAAATTTTCAATGTACCGGTGGAGGAAATATTTACGTTAGTGGAGGGGGAAGAGGATGATGAAGAATAAACGAAAAAAACAATTTGATTTTGTGGGGAAAATAGCATTAAGTATGATGGGTGGCTTTTTAACATCTTATATAGCTTTAAATTTACTCTCGGATGAACCGAGAAAATTATCATCTAATACATTTATAGGTGTATGTACTATTTTTGGAATCTTAATGATGTACTACACTTGGAAGAATACACGTATGTTAGCGGAGGCACGCGATGAAGAAGAGAGCGTACAAGGCAGAAAATTAGGCATTATAAGTATATATTTACGTGTAGGTGATATAGTTACGCAGGCATGGTTTGTATATGCAGTTATTACATGTAGACGTGCACTGTTGCAGGATACAAATGTTTCATTTGCAGTGTGGAATTTAGTAGCTTCTATCGTCTGTTTAACTATTGTAGTGGTTATCGGGCTCATAACAAAAAATCGTTATAACAAGCTATATCCTGAACAAGGTGTAACATATATGGAATCTATGAAAATGTGGACGAAAAATGCAGATGAAGGATTAAAGCACATTGTGCATGAGGCTGGATATAAAGCGTATGAATTTACGAATACAATATTAGCATATGTATGGTGGGCTGCCGTTATATATACAGCGGCTAGTGACATCGATTTTGTATTAATTGGCTTAATCTCATTTATTTGGATATTGCATCTCGGAAAATTCATGTATGAAATGCAGAGAAAAATGATTTATTAAGGGGAGAAAAAGGTGGATATTTTAAGAAGACCAGCTGGTTCACTGACAGTGGCGCTCATTCTGTCCATTTTATACGGAGTGATCCGAACTGGAAAATTAGAAACAATGTTGAATATATGGGCATTATTGGGGATTTTTCTGTTAGTGGTAATCATTCATGAGTTAGGACATGTCATATTCGGCATAATAGGTGGTTTGACATTTAAATTTATGACAGTAGGGCCTATTACTGTTCAAAAAGAGAAGGGGAAAGTACGTATTCGAGAAAATAAATTATGGGCGTACTTCGGAGGCGTGGCAATGTTAATACCGCCTTCTATAGTAACACCGAACCTTTCGAAAAAATGGGCATGGATGACTTTAGGTGGACCAATAACAAGTATACTATTTGGTATTACTTTTGGTTACATATACATGGTGAGTTATTATCAATATCTGTTATATTTTTCTGTTTTCCATTTTGTAATTTTTGCGGTTACAATCGTACCGATAAAAGGAACGCTTATGAGCGATGGTATGCAATTTCTTATTTTAATTAAAGATGATGAAAAGGCGAAGCAGCATGTATATAACATTCAAGTATCGAGTGAGTTATTTAGTTATAAGAGGCCGAAAGATTGGGATAAGAGATTAGTAGAACTTACCGAAGATAAAATAAAAGAACATAAAAGTATAAGAGAGATCATGAGCGGACTTATGCTTGTCTTCCTTGCCCGGTCGGATCAAAAGGGAATGGAAAGAGCGATACCATATATAGAACAAGTTGCCCAGCTCCCTATAACGAAAGAAAATAAATATTTCGTCAGCAGTTTTCACAGTTGGTATCTTTTATATAAAGCTCTTTATCAGATGGATAGCCTTTCCCTGCATGAAGCGAAGGAACATGGGAAGGCCATTACAAAAGTGGACTTACATGGGTATTATCGCACACAAGGAATTGTTAAATATTTAGAGGGCGATATGGAAGCTTCCAACGTTTATATGAGGAAAGCGGATAAAGAATTGAAGAGCGCTGAGAATAGTGAAATAGGATATTTACAATTAGAGAGAGAATGGTTTGAGCAGCTGAAAGAGAGGGTATCTTACGATGGGTGAGGTATCCTCTTTTTTCTATGTCGTCTTATGCCGTTCCATAAAAAGTCTGAGGCGAGTAAAATAAGATAAGCAGAGCAAAGCTTGGAGGAATTCTAGATGGAAATTTTAACGGTTATTTTAATAGTCTTGCTCATTTATGCTGTTTTCAAAGTAGCGTATGTAGCATTAAAGATACTCGCGATCCTATTAGTTATCTTTTTAATCGTAGAGTTCGGCAGTAAATTGCTTGGGGGATAGGGTATGTTGTGCGTTTTGAGTGTCGAAGGGTGTCGGTAAGTCGATATCGAGTGTCGAATCGTCGATATAATGAAAAAATCGTTGATATAAGTGGAGAAATCGCCGATATATTTGAAAAATCGTTGATATATTTTAGTGAATACTAAGTGGGGTATGTGGAAAAGAAGTTGCCGTGAGGGTAGCTTCTTTTTATTTTAGTGATGGGGTATGAACAGGAAAGAGTAACAAAACAAAAAAGCTGGAAGAGTATCTTCCAGCTTACGAGTTACTTTCAATTTGGCGACCGTTTTCTTCTTCATTGTCTTGTAAAAGGTTGAATACGTCTGCTAGGCAGAATGCAATGAACCAAGTCCATAGACCGTGGAAGAAAGCTGAGCTTAATTGAAGTGGTAATGTATAGTTAGTCATTGAGTAGGAAATACATCCGCCAACGATTCCGATCATTGTTAATAACATTGTTTTTTGTGCATTTTCTTCTGGATTGAAGAGGAAGTAAATGTATCCACCTAAAATTGAAGCGCTTACAAGGGTTTCGATTCCATTAAAAATGATATTCTCTCCAAGCTGAGTGTTTGTCCAGAAGCAGATTGTTCCGCCGATAATAGCAAACAGGACAGCTATTGTGTATCTTATATATTGATTCATATGTTCATCTCCTTATGTAATAAGATGATTTGGAAGTCAAAAAGGTAGGTATAGTATATTGAAGTGAGTTTTAGTTGTACGTATCTTTTTATAAAAAGATCATTGAAGAGTGATCGGTTGTTTAAACCGTTACGTGTATGGTGTCTGAAATATACCCGACTGCTCGTTTCTTTTTGTTTGTAAGATTAGAGAAACTTCCAAGTCTATATACTCTTTTTTTGTGAGTCTGTTTTCATTATAACACATTTAGGGTCACAATAATAGAATTATCTGATTTTGTAATAAGTGTAAAAAATAAAAAGCGCAAGGAAATACCACTAACAATGCAGTTTAGTGGAAGAAGGATTTTAATTTATTATGATGAAATATGTAATCAAGGTGAGATCTAAGAAGGAGGCTTAAATACTATAAAAAATGTTTTGTAGCATGAATGTAAGGGAGGAGAGCTAACTTGGAGATCACAACAGAAAGATTAATAATTAGACCTTTTAAGAGTACGGATTTACAGGATGTATTTGCTATTTATAATAATGATGATACATGTAAGTTCCTATTACATAATAAGTGGACTCATGAAGATATGCAGAAAAAATTTAATAAGAAGCTATCAAATAATGTACTTACTAAAGAATCAATATTAAGTTTGGCAGTTATATACAAGACTAAAGTAATTGGTGATTTATCCGTATGGTACACAAATATGAAAGACACTGTTGAGATTGGTTATAGTTTTTCAAATGAAGTAGCTGGGAGAGGTTTGGCAACAGAAGCAGTAAATAGTTTGGTATTTAAATTATTTAATGAATTTAATGTACATCGTATACAAGCTAATCTTGATGCACGTAATACAGCTTCAAAAAAATTGTGTGAACGAATAGGCATGAGAAAGGAAGCCCATTTCATACAAGATTTTTGGAATAAAAATGAATGGACAGATAGTATCGTATATGGAATGCTATCCTCCGATTTGTAGTAATAAACTTCGTGATTTTATTATGCTAAAGGGTGCGTTAGTTGAATAACAAAGGGCATAACATATTATATATGACTAATATGTTATGCCCTTTAATGTATTAACCTTTTTTATATGCGTTTGAAACGGCCGACAATTTCAACTGTTTCAGTAATGTTCATGAATGCTTTGTTATCCACTTGACGGATAATACGTTTCATTTCGCCTAACTCATAGCGAGTCACGACAGTGTAAATCATTTTTTTCTTATGGTTTGTATAGCCGCCGACAGCATCTACCATTGTCACCCCGCGTATGCCGTGATGCAATAGTGCGCTTTTTATTTCCTCGCCTTTTTCTGTAACTGTCATTATCGTTAATTTAATATGTTTCGTATGCACAGCATCGATAACTTTGCTGACTACAAACCGGCTAATTAACGTATAAAGCGTAATATCCCATCCGAAAATAAATCCTGCTGCAACAAGTAAGATTAAGTTGAATCCAAAGATGATTGCTCCAATTGAAATATCTCGATGTTTTGCTACAATCAATCCAACAACATCAAAGCCACCTGTTGAAGAAGCAAATCGGAATATGATTCCGGAAGCTGCTCCGCAGATTACACCACCGAATACAGAAGACAGTAAAATATCGTCTGAAACTTGGTGTACAGGGATAATGTTCATCGCTAACGATGATACAGCTACAAAGTACGCTGTTAAAAAGGTTGTCTTCTTGCCTAAGTAAAAGTGACTTAAAATAAGAAGAGGAATGTTTAGTAAAAAGATAAGTGCACCGATATTGTAGTGCATTAAATAACCGATAATCATCCCTACACCAGCGAATCCACCGCTAATCATGTTATGCGGGATAAAGAACATATTCATAGAAATTGCATACAAAATAGAGGCTACGAAAATAACAACCAACTGTATGATAAATTCTAAGTGGAATGTTTTAGCTGCTGGGAAGGATAAAAAGGCGGTGTCGGGAACGTAATCGGCGTCTCCTAGTTGACCCATAGTATGTTTCATCTCCATATTCATTTTTGATTACAAGAAGAGAATAAAGGTTTTTTCAAAAACTGGCAATAGTTTTATTATAATGCGAAAATTTTATAAATTTCTAACAAATTAAACCTATACAAGGATACGTGTGAATATACTAAAGAAAGCGAATACATTGGTTTTCTAACATAGTTTTCTTGAGAAAATATGCAAAATACTTTTTTGACGATAAAAGGAAATAGAGAATGTTTGTTGAATGTGCTAAAATGATCTTATTAAGGATGTGAAGCGATGGAATTTTTATTGCAGGATGCAATTCTATATATATCGTTTGTAACGACAGCGCTTTGTTTATTAGAAGTTTTCTTCCTTGCTAATGTTTCTCGCTTTGTGCGTCAGCAAGCATCAAGTGGTAGACAAAGAGCCTTTAAACTAGTTAATACGTGTGAAGAGGGTACTGGTAATGTAACGCTTTTCTCTATTTTTTATAAATATGGAATGATTCGTTCTGTGCGCAGACAAGAATCCAGTGAAGAGAATGACGAGGTCGGTCCGTATACACCAATGTTTCGCTAAATAATTACGAAACATTGGAGGAATGAACATGTTAAAATCATACCGAGCTGTGCTCGTTAGTTTATCATTATTACTTGTTTTTGTTTTATCTGGTTGCAGTAATGCAGCCCCAATTGATGCACATAGTACGGGAATTTGGGATCATTATTTCGTATATCCAATCTCGTTTATGATTCAATTTGTTGCTCATCACATACCAGGAGCTAGCTTCGGGATTGCTATCATTATTATGACGCTCGTTATTCGTTCAGCCATGATTCCATTAGCTGTTTCACAATATCGTAGTCAAGCGAAAATGAAGAAAATGCAACCTGAACTGCAGAAGCTGAAACAAAAATACGGTGATGTGGGTAAAGATCTTGAAAAACAAAAGCAGTATCAAAAGGAAATGTCGGAACTAATGAAATCAGGCGGTTGGAATCCACTAGCTGGTTGCTGGCCACTATTAATACAAATGCCGATTTTCTCTGCTTTGTATTATGCGATTAGCCGAACAGAAGAGATTCGCACATCTTCGTTTTTATGGGTAAACTTAGGACATGCAGATCCTTATCATATATTACCGATTATCGCAGCGTTAACGACATTTATTCAGATGAAAGTTTTCCAATCTAATATTACAGCTGGAGAACAAGTACAGATGCTGAAAATACAACAAATTATGATGCCGGCAATGATTTTATTTATGGGATTTGCGGCGCCATCAGGACTTGTGTTGTACTGGATAACAGGTAATTTATTTACAATGACACAAACAATTGTATTAAGAAGAATAATGGAACGTGAAGAATTACAATTACAAAAAGCTTAGAACAACGCCGCTCGGGATGAGCGGCGTTTTTTTGTTAAGTCGTTAAGGAAATGTTAAGAAACCGACATTACTATAGGCATTGTATACGATAGTGTACATGCTTTAGAAATATGAAGGAGGAAATTTCCTATGAAGAAGAAAACAGTTGGGTATTTAGCGATTGCAGGTGCTTTATCATTCGGAATCATTGGAGGAGTCGGTATTCCGGCATTCGCGGCAACGAATACTCTAGCAGCTGAGCAGTCTACAAAAACGGCGAAAAAAGATTTAGATGACGCTACAAAACAAAAAGTAAAAACGATTATGGACGATACAAAGAAACAGTTGGGGGAGCTAGGTGTAAAGCTTCCAGAGAAAGAAAAACGTAAAGATATGTTTGCGGGATTAGATGATCAAACAAAAGAAAAAGCGAAATCGATTTTAGAGCAAGAGAAATCCGGTAAATTAACACGTGAACAAGCAAAAGAAGAATTAACAAAGCTAGGCGTGAAGTTCCCGGAAAAGGGTAAACATGGAGATATGTTTGCTAACTTAGACGAAGCAACAAAAGAAAAAGCAAAATCAGTATTAGAAAAAGAACAAAGCTAGGCGTGAAGTTCCCGGAAAAGGGTAAACATGGAGATATGTTTGCTAACTTAGACGAAGCAACAAAAGAAAAAGCAAAATCAATTTTAGAGCAAGAGAAATCCGGCAAATTAACACGTGAACAAGCAAAAGAAGAATTAACAAAGCTAGGCGTGAAGTCCCCGGAAAAGGGTAAGTATGGAGATATGTTTGCTAACTTAGACGAAGCAACAAAAGAAAAAGCGAAATCAATCTTAGAACAAGAGAAATCCGGCAAACTAACACGTGAACAAGCAAAAGAAGAATTAACAAAGCTAGGCGTGAAGTCCCCGGAAAAGGGTAAGTATGGAGATATGTTTGCTAACTTAGACGAAGCAACAAAAGAAAAAGCAAAATCAATTTTAGAGCAAGAGAAATCCGGCAAACTAACACGTGAACAAGCAAAAGAAGAATTAACAAAGCTAGGTGTGAAATTCCCAGAGAAAGGTAAGCGTAAAGACATGCTTGCTGACTTAGATGAAGCAACAAAAGAAAAAGCAAAGTCTATTTTTGAACAAGAAAAATCCGGGAAATTAACTCATGAGCAAGCAAAAGAAGAATTAATAAAGCTAGGTGTGAAATTTCCAGAGAAAGAGAAGCATGAAGACATCTTTGCGGGATTAGATGAGACAACGAAAGAAAAAGCGAAATCGATTTTAGAGAATGAAAAGAAACAATTAGAGGCGTTGAATGTGGATCTTCCGCATCATAAGTTTTTTATGAATAAAGATGAGAAATAATTGAGTGAAGTCGTATCTTCCGTGTGGGCAACCGGAAGGTATGTATGTGAGGAGTCTTTCTTTTAGAAAGTCTCCTCTTACTTATTGTCGTTTTTTGTTGGTAAATCGATATATTTTGAAAATCGCTGAGATAATTTTTACCGCTACGCTGTTCCAAAGATACTGGGGAATTAGAGAAATATTATAGCTTCTGTTATAATATAAGAAGAGAAACATTTCTTATGTTATATAAAAAAATATATTGATTTTTTCTAACAATTCAATATAATGAACAATAACTACAAAATTCGACATCAAGAAGTGATGATGAGGACATGATCAATTTTTTACGATTCTCAGAGAGGGAAGCCTTTGGCTGTGAGCTTCCTAATACGGAAAACTGGATTACCACCTCTGAACTGCAGCAGTGAACGGATACCTAGTAATTGCTTGCCGGCAAAAACCGTTATTTAGACTTGAGAAATTGGTGAAGTATGTTACTTTACGAATTGAAACAAGGGTGGAACCACGAATATAACACTCGTCCCTTTTTTAGGGAGGAGTGTTTTTTTATTTCATTTTTGCATCACACTAGAATTGGAAGGAGGATACGCAGCATGCATCCTGATGAGAAAAACAAAATTGGTTTAACAGTAGCACTTTCTATCGTAGTAGGAACGATTATTGGATCTGGTGTGTTTATGAAGCCAGGGAGCGTATTAGATTACTCGGGGAGTTCTAATATGGCTATTCTTGCTTGGGTAATTGGTGGTCTGTTGACGTTAGCAAGTGGTTTAACAGTAGCTGAAATTGGAGCGCAAATCCCGAAAAATGGTGGGTTGTATACGTATTTAGAGGAGATTTACGGAAGTTTTTGGGGATATTTATCAGGCTGGATGCAAACAATTGTTTATGGACCAGCTATTATTGGAACATTAGGATTGTACTTTAGCTCTTTAATGATTAATTTTTTCTATTTAGATAAAGTATGGAATTTACCAATTGCTATTGGAACAGTTGTGTTCCTTGGTGTTGTAAATAGTATGGGAACAAAATATGGAGGTATCGTCCAAACGGTTACGACAATTGGGAAGATGATTCCGATCGTATTAATTGTTGTGTTAGGTTTTTGGAAAGGAAATAGCGATATCTTTAATGTAGTAGTGCCGATATCAGAAAATCAAAGTATCGGTATGGCAATTTTAGCAACGTTATTTGCTTATGACGGCTGGATTCTACTCGCTTCAATTGGCGGAGAAATGAAGAATCCAACAAAGTTATTACCGAAAGCGATGACAGTTGGGATTTTAATTGTAACGGCTGCTTACGTACTAATTAACTTGGCATTATTAAATGTGTTACCAGCAGCGAAAATTGTAGACCTTGGAGAGAATGCAACAGCGACAGCTGCGGGCATGCTACTTGGAGAATATGGCGGGAAAATCATTAGTATCGGTATTATCGTTTCTATTTTCGGTTGTTTAAATGGAAAGATTTTAACGTTCCCACGTATTCCGATGTCGATGGCAGAGCGTGGACACCTTCCGTTTTCTAAGTTTATCGCAAAGGAAAGTCCAAGATTTAAAACACCAGCAAATGCGATTACTGTTGAAATCATTTTAGGAATTATTTTAATGATTATTAGTGATCCGAATAAGCTATCTGAGATTTCCGTATTCATTATTTATATTTTCTATGTAATGACGTTTATTGGTGTCTTCATTTTAAGAAAACGTAACAAGAATAAAGAGCGTGCATACAGTGTACCGTTATTCCCAATCGTACCAATCATCGCGATTTTAGGATCATTGTTTGTACTTGGAAGTGCAATTATTAATGATCCGGTAAGTTGTTTCTTATCAATTGGAATTGTATTTACTGGACTGCCGGTGTATTGGTATTTAAATAAGAAGAACAAAACTAGTGTTTAATAATTAGAAGGCAGGCGTATGATACGCCTGTTTTTTTATTGTAAAAAAATTGTACTTGTGTTCAATTTCTTTTTTGGTTACTATAGTCGTAGTAACCAAAAAAGAAAGCGTGGGGAAAGACTTGAATTTTCGTGTGTATATTTTAGCTATCGCGGCTTTCGTAGTCGGAACGGTTGAGCTAATTATAGGAGGAACGCTCGATCTAGTTGCCAATGATTTAGGAGTATCTATTAGTGCAGCTGGTCAGCTTATAACAATATTTTCAGTAGTATTTGCTTTATCAGGTCCGGTTTTATTAGCGGTAACTGGAAAATTTGAAAGAAAAAGATTATACATTGGGGCATTATCAATTTTCTTAATCGGAAATATTATTTCAGCATTTAGTGTGAATTACGGGATGTTAATGTTCTCAAGGGTTGTTTGTGCAGCGAGTGGTTCGCTTATTATTGCACTGTCAGTAACACTTGCTTCTAGTGTTGTAGAACCGCATTTTCGTGCGCGTGCCATTGGAATCATTTTTATGGGGATTAGTGGATCGCTCGTACTTGGAGTACCACTTGGACTTGTACTTGGAAATGCATATGGATGGCGTGCACCATTTGTATTAATTTCGGTATTAACAGTTATAGCAGTCGCTTGTATTTCATTATTCTTAACGAAAGTACCACCGACATCAGTGTTATCAATAAGAGAACAAATTGCTACGTTAAAAGATAAGAAAATCGTAAGTGCACAGTTAACATCATTTTTATTTTTAACGGGTCATTTAACACTATATGCATATTTAACACCATTTTTAAAAGATGTGATGCATGTTGAAGCGGATTGGATTAGTGTATTTTACTTCATTTTCGGAATTGCAGCAGTACTTGGAGGCGGCCTTGGGGGCTTGCTTGCTGATAAATGGGGATCGAAGAAAAGTATTATCTCAATTATTATTGTATTTGCGTGTGCGATCTTCATATTGCCAATGATGACATTCTCATTCCCACTGTTCATTATTATGATGGGACTTTGGAGTATGCTGAGCTGGGCTATTTCACCAGCACAACAAAACTATTTAATTGAAATTGCACCAGAATCGGCTGGTATTCAGCAAAGTTTAAATAACTCTGCGCTTCACTTAGGAATTGCGCTCGGTTCAACAGTAGGCGGAGTTGTTATTGAAAAATCATCTGTTATATATAATGCTTGGGTAGGTGGCGGCTTTATTATATTAGCTCTGCTTTGTGCGATTTTCTCTATTACGAGAGGACGTTCTACTCAGTCCGTGAAAGAAGAATCTATCGTTTGATAGGTTCTTTTTTAAAAATTGTAAAATTTTGCAGGTTTTAGTTGATATGTGGAGAAAGTTGTATGTAGCGAGGTGATGGGAAAATGATGTTCAATTTCTCTATATTCGGTATGATACTTGCACTATTACCGATAGTTGTAGTTGTTTTTGTATTAAGATGGATTCGTTTCATCTATCAAAATTCAGAGAAACAAGTGGAGCAAAATGAGAAAATAATTAAGTTGTTAATGGAGATAAAAGAAAAAGATAAGTAATATATATTCGTTTAAAATTTGTTTCTCGTAAGTTATGAAGGCACTTATAAAGTGCTTTTTTATTTTTTGGAAATTTAAAATATGTAATATTCATTTGTCAATAGCAGCATGAGAGCAAATAATTTTAAAGTTGCTTATTACTTTGGAACTTTCTCAACAATTCGACAAGATACTACAAAAAAACCACCTATTCTCTTTTTTTTACTATAAGTACAATGAAACAGTAAGATTGCTTCATACAGAAATTTACATATGGTGGTGGAGAGAATGAAACGAAAGATGGTAGGAAAATGGTTTAGTTTTTTAAGCGCTCTTATTATTTTATTAGGAATTGCAATGCCACAAGTAAAGGCAGAAGTAATGAACAGAGAAACATATAAAATGGATTGGAGCTATAGTAATTCGAAACATCGTGAAATAAAGACCGAAATAATTAAAACGGCTTCGGGTAGTATTGCGTATTGTTTAACGCCTGATTTACGTTCACCCAATGGGGATGATTTGCCTGAAATGGGGAAAACATCTGATTCTGTATACCGTGTTTTATTGAACGGATATCCTCAAAAAAGCCCATCTGAATTAGATGTAGCGACAACGGAAGAAGCGCATTATGCTACACAATTAGCGGTATGGATTGCAGCGAATGAATTAACGGAAGGAGATTTAGTTGCAAAAAATGAACGAGTACATAATCTTATGAAGCGTTTAGTAGAGGCTTCAAAAAAAGAAACTGGATCACAAGATGTATTCTTTAAAGTTAATCCTGTAGATCCACAAACTGCTACACAAAAAGATGATTATTTAGAAACAGGGTTTTATGCAGTGCAAACAAATGCGGTTTCTGGCTCTTATACAATACTTCCTGAAGGTGCTCCTAAAGGGCTTCGAATTGTAAATGAAAATGGAGAAGAGAAAAGTATATTATCAATTAACGAAAAATTTAAAATTTTAATCCCGAAAAATACGAGTAGTGGTAATTTTAAAATGAAAGTAAAGTCTAATTTAACAAATTTACAAGCAATAGCTTTTAAAGGCTCGGAAAAAGTTCAAAATGCAACGGTATTGTTACAAAGAAATAGTGAGAAAATCAGTACAGATTTAGTTGTAAATTGGGAATCAGTAGGCTCTTTAAAGATTATGAAATTAGGAGAAAAAAAGGAATTATTAAAAGGAGCGGTGTTTGAAGTTTCTAATGAAAACTTTAAACAAAATGTCACGACTAATGATAAGGGGATTGCGGAGTTAGGGAATCTTCCAATCGGTATATATAGCGTCAAAGAAATTCAAGCGCCAGCTGGATATGTGTTAGACGGAAGTATTAAAAAAATTGAAGTGAAAACTGGTGAAACTGCTGTATTAGAGTTGAAAAATGAAAATATAAAAGGTGAACTAGAAATAACGAAAGTAAATATAGCGGATGGGAATACAAAATTACCAAATGCAGAGTTTACAATCTACAACGAACAAGGGAAAGAAGTAGTAAAAGGGAAAACGGATGAGCAAGGTATAGCGAAATTCAAACTACCATACGGAAAGTACACGTATAAAGAAACAATAGCACCGAATGGATATGTAATAAATGAAGAGACATTTGCATTTGAAATAAAAGAGAATGGAGAAATTATTAAACATATCGTTCAAGATAAAAAAGTAGAAGGTGAACTAGAAATAACGAAAGTAAATATAGCGGATGGGAATACAAAATTACCAAATGCAGAGTTTACAATCTACAACGAACAAGGGAAAGAAGTAGTAAAAGGGAAAACGGATGAAAAAGGTGTAGCGAAATTTAAACTACCATACGGAAAGTACACGTATAAAGAAACAATAGCACCGAATGGATATGTAATAAATGAAGAGACGTTTGCATTTGAAATAAAAGAGAATGGAGAAATTATTAAACATATCGTTCAAGATAAGAAAGTAGAAGGTGAGTTAGAAATAACGAAAGTAGATGTAGCAGATGGGAATACGAAGTTACCAAATGCAGAGTTTACAATCTACAACGAACAAGGGAAAGAAGTAGTAAAAGGAAAAACAAATGAGCAAGGTATAGCGAAATTTAAACTACCATACGGAAAGTACACGTATAAAGAAACAATAGCGCCGAATGGATATGTAATAAATGAAGAGACATTCTCATTTGAAATAAAAGAGGATGGAGAAATTATTAAACATACTGTGAAAAATAAGAAAGAAGAAAAGGTATCACTTCCTTCTAAGCCAAATAAGCCAACACCGAGTGGAGAAGTGAAACCTTCCGCTGATGTGAAGCCGATGCAACAACATAATACTCATAATGAAGTGCGTTTACCAGCTACTGGCGGCGTCGGCAATGAATTTACGGCTTTATTCGTTTTAGGAATTGGTTTTATTATTGCTGGTGCTTATGTGTTAAGGATGAAAAATAGAAAAGAAATGTAGAAAAAAACGCCTTGTAATAGAGGCGTTTTTTTAGTATCTTAACTTCCTCAACAAACTCTTAATTTCCTCATCTTGCATGAAGAGATCCAGATGCTTTTCTGTAATTTTTGCAAGTGCAACGTCGTGATAGAAAAATTCTGTAAAGAACTTTACGAAAGGTTGTGACATTGTTTTCATCGCTTGCCATGACTCTTGCTCTATACCAGCAAATAAAATTTCGCGGTCGTCAACGATGAGCAGCAAGTAGCGTTCTAATGCGTTAGGTTCTTCAGTTGGGATTAGAAAATGCATGTTTTCTAAGTCTGTTTCTACTTTTCCAACTATAAGGGATTCGAGTTTGACGCCTTGTTTTGCTTTTTCTTCTAGTGAAGGAAGGTATTCTGAAAGAGTGTCATTCCAAGCTGAAATGCGAATTGATTCTTTTGCACTTTCGATGAGTTCTTTACTTTGAACTCGAATAGAAGATTGCATTTTTAAGCTCCACACACGGTCATCTGTAAATGATTTTTTTGATATATTTGTTTCCAATTCTTTAATATTTGATTGGAATTCTGTCGTTAATTTTTCAATTGCTAATTTGAGTGGTAATGCTGTATACAGCTTTTTCTTTTCTGAAACAGAATCCATTACCATCCCTTTATCGATCAGGCGTGCTAGCACTTCATATATTTTTGCTTTTGGAACACCAGAGTGCTTCACAATCGTTGTAGCATCTAATGGTTCGTTGCTTGATACGACAACTTCGTAAGCTTGGCTTTCATATTGTGAGAAACCGAATTTTTGTAACATAGTTCCCTCCGAACGAATGAGATTATATAGTTTAAGGATAATGAACTATTTGTTTTTGCACAAGTGGTAGTAGGTTGTCTACTCAAATTGAGATGAGAATTAATTTCAATTTTTTAATTTTATCCATTATACTTAATATAGTGATTAATACGATTACAATACAACGAGAAGGGGATGCTTGGGGGAAGATGTTAAGAAGTTTACGTTTAAAAATTGCGGTAGTATTTTCGGTACTTATTTCTATGATGTTCGTAATATTAGGTACAGCTATGTATCAATTACAGAAAGAGAAGGAAGTGCGCTCCTTAGACCAGTATTCTCAAAATACGATGGATCTTGTGACAGAGCAACTTACGACATTTGTTCAAAGAACGGATGAAGATATGGGATATTATGCGAACAGTGAGATGGTTCGTAATATACTTCAAGACGGAGTTACTTCAGAAGAAGAAGCATTTTTGACGAAAGAGTTTTCGGAGTATAAAAAGAATCATCCTGGCATTTTAGACTTATATATTGGTACGAAAGATAAAAAAACATTAAGTGCCAATCTTGCTGAAGGTGGACAAGTGCCAGAAGGATATGACCCAACGACAAGACCTTGGTATAAAGACTCAGAAGCTGATGTGAAAAAGGTTCACTGGGGACAACCTATGTATGAAATTGCTACAGGTAAGCTAAGTGTGGGAGTTTCTAAAGCAATTACAGCTCAAGATGGATCTGTATTAGGTGTTGTAGCGATGGATGTATCACTTGGAACAATTCAGAAGTTACTTCATAATATTCAATACAATAACGGCGGAGAAATGTTTATTATAAATGATAAAAATATGGCTCTTGTTTACCCAGAGAAAATAGGGAAAGATGTTTCGAAAGAGCCACTTGTGAAGAGTTTAAATAAAGAGGTAACAAAATATGCTGTCACTACATTAAAAGGTGAAGATGTAGTTGTTTATAGCCAGTCATTTGATTTGATGAAATGGAAAATAGGAATTTTTTATCCGAAAGAAACAATTGATGGGCTATTAAATAGTACGAGAAATACAGTCATTATAATGGCATGTATTAGCTTATTAGTTGGAATCGCAGCTTCATACTTGTTCTCAAGAAGATTAGCAAGACCACTGCAACTATTAACGAATCACGTTCAAAAAGTAGCAGAAGGTGATTTAACGTTGCAAATGAAAGTGACAAGTAAGGATGAAGTTGGAGAACTGACGAACCATTTTAATCATATGGTTGAGCAAATGAATGAAATGGTAAGTAAAATTAAAAATAGTGTATCAACAGTGCAACAATCAACGAATAATCTGCATTATTTAACGAATGAAACTGTAGCCGCTAGTAGAGAAGTGTCAGGTGCAATGGATGATGTGAGCGGAGGAGCGTCCACTCTTGCTAATAGTGTAGATGAAGTTTCAGAGCAGCTCGAGAATATGGCGCAGTCAGTGGAACAAATGAATAATTCGGTTGGTGAAATAAAAGGTGTGGCTGGCAAAGCTGAAGAGGCATCTAAGCAAGGCTTAAATACGATGCGTAATTTAGTTCGTACAAGGGGCCAATCATCTTCGATTGTTGTTCACACAGAAGAAGCATCTGGTAAGTTAGAGCAAAGAGTTGGATCGATTCAAAATGTAGTAGAGCTTATAAAAGGTATTTCGGATCAAACGAATTTACTTGCTTTAAATGCTTCGATTGAGGCGGCGCGTGCAGGTGAACAAGGTAAAGGCTTTGCTGTTGTTGCTGAAGAAGTCCGAAAGTTAGCGGAACAATCGAAAGAGGCGACAGGAGAAATTGCAACGATGATTGGCGATGTACAAGTAGAGGTAAAACGAGTTGTAGAGGTTGTAAGTAAATTAAAAGATATTGCAGATATACAAAATAAAGTTACGACAGAGGCAGAAACGGAATTCCGCACAATTATGTCAGTTGTAAATACGATTAGTACTTCAGTGGAACAAATTGTAGAAGAGGTACATAATATCGGTTACGAGCAAGGAGAAATTACAACGGTAATGCATACAATTGCTAGTACAAGTCAAGAAAGCGCAGCTGTTTCGGAAGAAGTAAATGCTGCAACTGAATCTCAAGTGAGTCATCTAGAAAAGGTAGCTCATACGATGGAAAGTTTGACGGAGCATATGAGAGACTTAGAAAGATTGGTGGAGCAGTTTAAAATAGAGGAATAACAAATTAGTAAAATGATAAGTATTTCGGTAAAATAGACAATGGATATATAAGAAGCAATTATAGGAGGAAGACTACTATGGCAATTGTTGACGTATCGATTATTCCAGTAGGAACTGGTAATCCAAGTGTTAGTGAATATGTAGCAGAAGTACAAAAGGTGCTAGAGAAAAATGCAGATCGCGTGAAATATCAATTAACACCAATGAATACAGTAATTGAAGGAGATCTTCCTGTCATTCTAGAAGTAATTCAACAAATGCATGAAGTTCCATATGCGAAAGGTGCACAGCGCGTTGCAACAACAATTCGTATCGATGATCGTCGTGATAAAGTAAGCACGATGGAAAAGAAATTAAACTCTGTTCGATCAAAATTATAAGAAAAAGCAGCGATCTTCGCTGCTTTTTTCATATAGGAGGTAAATAAGATGAGTGAAAAGTTTAATGAACAATTTGACGGGTTACTAGAAAAATACACGGAACTATTACTTGGAGAGAGTAATGAAGAGAGAAAAGAACAGGTGCAGAAGTGGGCACTGTATTCTTACATAGCGAAGACGATGCCGGCTTTAGTGAAGCATTGGAATGAGACATATCCTGATGCGAAAGAAGAGATGGTACAGTTAATTACAGATATTAAAAAGTTGAATGAAGAGAAGAGAAATGAGCAATAAAAAACTTGAGGTAAATATAATCTCAAGTTTTCTGTATTAATATCCTTATATAATTTACATGGAATATAAAGGGTTTTATAAGCATGTCGAATATTTTCGACATGCTTATTTTGTGCCTAGTAAAGTCGTTTTTTCTAAATGTCGAAAAATATTCCCTGCATATTTATAAGCGAGAATATAGGTTTTTAAATGTTTTTATAGTATTTTATAAATTATCTAAATAATTATTTGTATCCAATAATTTTAAACAATGATATAATTTTGAAGAGGGGTAAAAAACAGATAAATTACAGTCATAGGGGTGAATTACATGGAACAATTAATGCGAAATTCGTTTCTTTTCTTGTCAAAAAATAAAGCGCTAACAAAACTGGCTAAAAAGTACGGTTTACGCTTTGGTGCAGGTCGCTTTGTCGCAGGGGAGACAATTGAATTAGCGACAGCAGCTATTAAACAATTGAACAAGCAAGGACTTTGTGTAACAATCGATTATTTAGGGGAATTCGTTGATAATGAAGCGGAAGCAAATGAAATGGCTAACCAATCGATTGAAGCAATCCGTGCAATTGGAAGAGAAGGTCTTGATTCGCAGCTTTCTTTAAAGATGACTTCTATGGGATTAGATATCTCTGATGAAATCGTAATGAACAATATGCGCCGTATTTTAGAAGCTGCAAAAGAAAATGGTGTGTTCGTTACCATTGATATGGAAGATTATACACGCTGCGGAAAGACAATTGATATCTTTAAACAGTTAAAATCTGAGTACGATAATATTGGTACAGTTATTCAAGCTTACTTATATCGTACAGAAAAAGATATGGAAGAATTAAATGCTTATAGTCCTAATTTACGTCTTGTAAAAGGAGCTTATAAAGAACCTGAAGAGGTAGCGTTCCCGGAGAAAAAAGATGTAGATGATAACTATAAAAAAATTATTAAAATGCATTTATTAAATGGAAATTATACTGCGATTGCTTCACATGACGAAGCGATTATTGAATATACAAAAAAACTTGCCGAAGAACACAACATTCCAAGAGACCAATTTGAATTCCAGATGTTATATGGTATTCGTAATGAGCGTCAACTTGAGCTAGTAAAAGAAGGTTACAAAATGCGTGTTTATGTGCCTTATGGAAATGACTGGTATGGCTACTTCATGCGTCGTCTAGCAGAGCGTCCAGCAAACGTTGCGTTCGTGTTAAAAGGTATGGTTAAAAAATAACCAAGGAGAAAATACTCCTTGGTTATTTTAATTGCTGAAATGCGTAATGTGCCATTTTCTTCGTATCAGGATATAGCTGCGTGCGAGTAGAAGATAATACAACATTAATGACGCGTTTACCGTCTTTTTCATCCACTGTTACGACCGTATATTTTCCGAGTGCTGATAGACCGCTTTTACTTCCAATTGCATATGGATCGTCATATAGTTCTTCTCGTCCATAGTTTGCGATGTTTGGAGATCGTTCTGAAGTATGTAGAGTTGTACGTGTTGAATTCATATATTCTAAAACAACTGGGTACTTTAATGCTTCTTTCGTAATCATAGCAATGTCATATGGCGATACTTTATTTCCAAGTGCATCAGCACCACTTGCGTTTTTGAAAGTCGCATGCTTTGTACCAAGTTCCTTCGCTCTTGCATTCATCATTTTTACAAATTCATTTTTTGATCCTGCGATATGTTCTGCGATGGATTCAGCTATTGGGTCTGCACTAATGATAAGCATAAGCTTTAATGCCTCATCCCGCTTTAACTTTTCCCCGGCACGAAGTTTAATTTTCTTACTTTGACTTTCTGTTTTAATTGCGTTCTCTGTAACTGTAATTTCTTCATTTTCTTTTACATTCTCTAGTAAGAGTAAGGTAGTCATCATTTTCCCTATACTAGCCGGATAAGAGCGTTCGTCTTCCCGTTTCCCATACAAAATTTCACCTGTGTCTGCATCGATTGTAATGCCATATTGCCCAGTAATGTTAGGTTGATCCGCTCTTACAGCTTGTTGCCTTAGTGCATAAGAGGAGAAAATCATCCCTGTAAATAGTGTAGCAATCATTACAATCATAACTATTGTTCGTTTCATCATCGTTCCCTCTTTTGTTTTCCATATGTACAAATAAATTGGGCAGAAAAAGCAGCCATTACCCATTATGCCACGTTTTCTGCCCAAAAATATACCGTTATTTTTCGCCCATATTATGCTTCTTATATTGTTGGTTATTACCTTGACGGCCCTTTTCCACACCGTGATTATGAGGACCTGCATTTCCAGTTACGCTTGCTGCGCTAATTCCAGCCTTTGAAGGGTTCTTCTTAAGTTTTGCCATATATATTCCTCCAGTTTCGTCAGATTATAAAAAGGAAAAGTGCATTTTAATGAAGAAAATACACATGTATAGCATAGCCAAATGAAAGAAATATATTTATTTCAGAAAATTTTATCAATAAATATATTGCGAAAATTCAAACTGTATCATATATTTATTAGTAGAGGCTCACTCATTGATTGCGACTTATGTCGAAAAATTGAATGAGCATTCATTCAAGAATAGGGGGAGAAATGGATGTTCCAAATTAAAAAGGCTGCTGTTCTAGGTTCAGGCGTAATGGGTTCAGGGATTGCGGCACACTTAGCTAATATTGGTATTCCGACATTATTGCTTGATATTGTACCACCTGCGCTAACAAAAGAAGAGGAAGCGAAGGGACTTACATTAGAACATAAAAGTGTGAGAAATCGTTTTAGTAATACGGCTGTGCAAAAACTATTAAAGCAAAAACCAGCTCCTCTGACAGTGAAAGGAAATCTAGCACTGATTGAAGCAGGTAACTTAGAAGATGATCTTGAGCGTCTAGCTGATGTAGATTGGATTATTGAAGTAGTAGTTGAAAACTTAGATATTAAAAAGAAACTATTTGAAAAAGTAGATGCTGTTCGTAAACCGGGTTCTATTGTAAGCTCGAATACGTCAGGCATTTCAGTAGAAAAAATGGCAGAAGGTCGTTCAGACGACTTCCAGAAGCACTTCTTAGGCACACACTTTTTTAACCCACCACGATATTTAAAACTTCTAGAGGTAATACCGACGAAAGAAACAGATCCACAAGTATTAAGCTTCATGAAACTATTTGGCGAAGATGTTCTTGGAAAAGGCGTTGTTATCGCAAAAGACACACCAAACTTTATTGGAAACCGCATCGGTACGTATGGTTTATTAGTAACTCTTCAAGAGATGATAAAACGCGGCTATAGCATTGGGGAAGTTGATTCTGTAACAGGCCCACTTATTGGCCGTCCGAAGAGCGCAACGTTCCGTACATTAGATGTTGTCGGTTTAGATACATTCGTACACGTTGCAAATAACGTATATGAAAACGTACAAGAAGAAGAGCGTGATGTATTTAAAGTACCAGCTTTCATGCATGACATGCTTGATAAAAAATGGCTTGGAAGCAAAACAGGTCAAGGCTTCTTCTTAAAACAAGGAAAAGAAATTTTAGAACTAAATCCTGAAACGATGGAATACGAAGCTCGCAAAAAATTAAAAGCTGCATCTATCGAGTTAAGTAAACAAGAAAAAGGTTTATCGAATAAATTGAAAGCGCTTGTATACGCGAAAGACCGCGCAGGAGAGTTGTTATGGAACATCATCACACCAACTCTTTTATACTCTGCAAAACTTCATAAAGAAATTGCTGACGATATCGTTGCAATTGACCAAGCGATGAAGTGGGGCTTCGGCTGGGAGCAAGGACCGTTTGAAGTTTGGGATGCAATTGGCGTTGAAAAGTCTGTTCAAAAGATGGAAGAAAACGGTGCAGTTGTTCCGACTTGGGTGAAAGAAATGTTAGAGAAAGGTTTCACTACTTTCTACAAACATGATAACGGAGATAGCTACTATTACGATAATGGCGAATATAAGCTAATCGAACGTAATAAAAAGGCAATTTCTCTTAAGCAATTAAAAGCGAAAAATGGCGTATTAAAGAAAAATAGCGGAGCGAGCTTGATCGATTTAGGCGATGGTATCCTTTGCTTAGAATTCCATTCGAAGAGCAATGCAATCGGTATGGATATTACGCAAATGATTAACTACGCTGTTGATGAAGTAGAAAAGAATTATAAAGGTCTTGTTATCGGTAACCAATCGAAGAACTTCTGCGTTGGTGCGAACCTAGCAATGATCTTAATGGAAGCGCAAGATGACAACTACTTTGAAATTGAGTTGGTTGTGAAAAACTTCCAAGATGCAATGACGAAAATTAAATACTCTTCTAAGCCAGTTGTAGCAGCACCATATGGTATGACGCTTGGTGGAGGTACAGAAGTTTGCTTACCAGCAGCGAGCATTCAAGCTTCTAGCGAAACGTATATGGGCTTAGTAGAAGTTGGTGTTGGCTTAATCCCTGGCGGAGGCGGTAATAAAGAGCTATACATTAAACACTTAAATAAAATGCCAAACGGTGTAGAGTTTGATCTGCAAAAAGTTGCGAATAAAGTATTCGAATCTGTAGCGATGGCGAAAGTTTCTACATCAGCACAAGAAGCTGTATCGAACAACTTCTTAGGCGATAAAGACGGTATTAGTGTGAATGGTGATCACTTACTATATGATGCGAAACAAAAAGCACTTTCTTTATATGAAGCTGGCTATAAAGCGCCGATTCGTAAAAAGATACCAGTTGTTGGTGAAACAGGATATGCAACTCTTGTACTTGGTGCAGAAGCAATGCATTTATCAGGTTACATTTCTGAACATGATCTTCACATTGCGAAGAAACTTGCATATGTCATTGCGGGCGGAAAAGTGCCGTACGGAACAGAAGTTGATGAGCAGTATTTATTAGATGTAGAACGTGAAGCATTTATTAGCTTAGTAAGTGAGATGAAATCACAAGCAAGAATGCAGCACATGCTTGTAAAAGGAAAGCCATTACGTAACTAATAACGAGGGGAGATATCGTTCATGAGAGAAGCTGTCATTGTTGCGGGAGCAAGAACACCAATTGGAAAAGCAAAGAGGGGTTCATTAAAAACAGTTCGTCCTGACGATCTAGGGGCGTTAGTAGTAAAGGAAACGTTAAAGCGTGCGAATTATGAAGGTCCAATCGACGATTTAATTTTCGGTTGTGCAATGCCAGAAGCAGAGCAAGGGTTAAATATGGCTCGTAATATCGGCGGATTAGCAGGACTTTCTTACGATGTTCCAGCTATTACAATTAACCGTTACTGTTCTTCAGGGTTACAAAGTATCGCTTACGGAGCAGAGCGCATTATGCTTGGGCACTCTGAAGCGGTATTATCAGGCGGAGCGGAATCAATGAGTTTAGTTCCAATGATGGGACACGTTGTTCGTCCGAATAGTCGCCTTGTAGAAGCAGCTCCAGAATATTATATGGGTATGGGACATACAGCAGAGCAAGTTGCTGTGAAATATGGAATTTCTCGTGAAGAGCAAGATGCCTTTGCAGTAAGAAGTCATCAACGTGCTGCGAAAGCGTTAGCTGCAGGAAACTTTGCTGATGAAACAGTATCTGTAGATGTAACGTTACGTACTGTTGGATCAAACAATAAACTGCAAGAAGAAACAATCATTTTCGCACAAGACGAAGGTGTAAGAGCAGAAACGTCGCTAGACATTTTAGGTAAATTACGTCCAGCATTTAACGTTCGTGGTTCTGTAACAGCGGGTAACTCTTCACAAATGAGTGACGGTGCAGCATCTGTACTATTAATGGATCGTGAAAAAGCAGTGAGTGATGGCATGAAACCACTTGCGAAATTCCGTTCATTTGCAGTAGCTGGTGTACCACCAGAAGTAATGGGAATTGGCCCAATCGCTGCAATTCCAAAGGCGTTAAAATTAGCTGGTTTAGAGCTATCTGATATTGGCCTATTCGAACTAAATGAAGCATTCGCTTCTCAATCAATCCAAGTTATTCGTGAGCTTGGTTTAGATGAAGAAAAAGTAAACGTAAATGGCGGTGCAATAGCACTTGGACATCCACTTGGCTGTACAGGAGCAAAACTAACACTATCTCTTATTCACGAAATGAAACGCCGCAACCAACAATTCGGTATCGTAACAATGTGTATCGGCGGCGGAATGGGAGCAGCAGGAGTGTTTGAATTACTATAAAAAAGTGGAAGTGGCTTGCTCAGAACAGGAGGGCGTTGGAAGCCCTGACGTAGAGGCGCTTTTTACCTCACAGGAAGGGGTGAAACGACCGACTGTTCTAGCCACTGGAACTGGATTATGAAAAAAAGTGGAAGCGGCTCGCTCAGAATGTGAGGGGGATGGAGCTTCAGACGTAGAGGCGCTCTTTGCCTCGCAGGAAGAAGCGAAGCCACTGAACATTCTAGCCGCTGGAACTAGATTATAAAAAGTGCAGGTGGCTCGTTCAGAACGAGACGCCGTCAATACAAAGAATGGAAGCAACAAAGGTTTATAAAAAATAAAATTGAGAGCCAGCTTCTTTCAAAAAGAAAGAAGCTGCTTATGAAAATATGAAGGAGGAAATTTTCATGGAAAAAACAGTAGGAAATGCGGTTAAAGGCGGTAGCTTTTTAGTTGATGAGATTACGATTGATCAAGTGTTTACGCCAGAGGATTTTTCATCTGAGCATAAAATGATTGCAAAAACGACAGAGGACTTTATCGTAAATGAAGTTCTTCCAGAGCTTGAATATTTAGAGCAACACGAGTTTGATCGTTCTGTTCGTCTTTTAAAAGAAGCTGGGGAACTTGGTTTATTAGGCGCTGACGTACCAGAAGAGTACGGCGGAATTGGCCTTGATAAAGTAAGCTCAGCGTTAATCGCAGAGAAATTCTCTCGCGCTGGTGGTTTTGCAATTACTCACGGTGCTCACGTAGGTATCGGATCTTTACCAATCGTGTTATTCGGTAACGAAGAGCAAAAGAAAAAGTATTTACCATTACTTGCAACTGGTGAAAAATTAGCGGCATACGCATTAACAGAGCCAGGTTCAGGGTCTGATGCATTAGGTGCAAAAACAACTGCACGTTTAAATGCAGAAGGTACACATTACGTATTAAATGGTGAAAAACAATGGATTACAAACTCTGCATTCGCTGACGTATTTATCGTATACGCAAAAATTGATGGAGAGCACTTCTCAGCATTTATCGTAGAGAAAGAATATGCTGGCGTATCTACAAGCCCAGAAGAAAAGAAAATGGGTATTAAATGTTCTTCCACTCGTACGTTAATTTTAGAAGATGCATTAGTACCGAAAGAAAACTTACTTGGTGAAATCGGTAAAGGTCATATTATCGCGTTCAACATTTTAAATATCGGTCGTTATAAATTAGGTGTTGGTACAGTTGGATCTGCGAAACGTGCAGTAGAAATTTCAGCACAATATGCAAATCAACGTCAACAGTTCAAACAACCAATCGCTCGCTTCCCATTAATTCAAGAGAAACTTGCGAATATGGCAGCGAAAACATATGCAGCTGAAAGCTCTGTATACCGTACAGTAGGTTTATTCGAAAGCCGCATGAGCACATTATCTGAAGAGGAAGTAAAGGACGGTAAAGCAGTAGCAGCTTCTATCGCTGAATATGCAATCGAGTGTTCTTTAAATAAA
Organism: Bacillus sp. AY3-1; assembly: GCF_008368785.1. Taxonomy (NCBI): domain Bacteria; kingdom Bacillati; phylum Bacillota; class Bacilli; order Caryophanales; family Bacillaceae; genus Bacillus; species Bacillus sp. AY3-1. Next base: position 117,768 of record NZ_QORZ01000009.1, on the reverse strand, counting down.
GTATTCGGTTCTGAAGTACTAGATTATACAGTTGATGAAGGTGTTCAAATTCACGGTGGTTACGGATTTATGGCAGAGTATGAGATTGAAAGAATGTACCGCGATTCTCGTATTAACCGTATTTTCGAAGGAACGAACGAAATTAACCGCCTAATCGTACCAGGTACGTTCTTACGTAAAGCGATGAAAGGTGAATTACCACTTCTTCAAAAAGCACAAAAATTACAAGAAGAGTTAATGATGATGATGCCAGAAGAAGTAGGCGATGAGCCATTAGCACTTCAAAAATATTTAGTAACTAACGCGAAGAAAATCGGCTTAATGGTAGCTGGATTAGCTGCTCAAAAATACGGTAAAGCATTAGATAAAGAGCAAGAAATTCTTGTGAATATCGCTGACATCGTAAGCAACCTTTACGCAATGGAGTCAGCTGTTCTTCGTACAGAAAAAGCAATTAAAACAACTGGTCTTGAAAAGAATAAACAAAAAGTGTTATACACTGAAGTATTCTGCCAAGAAGCATTCAACGAAATCGAAGCAGATGCGAAAGAAACACTTATCGCAGTTGAAAACGGCGACATGCTGCGCATGATGTTATCATCATTACGTAAATTAACTCGCCACACACCACTTAACGTAATTCCGAAGAAACGTGAAATCGCTGCGAAAATTTTAGAAGATGAGCGTTACACAGTTTAATAGCTGTAAAGAAAAGTAGTCGTATAAACGGCTACTTTTCTTTTTTTTTGTAAAAATGAAATTTTTAGTGACACAAAACTAATACCATTAGTATAATAAAACTAATGGTATTAGTTTTCGTGAAAAGGGAGATGGAAATATGAGAATGATACATGAAAAAACGGTATATCAATTGTCATTTTTGCCAAGAGTGTTTCCAGTGAATTGTTACTTTGTGGAGGAAGAAGATGGTTTAACTTTAATTGATGCAGCTTTGCCATATAGCGCAAAAGGTATTTTACAGGCGGCTGAGAAAATAGGAAAACCAATTACTAAGATTGTATTAACACATGCGCATGATGATCACATCGGTGCATTAGACGCATTAAAGGAAGTACTTCCTCATGTTCCAGTCTATATTTCTAAGCGGGACGCAAAGCTGTTAGAAGGAGATACGACGTTACAAAAGGATGAACCGAATATACCGATAAAAGGCGGTGTACCTAAAAAGGTAAAAACGGTACCTGATGTTTTATTGGAAGATGGCGACCGAGTTGGATCGCTTCTTACGATTATGACGCCGGGACATACGCCAGGATCCATATCGCTTCTTGATGTACGAAATAAGGCTCTTATTGTCGGGGATGCCTTCCAAACAAGAGGAGGTATGGCTGTTTCGGGACAAATGAAATTTTGGTTTCCGTTTCCTGCGCTGGCAACGTGGAGCAAAGAAATATCATTACAAAGTGCAGAGAAGCTAAGCGAATATGAGCCTTCCTTGCTTGCGGCAGGACATGGAAAAATGATAAAGAATCCAGGCACTGTCATAAAACGTGCTATTAAGGAAGCTAAGCGGAATATAGAAAGTAGAAAAGAGGGCTAATTTATGTCACCGAGAATCGGACTTACATTACAGAAAATTGTAGAAACAGCAGCAGAAATTGCAGATGCAAATGGAATAGAAGAAGTAACGTTAGCTTCATTAGCGCAAACATTAGGGGTACGTTCACCCTCGCTATACAATCATGTGAAAGGTTTACAAGATGTACGGAAAAATCTTGGCATTTACGGAATCAAACAGCTGTATAACAGACTGGAAGAAGCGGCCGAGGGTAAACGGATGGATGAAGCAATTCATGCTTTGGGAGAAGCGTATGTAGCATTCGTACGCAAACATCCTGGACTGTATGAAGCAACTTTTTTACGAGATGAAGAAGTAAGAAAAGCAGGTGACGGAATTGTAAAGCTTTGTCTTCAGGTGTTACAACAGTACGGTTTAGAAGGAGAGAATGCACTTCATGCGACACGTGGATTCAGAAGTATTTGTCATGGATTTGCGTCGATTGAACAGCAGGGTGGATTTGGTTTGCCACTAGATTTAGATACAAGTTTACATGTATTATTGGAAACGTTTATTAAAGGATTACATGTGATGCGAAAGTGAATAGGAAGCGGGATAATTAAAAACCTTAGAAGTGATTCTAAGGTTTTTTTAGTGCATATGATTCCAAAAGAATGGTAGGCTTTTTCTCATTAAATGATATTATTTTGCAGGTTTGAAAAATGTGTATATGGCTAAGGGAAGGCAAACGAAAATAAATGCAATAGGATCTTGATATGGACTTGGCTCAGAGCCCTTCTGGATTTCTGTAAGGAAGTCATGTGTTTTCATGTTCATTGCTCCTTTAACTAATAAGTTTTATATGATGCGAGGGTTATGCTGTATAGAATTTTTTGACAATTCATATAATAATTATTGTATAGCAATCTAATTCCTAAAACTATAGAATATAAAATTTTCATAATATGTAAAATTGCATATTATTCTTTTTGAAAATTTTGTTATATTATCTTTATATTTACATTAAGGGATTTTCATTAGGGAAAATGAAAACAAATGGAGGAATAGTATGAGAAAAACAGTATTAGACGCGTATAATGCAGAAAGAGAAGTAGATAACATAACATATAAAAATCTAGTTGTAACGATTGCAAGCATTCTAGGGTTCTCACTCTTAGGGGGATTATTCCTTGCTTTAGCCCTTGGAATTTTTGGAGAAGAGGTATTACGTGCTAATTTAGAGGGATATTATTTACTTCTATTTGATGCAGCTGTTGTTACTATTGTTTTATTTGCTTATAAACCAGTGCTGCATTTTATTAAGAATATATGGGATGTATCTGTTTTAAAAAATGGGAAAACCTACTTGTATTTATTAATAGGTTTTATCATCATTGCATTAACTCAGTATGTAATGTTAGAGTTGTTTAGCTTTGAAAGTGCAGAGCAGCAACGAGATCAATTAGGGAGCTTAGGACTTCAAAATAGTCTACAAAGTATTATATATGTGTTAAGTGTTGCTATAATTACACCAATTAAAGAAGAAATTTTATATAGAGGTATTTTGTATCGATTTTTTGAAAAGAAATATAGTTTTCTAGTTGGTATCATTATTTCTTCCTTTATCTTTGGGATTCTTCATGGTGGTTTTCCGGTTACGGCAATGATTATGGGGATTGTATTTGCTATGTTATATAAGAAAACACAATCTATTGTACCTAGCATCATTTTACATATTGTATGGAACCTACTTGTGAGTATAAGTATGATTGTTTCTTTATAAAATATTTAGCAGAAAAGATGAATGGCCTAGCTATTCATCTTTTATTTTGTTTATATGTGGGAAAAGTTGATGAATACAATCCAAAAAGAACCAAATACTAATGATGAATGAACAAAGAAAGGCGGGTATGTTATATGCAAAATTTAACAGAGCTTGAAGTAGAAAACTTACGCCATTTAATTGGTGGACATGCAACAATTATTAACAAGTTGGAGCAGTATGCACAGACGTGTACAGATCCACAACTGAAACAAATGTTACAAAAGGATGCGCAAGATGCACGAAATACGAAACAGCAATTAATGACTTTCCTAGGATAGGAGGAAGCGGAAAATGAATGAAAAAGATATGGTAAATGATTATTTAGCAGGATTAAATGCAAGTTTAACAAGTTATGCAAATTATATTGCTCAGTCTGATAATGAACAGTTACATCAAACGTTAATCCAAATTCGTAATCAAGATGAGATGCGTCAACGTAATATGTATGAGTACGCAAAGCAAAAGAGTTATTATAAGCCAGCTGCACCTGCTAACCCAATGATTGTACAGCAATTAAAAGGTCAATTAAGTGCGGAATAATGGGATAAAAAAACGAGCGAATGAAGTCGCTCGTTTTTTTATTTTTGGCATGTCAATAAATATATAATAAATATTTTTTCAGTTGTAACAAATATGACGAAAATGGAATATAACAATTCACAAAAAGGACAAAAGTTTGCTCAATATTTCACAAAGTATCCATGGTTTCTATCGTGGGAATCTATATAATTAGGGGTGTAAAGAACAAAAGAGATAGATTATATGATCAATTAGGAGAGATTGCCATGAAACGAAATACAAGAAAAATTGCAATTATCGGTACTGGATTAGTTGGATCAAGTTGTGCATATTCCATTGTAAATCAAGGCATTTGCGAAGAACTATTATTAATTGATATAAATCATGAACGTGCAGTTGGGGAAGCAATGGATTTATCACACTGCATTAACTTTACAAATACAAGAACAAAAGTATATGCAGGAAGCTATGAAGACTGCAAAGATATGGACATCGCTATTATTACAGCAGGACCAGCACCAAAACCTGGACAAAGTCGCTTAGACACTTTAGGAGCGAGTGCAAAGATTATGGAAAGCGTTGTTGGTGGCGTAATGGAAAGTGGATTTGATGGTATTTTCTTAATCGCATCGAACCCAGTTGATATTATTACATATGAAGTGTGGAAATTATCTGGATTACCTAGAAATCGCGTAATCGGTACAGGTACATCATTAGATTCTTCTCGCTTAAGAACAATTTTATCTGAAATGTTACATGTAGATCCTCGTAGTATTCATGGGTATTCATTAGGAGAACATGGTGATTCTCAAATGGTTGCTTGGTCACATGTATCTGTTGGAGGAAAACCAATTCTACAAATTTTAGAAGAGAAAAAAGACCAATTTGGTGAAATAGATTTAGATGAAATTGTTGAGAAGACTGCAAAAGCTGGATGGGAAATTTATAAACGAAAAGGTACTACTTATTACGGAATCGGAAACTCTTTAGCGTATATTGCGAGTTCAATCTTTAACGATGATCACCGTGTAATTGCTGTATCAGCCATTTTAGATGGTGAGTACGGTGAATATGATATTTGTACAGGAGTACCAGCTATTATTACTAGAGACGGTATAAGAGAAATTGTAGAGCTAAATTTAACAGAGGATGAAGAATCTCGATTCGCAAAATCAAACGATATTTTACGTGATTATATGAAAACAATTGGTTACTAACTTATAGGAGAAGGTGAAACAAATGAAGGAATATATAATGTCTCGTGTATTTAAAGCATCAGCTGGAATTGCACAAGGTATTTTCGTATCCCTCGGAATTGGTTTACTAATCGAAAATATAGGAAGAATTGTTGATATTCCGTTGCTTATTACAATCGGAGTTGTTGCAAAATCACTTATGGCACCAGCCATTGGTGCCGGAATTGCCTTTATGCTCGGTGCAAATGGTCTTGTAATCTTCTCGGCTATGGTAGCTGGAGCGATTGGTGCTGGATCCATTTCAATTACTGAAGCAGGTCTAATTATTAAAACAGGTGAGCCAATCGGTGCATTATTAACAGCGACTTTAGCTGTATATATTGGTAAACGTTTAAGTGGAAAAACTGCGTTAGATATGATGCTCGTTCCATTTGCGGCAATATTAGGTTCTGGTTTAGTTGGTATTTGGTTATCTCATAATATTACTCCTGTGTTAAATACAATTGGAGCATTCATTAAAGATAGCTCAGCTGGTAGCCCGTTTATCGCTTCTATCGTCATTGCAGTCGTTTGGGGACTATTACTTATCTCTCCAGCTTCATCAGCTGCGTTAGCGATCGCACTTAGCTTAGACGGTGTTGCAGGTGGTGCTGCTCTTGCAGGCTGCGTTGCTCAGTTTATCGGATTCTCTGTAATCTCAGCGAAAGAAAATAATTTAGGCGGCATATTAGCTCAAGCGCTTTGTACTCCGAAAGTACAGTTGCCAAATATCACCAAAAATCCAGTAATTCTCGTCCCAACTGTCGTCGCCAGTGCTATAGTTGGTCCAGTATCCGCATTAATTTTCCAACTAGAAGCAGGAAAAGAAATTGCAGGTCTTGGATTAAGTTCTCTTATCGCACCAATTAATTTAATTTCTAGCGAAGGATGGGAAGTTGTCCCAGCGATGGTAATCACTTATATCATCATTCCAGTAGCTGTTTCTTATATACTTTACATTGCTCTTAAAAAAGCAGGTCGTATTCACTCTGGTGATATGACTGTACCGCAATCTTAAATTGAAAATCTCCTTTTATATAGAGAAAAGCAGACTGGAAGCCACAGTCTGCTTTTTACATTTTGTGATTTTGTTTTACTGGAACACGTACAGTTTCTTTTGCTAATAAAAGCTGAACGCCGAAGTAAAGTATGCTTGCAAGCGTCATTCCAGAAATGGCGTCTACAAATGCGTGTTGCTTCGTAAATAGCGTTGATAAAATAATAAGCGTACCGAAGAAGGTAAGAATGTAATATTCAAAAGCATGTTGTTCTCTACGTTTAAAGGCAGCTAGCATAATGACAAATGTAGTAAGAACGTGAATGCTAGGGAAACAGTTTACCGGTTGATCGATACTATAAATATAGCGGACTAGTTCGGAAAATACGTCTGATCCAACGACTGTTGGACGTGGTACAGTTGTCTGCCAAAAATAATAAATAGAAAAACAAGCAAGTTTTCCAAAAATTATACTACTTAAAGTGACATAATATTGTTTTCGATCCGCAAAGCAATAATAAATAAGTGCGCCGTATAAGTAAGGAAACCAAAGTAAATAAGGAATAATAAATGCTTTCACAAATGGAATCCAATCATCTACTACAGTTGTGACATCTACTGCGTGTACAGTAGATTTATTTAATACATCGTAAAGGGGACTTACGAGTACGAGTAGAAGTATATAACTTAACGGAAGAAAAGATGAAAGTTTAAATTTCTTCATGATAATCTCCTATGTTTAGTAATGTAAGTAAATTCAATTGATTATAATATAGAAACGTCATTTGAGCTATCGATTTTACTTACATTTTCTTGAATTCACCTTACGTTTTTGTCACTTGACTTAAAAGAAGGGGAGGGTGCTATATGAAGCGTTTATCGTATTTCTTATTTTTTATATTGATATGCCTAGTGAGTGCTGGGTGTGCAAAGGATAAAGAAGGAGAGAAATTAGAATATAACGGAAGAGCACTCGTAATTGGAGTTATTGGAGAAAAGCCGAAAGATACGTTTAGGAATATAAAGTTTGAGGAAATGAAGTTAGAGGAACTGGAAAAGAAATCTAAGGAAGTGGATGGTTTTTTAATAATGAAAGATCACTTTCAAGAAGCCTCAACAGAGCAATATAAAAATGTATTTTCATCGCTAAAGAAACCAGTATTTTTTATCGGTTTGCAAGATAAATCATATTCGATTTTTATTACAAAAGGGATAGAGTATAACAGTGCACGAAAAGATGTAAATGCTATGTATACGCAAGGGTTTGCAAATATCGGAAGTGGTGAAGGACAACAATGGGCAGTTGGTTTATCTAATGGCGGAAATACAGAAGAAAGTATTCATAATATGTATATTGTCGTATTTCAAACCATCGCAGATTATTTGAATAGATGATGAAGGAGCCTGTAAACGAGGCTTCTTATTTTTTTAAATAAACGTTTATTTAAGATGTATGTTCGGTAGGAAGAAATCGATGCAATTCAAGGGTTAACAAAGAAAAATGGGAAATTAATCAAACGTTTGTTTAAGATGTATGTTCGGTAGGAAGAAACCGATGTAGTTCAAGGGTTAGCAAAGGGAAATAGGAAATTAATCAAACGTTTGTTTAAGATGTATGTTCGGTAAGAAAGGATCAATGCAGTTCAAAGGTTAACAACGAAAAATAAGAAATTAATCAAATGCTTGTTTAATATATACGTTCGGTACAGAATGAGAGAAAAATCTAAAAAAATTATATATTTATTTTTTTCTTAACAAATGGCGGGAAAATAAGGAAAATTCGCAGGATTATTAAAATTTATCACGAAATAAGTAAAAGTTTAGCGAATAATCGTTTGAAATAATAAAACGTTTTCTATATGATAAAGGTAAAGGTTAGTAAAAAAGTAGGTGAATTTATGACAGTAACATTTTATTCATATCCAAAGTGTGGCACATGTCAAAAAGCAAAGAAATGGTTTGAGGCAAACGATGTAGCATATGAGGTGATTCATATTGTTGAAAATCCACCGTCAAAAGAAGATTTACGTAATTTACATGAAAAAAGTGAATTACCATTAAAAAAATTCTTTAATACAAGTGGAATGCGTTACCGCGAACTTGGTCTGAAAGATAAGTTAAAGGATGCAAGTGAAGACGAAATGTACGAACTTTTAGCATCTGATGGCATGTTGATTAAACGTCCAATCGTAACAAATGGAACGAATGTAACACTTGGTTTTAACGAAGAGCAGTTTGAAAGTGTGTGGAAAAAGTACCAATAAGGTATTTTTACATAATTAATACATTCACTGGAGGTACAGTCATGAGCATTCCAAATAATTTACGTTACTCTGAAGAACACGAATGGGTAAAAACTGAAGGTAATGAAGTTGTTATCGGTATTACTCACTTTGCACAAGGTGAGCTAGGCGATATCGTATTCGTTGAACTTCCTGAAGTAGGTGCAACAATCGAAGCTGACGAGCCATTCGGAAGCGTAGAATCTGTTAAAACAGTTTCTGAGTTATACGCACCTGTAAGCGGTAAAGTTGTAGCAGTAAACGAAGAATTAAGTGACCAACCAGAACTTGTTAACGAATCTCCATACGAGGGTGCATGGATGGTTAAAGTTGAACTTTCTGATGCAAGCCAAGTTGAGAAGTTATTAACTGCAGAAAAATATGCAGAAATGACAAACCAAGACTAATTATAGTCGACTGAAGGACAGCCTTTGTGCTGTCCTTTTTTATTTTGTGTTACATAATACATTTAAAATCGAGTGCAAATGAATAAGCTATTATGGGAATGAATGTTTTTCGGTAAGGTTTCATGGGGCTTCGTAATCTGAACGAGCCGCTTGCGCTTTTCATTGTCTAGCTCCACCTCCTAGCCCTTCATGTCTAAGAACCTTCCGCACGAGAAGACAAAAAGCGTCTTCTGTACGAAAGAACCTTAGCCAACAGGGCTAAACAGTCGGTTCCGCTTTTCATTATTGTCCAGCTCCAGCGGCTAGATTGCTCGGTGGCTTCGCTGCTTCCTGCAAGGCAAAAAGCGCCTCTAGTTCAGGAGTTCCAATGCCCTCTTGTTCTAAGCAAGCCGCTTCTGTTTTTCTTTTGCAAAAATAAACAGGAAACAACATGAAAATAACGAATATACTATATACTAAGTTAAAGGTTGTATAGTATATGGTGATCGGGTGATGACATATGATTTATGTAGAAAAAGTCATTATTGTAGAAGGTAAATCAGATAGAAGAAAGATTGAATCTATTATTCGTGAACCGGTGGAAATTGTTTGTACAAATGGTACAATTGGTTTATCGAAAATGGATGAGCTCATTGATCAGTTTTTTGATAAGGAAGTGTATGTACTAGTGGATGCTGATGATGCTGGAGAAAAGTTAAGGAAGCAATTTCGAAAAGAATTTCCGCAAGCAGAGCATATTTATATTGATCGCTCGTACCGAGAAGTGGCAACTGCGCCATCTTCACACTTAGCAAATGTATTATGGGGAGCTGACATTGACGTTTATACAGAATATTTACGGTAAGGAATGATAGAAGTGATTGATTGGACAGGAGCCGAAGCTACAGCCCTAATAGAGAACGAAGAAAAAACAGTGTTATATGTATATACTCCAATGTGTGGAACATGCCAATTAGCAAAAAAGATGTTAACAGTTGTTGAGATGACAATTGAAGACTTGAAAATTGGAATGTTAGATTTAAATTATGCTCCGCATTTAGCGAAAGAGTATGGAATCGAAAGTGTACCGTGTTTACTTGTTTTTGAAAATGGGACACTCATGAAGAAGATATATGCATTTCATTCGGTTGAATATTTATATACGGAATTAAAGTAGGCGGCAAAGTTTTTGCCGCCTCGACATATTTCTCGGGAAATATGTCGAGATGCAGGGTGGTTACAGTATTTGTCGAGCGAAAGTAACAGGATTGTTCTTTAGTGAGAGGGAATGGTATGTGTAATAGAAAGTGATATGAAGGATGTGATTTAGGGTGAAATTATATTCTTTGCTGCAATCATTTGTAAATTACGCTAATGGTCAATATCATTTAGAGCCGCTTTTAAGACAAGGAGAAAAAACTGTTAATTTCCGCTTTGGAGATGAAAGTTGCTCGTTACAAATTTCAAGAGATTATATAGAGCTGCTACATGAGGAAAGAGGAACGGAGCAAATCGTTTGTGTAGATGAGGAAGATGTAAAACAATTGGTGAACGGAAATGTACGATTGCAAATGCTAATGAACGATGGACGTGTACAATATTCGGGAACGTATCGAACGATGCTATTAGTTGAATCGATGTTCCATATATGTAAACCGATGTCAATAGGTGCTTAAAATTCTGAAGTTTCATTTTTTAAGAAAATTTCTGTTGACATGGTGTGTGGATATTGATACAATTCAATTCATAAAATATAGACAATTTCATAAATTACAAATCAGACGAAAATGTAATCTGATTTCTCTTATCAAGAGAGGTGGAGGGACTGTGCCCTGTGAAGCCCGGCAACCGTCAACTTATGTTGAAATGGTGCCAATTCCTGCAAAGCAAATGCTTTGAGAGATGAGAGAGAGGGATAATGTTGTTATATACGCATATAAACCTTTCTGCTTCTCTAAAGCGGAAAGGTTTTTTTATTGTTTGAATGTGGAGGACATTCAAACAATAAAAGTAGTGATAACGGTGGACTACACGCATTAAAAATAAAAAATTGCGGAGTCGACCAAAAATCTAGCTTCAGCGGCTAGAACAGTCGGTCGTTTCATCCCTTCCTATGAGGCGAAAAGCGCCTCTACGTCAGGGATTCGGGCGTCCTCTTGTTCTAAACGAGCCGCTTGCGCTTTTTAAACAAAAAAAGGGGTGAACATCATGATCTTGTTAGAAAATGTAAAGAAAATATATAAAGCAAAAAGCGGTGATGTCACTGCTGTAGATAATGCCAATTTAAAAATAGACAAAGGTGAAATATTTGGTGTGATCGGATATAGTGGCGCTGGGAAAAGTTCTTTAATCAGATTATTCAATCAGTTAGAGAAACCAACTTCTGGCCAAATTACAATTGCAAATCGTGTGATTTCAACAATTACAGGGAGTGAACTTCGTAAGGCAAGGCAAGAAATCGGAATGATTTTTCAGCACTTCAACTTACTTTGGTCACGAACTGTACGCGAAAATATCGAGTTCCCACTTGAAATTGCAGGTGTTGATAAGGCGAAGAGAAGAAAACGAGTGGATGAGTTAATTCATCTTGTTGGATTAGAAGGAAGAGGAGACGCGTATCCATCTCAGCTGAGCGGAGGACAAAAGCAACGCGTTGGTATTGCAAGAGCATTAGCTAACAATCCACAAGTGCTTTTATGTGATGAAGCGACATCAGCTCTTGATCCAGAAACGACAGATCAAATTTTAGATTTATTATTAGATATTAATAAGCGTCTCGGTTTAACAATTGTACTCATTACACACGAGATGCACGTGATTCGAAAGATTTGTAATCGAGTGGCGGTAATGGAGAAAGGGAAGATTGTAGAAACGGGTCCAGTACTTGATGTATTCCGCAATCCGCAGAAAGACATTACAAAGCGATTTGTACAGCAGTTAACAGATTCTGAAGATACAAATGAAACGATTGAAAGTTTAATTGAAAAGTATCCAGATGGTAAAGTAGTTCGTTTGCAGTTTATCGGTGAAGCTGTAGAAAGACCAGTACTTCAAAGATTAATGCAACGCAGTGATATAGAAGTTAGCATTTTGCAAGGAAACATCGCCCAAACAAATAACGGCTCTTACGGTAGTTTAGTTGTTCATTTAAATGGTGAGGAAACAGCGATTCAGCAAGCAATAGAGGGAATACATCAAGATCAAGTAGAGCTGGAGGTGATTGCACATGGATAAGTTACTCACAAATATTGATTGGAATCAAATGTTAGAAGCAACTGGTGAAACGTTATATATGACGGCAATCGCAGCTCTTGCCACATTTGTTTTAGGACTAATTTTAGGATTGTTACTCTTTATGACAGCGAAAGATAATTTATGGGAAAACAAATCGGTTAACACGGCGATTGGAGCGTTCGTAAACATTTTCCGCTCGATACCGTTCATCATTTTAATCATTTTATTAATCCCATTCACAAAGATTCTGCTTGGAACAATTCTTGGAGCGAGTGCAGCACTGCCAGCTTTAATTATTGGAGCGGCGCCGTTTTACGCGAGAATGGTTGAAATTGCACTTCGCGAAATTGATAAAGGTGTAATTGAAGCTTCAAAAGCAATGGGAGCAAAAACAAGCACTATTATTTTGAAAGTATTAATTCCAGAATCGTTACCAGCATTAGTATCTGGTATTACGGTTACGACAATTGCTTTAGTAGGCTATACAGCAATGGCGGGGGTTGTTGGTGCTGGTGGCCTTGGAACACTTGCTTATTTAGAAGGATTCCAGCGAGGAAATAACGATGTAACAATCGTTGCGACAATTTGTGTATTACTAGTGGTATTTTTCATTCAGTGGATTGGTGATAGTGTAACGACTCGAATAGATAAACGATAATAAAAAAACAGGAGGATGTTTCAAATGAAAAAATTATTACTTACAGCACTTATTTCAACTTCTATTTTTGGGTTAGCTGCTTGTGGCGGGAAAGATAAAGATGAAAAGAAACTAGTTGTGGGGGCTTCTAACGTGCCGCACGCTGAAATTTTAGAAAAGGCAAAACCGTTACTTGAGAAAAAAGGAATTGAATTAGAAGTGAAAAAGTTCCAAGATTACGTGTTACCAAATAAATCGTTAGCGGATAAGGATTTAGATGCAAACTACTTCCAGCACATTCCGTATTTAGAAAAAGAAATGAAAGATAAAAAATATGATTTTGAAATAGCAGGGAAAATTCACTTGGAACCAATTGGTGTATATTCTCAAAAATATAAGAGCTTAAAAGAACTTCCAGACGGGGCGACAATTATTATGAGTAATTCCGTTACTGACCATGGACGTGGTTTAGCAATTTTACAAAAAGAAGGCATTTTAAAAATTAAAGACGGAGTAGATCCAGTTAGTGCAACTCCAAAAGATATTGTAGATAATCCGAAAAACTTAAAGTTCAAAACGGATATCGAGCCTGGTTTGTTACCACAAGTGTATAACAATAAAGAAGGCGACGCTGTTTTAATTAACTCGAACTATGCAATTGATGCGAAATTAAATCCAGAAAAAGATGCAATTGCAATTGAAGGTGATGATTCTCCATACGCAAACGTATTGGTGGTTCGTAAAGGTGATAAAGATAAAAAAGGGATTAAAGAGCTTGTAGAAGTATTGCATTCTAAAGAAATCGAAGACTTTATTAATAAAGAATATAAAGGAGCGGTTGTTCCTGTAAAAGAATAATTGCTGAAAAGAGCTGGTGTATGCCAGCCTTTTTTATAACTACATAACTATAGGGGAGAAGGGGACATCATATGAAAAAGATTCTATTGTCAGTTGTTACAGCGCTGTCTGTATTTACATTAGCTGCTTGCGGAGGGAAAGAAGAGAATAAGCTTGTTGTGGGAGCTTCTAACGTGCCGCACGCTGTTATTTTAGAAAAAGCACAGCCGATATTAGAGAAAAAGGGTATTAAATTAGAAATTAAAAAATTCCAAGATTATGTGCTGCCGAATAAAGCGTTAGCAGATAAGGAAATTGATGCGAACTATTTCCAACACATTCCTTACTTAGATAAAGAAATTCAAGAAAAGGGATATAAAATTGTAAACGCAGGAAAAATCCATTTAGAGCCAATGGGCATTTATTCTAAGAAGTATAAAAGTTTAAAAGAATTGCCAGATGGCGGAACAGTTATTATGAGTAATAACGTAGCGGAGCGTGGCCGTATGCTCGCATTGTTACAAAAAGGCGGCGTTATTAAATTAAAAGACGGTGTAGATGTTGTTAAAGCAACAGTAAAAGATGTCGTGGAAAATCCGAAAAACTTAAAGTTTAAAACAGATGTAGAGCCTGGATTGTCACCGAAGTTGTATGAAAATAATGAAGGCGATGCTTTGTTTATTAATTCAAACTACGCAATTGACGCGAAATTAAATCCAACAAAGGATGCAATTGCGATTGAAGGATCAGATTCTCCTTATGCAAATATTATTGCAGTTCGTAAAGGTGACGAGAAGAAAAAAGAAATTAAAGAATTAGTAGAAGTACTGCATTCAAAAGAAATTCAAGACTTTATTAATAAAGAATATAAAGGTGCTGTACTGCCAGTAAGTGAATAAATATAAGGAAAGGATTGGGAATTTCCCAGTTCCTTTTTCTTTATATAAATAAGAAGAAAGGTGTATCATATAAGGATGCAAGGGAAATACTTATATACATTTGTGAAAAAATTGTTACATTTTTTCATCGTTTGCGATATCATTTTATTTGATATAAGATTAGAATGAGAATAAAATGAGAATATGAACGTTTTAGTAATTTTTAAAATGTATATATAGGATTAATGGAGGTATTGAGATGGCTGGTTCTACATTAACGGTTAAAGACTTACATGTATCAATTGATGGAAAAGAAATTTTAAAAGGTGTAAACCTTGAAGTAAAAGGTGGAGAAATCCACGCAATTATGGGACCTAACGGAACAGGTAAATCAACTTTATCTTCTGCCATTATGGGTCACCCAAAGTATGAAGTAACAGAAGGTAGCATCATCATCGACGGTGAAGATGTATTAGAAATGGAAGTAGACGAGCGCGCACAAGCAGGTCTATTCTTAGCAATGCAATATCCAAGTGAAATTAGCGGAGTAACAAACGCTGACTTCTTACGCTCTGCAATTAACGCACGTCGTGAAGAAGGCGATGAAATTTCTCTTATGAAATTTATCCGTACTTTAGATAAAAACATGGAATTCCTAGAAATGGATCCAGAAATGGCACAACGTTACTTAAACGAAGGTTTCTCTGGTGGAGAGAAAAAACGTAACGAAATTCTTCAATTAATGATGATTGAGCCAAAAATCGCAATCTTAGATGAAATCGACTCAGGTCTTGATATCGATGCTTTAAAAGTTGTATCTAAAGGTATTAACCAAATGCGCGGCGAAGATTTCGGTTGCCTAATGATTACGCATTACCAACGTTTATTAAACTACATCACTCCAGACTTCGTTCACGTTATGATGAACGGTCGTATCGTTAAATCTGGTGGCCCTGAGCTTGCACAACGTCTAGAAGCTGAAGGTTACGACTGGATTAAAAAAGAATTAGGTATTGAAGACGAAACAGCAGAGCAAGAAGCGTAAGAGAGGAGCATAAACATGACAATCGGTACATTACCTTTCGATCAAGAAACAATCCGTCAACGCGCAAGCGAAGTAAACGAAGCTGCTTGGTTGACTGAGTTCCGCTTACAAGCTCTTGCACAAGCAACTGAACTTCCAATGCCAACGCCTGATAAAACGAAAATTGAAAAATGGGACTTTATCGGAAAAGGCGAAGCTGCTAAGCAAGAGCCTGTAAGTTCTTTAACAGAGCTTCCAGAAGCAGTGAAAAACTTAATCGATGAAAATAACAGCGTATTAGTACAACGTACTGGTACAACTGCATTCGTTTCTTTAGCAGACGAAGCAAAAGAAAAAGGTGTTATTTTTACAGACATCGTAACAGCTGCAACAGAGCATGCTGAACTATTACAAAAGTATTTAATGAAAGACGGCGTGAAGGTAGACGAGCATCGTTTAACTGCACTTCATGCTGCATTAATCAACGGCGGTGCATTTGTATATGTTCCGAAAAACGTTGTTCTTGAAACTCCACTTCAAGCTGTATTCTTAGTAGACGGCGAAGAAGCTAACGTATATAACCACGTATTATTCGTAGCTGATGCGAACAGTACTGCAACTTATGTAGAAAACTACGTTGCAAATGAAAATGCTAAAGGTATTGCAAATATCGTAGCAGAAGTAATCGTGGAACAAGGCGCACAAGTGAAATTCGGTGCGGTTGATCTATTAGCAAAAGATGTAACAACTTACGTTAACCGCCGCGGTGTTGTTGGACGCGACGGCCGCATTGATTGGGCTCTAGGTCTTATGAATGACGGAAACACAATTTCAGAGAACGTTACGAACTTAATGGGCGACGGATCATATGCTGATACAAAAACAGTAACAATTGGCCGTGGTAACCAAACACAAAACTTTACAACTAAAGTTGTTCACTTCGGTAAACACTCTGAAGGTTGGATCTTAAAGCACGGTGTACAAAAAGATAGTGCAACATCTATCTTTAACGGAATTGGTAAGATTGAACATGGTGCATCTAAATCAAATGCACAACAATCTTCTCGCGTTCTTATGTTAGATGAAAAAGCTCGCGGTGATGCAAACCCAATTCTTTTAATCGACGAAGATGATGTAATGGCAGGTCACGCAGCTTCAGTAGGCCGCGTAGATCCGTACCAATTATACTACTTGATGAGCCGTGGTATTCCAAAACGCGAAGCAGAACGTTTAGTCATCCATGGATTCTTAGCACCTGTAGTAAATGAGCTTCCAATTGAAGGAGTAAAGGCACAGCTTGTTGAGGTAATTGAAAGGAAAGTTCGCTAATGAATATTCATGAAATACGCAAACAGTTTCCAATTCTTGATCAAAAAGTGAACGGCAAACAACTTGTATATTTCGATAGTGCAGCAACTTCTCAAAAACCAATTCAAGTCATTGAAACGTTAGAACGTTACTATAAAGAATATAATTCTAACGTGCATCGCGGTGTTCATACGCTCGGTACGAAAGCTACCGACGCGTATGAAGGTGCACGCGAGAAGGTTCGCAAGTTTATTAACGCGAAATCAATGGAAGAGATTATTTTCACGCGCGGAACGACAACTGCATTAAATACAGTAGCGGCTAGCTATGGTCTTGAAAATGTAAAAGAAGGCGATGAAATCGTTATTTCTTACATGGAGCACCATAGTAACATCATTCCGTGGCAACAAGTTGCGAAGAAAACTGGTGCAACTTTAAAATACCTTCCGCTTCAACCAGACGGTACAATTTCTTTAGAAGATGTTCGTCAAACAGTTACACCGAATACAAAAATCGTTTCTATTATGCAAGTATCAAACGTACTTGGAACGATTAACCCTGTAAAAGAAATCGGAGCAATCGCACACGAAAACGGTGCAATTATGGTCGTTGATGGTGCACAAAGTACACCTCATATGAAAGTGGATGTACAAGATTTAAACTGTGATTTCTACGCATTATCTGCTCATAAGATGTGCGGACCTACAGGTATCGGCGTATTATATGGTAAAAAAGAATTGCTGAACAATATGGAGCCAATTGAATTTGGCGGTGAAATGATTGATTTCGTAGATTTACAAGAATCTACTTGGAAAGAGCTTCCGTGGAAGTTTGAAGCAGGTACACCGATTATCGGTAATGCAATCGGACTTGGTGCGGCAATTGATTTCCTAGAAGAAATCGGTCTTCATAATATTGAAAAGCATGAACATGAATTAGCGCAATATGCTTTAGAAAGACTATCAGAAGTAGATGGCGTTACAATTTATGGTCCAAAGCATCGCGCTGGTCTTGTTACATTTAATATTGAAGACGTACATCCTCATGATGTAGCAACTGTATTAGATGTAGAAGGCATTGCGGTTCGCGCAGGACACCACTGTGCACAACCGCTTATGAAGTGGCTGAAAGCTTCTTCTACAGCACGTGCGAGCTTCTATTTATATAATACAAAAGAAGAAATTGATACATTTGTTGAATCACTAATCAAGACAAAGGAGTATTTCACAAATGTCATTTAATAATTTAGATACGTTATACCGTCAAGTTATTATGGATCATTATAAGAATCCTCGTAACAATGGCGTGTTAGAAGATAGTGTTACTGTTAACTTGAACAATCCAACTTGCGGCGATCGTATTCAACTTACGATGAAAGTAGAAGAAGGTATTGTACAAGAGGCGAAGTTTGAAGGAGAAGGGTGTTCTATCTCAATGTCTTCAGCTTCGATGATGACACAAGCAGTAAAAGGTAAGAAAATTGAAGAGGCACTTCAGCTTTCTAAAATTTTCTCTGACATGATGCTAGGAAAAGAGTACGATGACAGCATTGATTTAGGAGATATTGAAGCATTACAAGGCGTATGCAAGTTCCCTGCACGTATTAAATGTGCAACATTAGCGTGGAAAGCGTTAGAAAAGGGCTTAAACGAAGATAAGTAATGTTAAAGGTTCCTAAAAACGAGGTTATCTAAGGAGGGACACACCAACATGGCGAAGCAACTGCCAGATATCGGCGATTATAAATATGGTTTCAAAGACAAAGACGTTTCGATTTTCCGTGCTGGACGCGGTTTAACAAAAGAAATCGTTGAAGAGATTTCACGTATGAAAGAAGAACCACAGTGGATGTTAGACTTCCGTTTAAAATCACTGGATAAGTTCTATGAAATGCCAATGCCACAATGGGGCGGCGACTTAAACGACTTAGATTTCGATGAAATTACGTACTACGTAAAACCATCTGAGAAATCTGAGAAGTCTTGGGATGAAGTACCTGAGGAAATTAAAGCGACATTTGATAAATTAGGTATTCCTGAAGCGGAGCAAAAATATTTAGCTGGTGTATCTGCACAGTACGAATCTGAAGTTGTATACCACAACATGAAAGAAGACCTAGAAGCTCTAGGAATCGTCTTCAAAGATACAGATAGCGCATTAAAAGAGAACGAAGATATTTTCCGTGAGCATTTCGGAAAAGTAATCCCACCAACAGACAACAAATTCTCTGCATTAAACTCTGCAGTTTGGTCTGGTGGATCATTCATCTACGTTCCAAAAGGTATTAAAGTGGATACACCACTTCAAGCGTACTTCCGTATTAACTCTGAAAATATGGGACAATTCGAGCGTACGCTTATCATCGTAGACGAAGGCGCACACGTACACTACGTAGAAGGTTGTACAGCACCTGTTTACACGACTAACTCACTTCACAGTGCGGTAGTAGAAATCATCATTAAGAAAGATGCATATTGCCGTTATACAACAATCCAAAACTGGGCGAACAACGTTTACAACCTAGTTACAAAACGTGCGGTTTGTGAAGAAAACGCAACGATGGAATGGATTGACGGTAACATCGGATCTAAATTAACGATGAAATACCCAGCAGTTATCTTAAAAGGCGAAGGCGCTCGTGGTTTAACATTATCTATCGCGATTGCTGGTAAAGGCCAACACCAAGATGCTGGTGCGAAAATGATTCACTTAGCACCAAACACGTCTTCAACAATCGTTTCTAAATCGATTGCGAAGCATGGTGGTAAAGTAACTTACCGTGGTATCGTACAATTCGGACCAAAAGCGAAAAACTCTCGCTCTAACATCGAGTGTGACACGTTAATTATGGATAACCAATCTACATCTGATACAATTCCTTACAACGAAATCAAAAACGATTACGTTTCACTTGAACACGAAGCGAAAGTATCGAAAGTATCAGAAGAACAATTATTCTACCTAATGAGCCGCGGTATTTCTGAGCAAGAAGCTACAGAAATGATCGTAATGGGCTTCATCGAGCCATTCACTCGCGAACTTCCAATGGAATACGCAGTTGAAATGAACCGCCTAATCAAGTTTGAGATGGAAGGTTCTATTGGTTAATATTTAAAGTGGAAGCGGCTCGTCCAGAATGTAAGGGGGATGGAGCTTCTGACGTAGAGGCGTTTTTTGCCTCATAGGAAGAAGTGAAGCCACCGAACATTCTAGCCGCTGGAACTGGATAATATATGTATGAAGAAAGCGCCCTGCTGTGCAGGGCGCTTTTTTATGTTGTGCTGGGGGTCGATTCAGTTTAGGTCAGGCTGGGATACCCAGGCGGGTGTTCAGCTAAATATATCAGCGATTATTCAAATATATCGATCACATCGCGGAATATATCGACGATTATTTCAATATATCGACGTTTCGACAAGGGATATCGACTTATCGACAAAGTAAGACAAAAGAAATTCCGTATATACCCCACAACATGTTGTAGGAAAAGAGACCGATTGGAAGTAAGGCAAAGATACTGACAAATCCACTGACAATCTATTGGAAAATCCAATTGAAGCCCCACCTACCGAACTCTCTGTTAAACTTTTTGACAAATCCCCCGAAACCCAACCAAATCCCCCGTTCAATCATCTAAAACCCTTCCACACACTAGAAAAAGTTTTCTTATCAAAAAGGACAATCTTTTGCTTTTTCTTATAATGCGAGTACAATGTAAAATAGCAAGAAAAGACGAAAAGTATTTACAGGATTATTGCGTACGTGTAGCGTAAATGGCAGTAAGGAACTGAGAGGAGGTTTTTTCTCTGAATATAAATAAAGAAACAATCATCCACCTTTATCATACAAACGATATACATAGTCATTTTGAAAATTGGCCGCAAATTTCTCGGTTTGTACAAGGGGAGAAAAAGCGAAGACAGGAAGCGGGAGAGACCGTTTTGACGGTTGATATCGGCGATCATGTGGATCGTTTTCATAGTATTTCGGAAGCGACGAATGGACTTGGCAATACGAAGCTTTTGAATGAGGCGTTATATGATTATGTAACGATCGGAAATAATGAAGGAATTACGTTAGCGAAGGAGCATTTGAATCGTCTATATGATGATGCTGGATTTGAGGTGCTCGTTGCGAATTTATTTGAAAAAGAAGGGGTACGTCCAGCGTGGGCAAAGCCTTATAAATTACATACAACGACAGATGGGATTACGATTGCCTTTATCGGGTTAACGGTAGCTTATCCAGAGTTTTATCATATGCTCGATTGGCATATTGAAGATCCGCTTATCCATTTAGAGTCTATTTTAGAAGAAGTGCGAGATGAGGCTCATATTACAGTTGTCCTTTCTCATCTTGGAAAAAGCATGGATGAGTATATGGCAGAGCATTATGATATAGATGTTATTTTAGGTGCACATACGCACCATTTATTTGAGCGTGGCATTCTTATGAATAATACTTTACTTTGTTGTTGTGAAAAGTGGGGACGTTACGTTGGGCACGTTCAGCTTACTGTGGATAAAGAGACGAAGAAGCTGTTGAAAAAGGACGGTAGAGCGATTAAGACAGAACGTTTAGGTGCTTATAGCAAACCGTTATCCACAATTGAATTGCTACAGGAAGAAAGTAAACAGATTATGGCAGAGCCTGTCGTTCATTTAAAGGAATCATTACCAGTCGATTGGTTTCATGAGACGGCATTTTCGCACATGTTAGCAAATGCGCTGAAAACGTGGTGCGGTGCAGAAATTGGAATGGTGAACGCTGGTGTGCTATTAGAGGGATTAAATGAAGGTGTTGTGACGCGCGGAGATATTCACAGAATTTGTCCACATCCAATTAATCCATGTTTATTAAAAGTGCCGGGGAAAACGTTAAGAGAAGTTATTTTGAAAGCACGTCGCCCGAATATGGAGAACCTTGAGGTAAAAGGATTCGGATTTCGTGGAAAAGTGATGGGGAAAATGATTTACGCTGGTGTCGAAGTCATTCCAGATATGATTCCTGGGAATAAAATTTTACTGGAAGATGTATTGATTAACGGGGAATCGTTGGAATTAGATCGTATATATACGGTAGGAACGATTGATATGTTTACATTCGGATACTTATACCCAGAGCTATCCACACTTTCTGACAAACAATATTATATGCCAGAGTTACTCAGAGATGTGTTAACAGACGTGTTGATAACTCATACATCTTCCGTCAAACTATAGGCTAGTTAACTTGTAACACTCATTTTTCTCTTGTCATACAGATAAGAAAGAGAGGAGTGTGAACTATGGTTAATGTGGAGCCAATTATAATCGATAATTATACGTTTATTGCGGTTAGCGTCAAACTTCCAAAGACAAATTTGCTAGCTGTAATGAGCGATAAAGGATATATTATGTGCGGTGCATTAGATGTAGGTCTTTTAAATGAGAAGTTAGGTGATCGAGGAATTATTGCTGGCCGTGCGGTTGGTGTAAGAACGATTGAACAACTTCTTGAAGCAC
Source organism: Bacillus sp. AY3-1 (assembly GCF_008368785.1). NCBI lineage: Bacteria > Bacillati > Bacillota > Bacilli > Caryophanales > Bacillaceae > Bacillus > Bacillus sp. AY3-1. Next base: position 95,583 of record NZ_QORZ01000009.1, on the reverse strand, counting down.
CGCTAGAATCAGTAACGATTGAGGCCGAAGCATTAGGTATTACGGCAGGCACAATCGGAAAAGAAGCATTATTAAAAATGAGATAAGCATATATCGTCCCTCCTTCTTGCATAGAAATGATATAAGAAGGAGGTTTTTTTATGAGTATATTTCGTTCGAAAAATTCGCGGTTTCGAAGGGGACCAATTTCCTTTCGGCACATACTGTTTATGTCGTTTATTCTTTTTGTCATATTACTCGTGCAAGGATTATGGATTGTGAATAAAAGCATTCAGCCGACATTACTTAAATATGGGGAAGTAGAGACGCATAAAATGGCGACAGCGGTTATGACGAAGGCGGTAAAAGATAGAATTAATGAAGGGTTTGATGTCGATTCATTAATGAAAGTACAAAATGATAAAAATGGGAAAGTATCCACAATTAATTTAAATACAAAGCAAGTAAATGAAATCGTAACGTCAACGACCACATACATAGAAAAATATTTACAGCAAGTAGAACAAGGTGATTTGAAGGGGATGGGTATTTCTGGAAAAAATGGAGCAACGATGGCAGTTCCTTTTGGTCGTGTAACGGATAATGCGCTTCTTGGAAATATAGGTCCCGATATTCCAATTGATTTCACGACGATTGGTCATGTGAATACGGATATTAAACAAAAAATTGAACCGCACGGGATCAATACGACAGCGATTCAAATTATTATGGAGATGGAAGTCACGTTGCAAGTGATTATTCCATTTCATACGAAAGAAATAAAGGTAAAACAAGATGTTCCGATTGCAACGCGTATTGTTCAAGGGGAAGTGCCTACTTATTATGGAAGTGGGAGTGTTGTTGTACCTGATAAAAAGAAAACGGATAGTTAGCCGAATTAAAAAAATAACCGTAGCAATATGCTACGGTTATCGTTTTGTATTCGTGCGTTCTTTTCGCTCCCACAGACTTAAATGCATGTATGGATCGAAAGCCCATTCTGTATAACCATTGTCTTTATACATACCGAAATGTAGGTGGGGCGGGAATTTTCCAGCTGTGCCGGGAGGGCCGTAACCGGTGCTACCGACAAATCCAATTACTTTTCCTGGTTCGACAATTTGTCCAAGCTGTATTTCTTTTGAGAATCCGCCTAAATGAGCGTAATAATGGTAATTATTATGAAGGTCGCGAATACCGATGCGCCATCCGCCAAGACGGTTCCAGCCTTTTGTTTCAATAATGCCATAGCAAGTAGATCTTACTGGTACACCATAGCCTGCAAAAATATCAGTTCCTTCATGAACTCTCCTTCCCCCAAAACTTCTTCCAGCACCGAAAGTACTACGGTAGCTATGGTCACTACGAATCGGAAGAGGGAAAGCATTCCCTTCTAAATTAATACGTCCGTAATGTTTATAAATTTGGGCGTATTCGGTAATTAATTCAACTGTTTTCGCACGTCTATAATATTCCCAAAGCATAATGTGAACACGGTCTTCGGACGTTCCTTGTTTCTTTAAAATTGTCGCTGCTGTATGCAGAAGATCACGGTCGTTATTTGCGTTTGCAAATCCATCTTTGTCACCATCTAAACCCAATCCGCCAAATAGAGAAATTGTATGGGGGAGAGTGTCGTTACCATTAACGGGACCAGCCCATATTTCTGGTTTGAAATAAAGGGAGATAATGGCATCTGGTTTTTTCGGAATATCTTTTCTTACGCTCCGTATATTTCTTTCGTATTGATCCATTGCAGCTAAGTAATACCACGGAATGCCTGAAGATTGCTCGGTTTCTTTATATAGTGCCATGCGCTTTTCGTATATGCTTTGCTGATTATCTTCACCGTAAGCGATATTTTGGTGGAGAAGAAAGCAAATCGAAAGCAAAAGAGAAATTTTTCGAAGCATGAAATAGACTCCTTTCACAACATCACTCTTTTTAGTGTGGGATATACGGAGTATTTCATTATAGGGAACGATTGGAAAAAATCTTAGAATCTTCATTTGAGCAAATCGCTTTCATACGTTAGAATAGATATGTTACATTGAAAGAAGCGAACACGGTAAACTATTTCATATTGTGCGGAGTTGATAACCATGACAAAACAAACAGAATATAAGCGCAAGCCCGAATGGTTGAAAATTAAGTTAAACACGAATGAAAACTATACAGGCTTAAAGAAAATGATGCGTTCTAAGAATCTTCATACAGTTTGTGAAGAAGCGAAATGTCCGAATATTCATGAATGCTGGGCTGTAAGGAAAACAGCAACATTTATGATTTTAGGTGCGGTTTGTACACGTGCTTGTCGTTTTTGTGCGGTTAAAACAGGCTTACCAACTGAGCTTGATTTACAAGAGCCAGAACGCGTAGCAGATTCTGTAGTACAAATGGGCTTAAAGCACGTTGTTATAACAGCGGTTGCACGTGATGATTTAAAGGACGGAGGAGCAGCTGTTTTTGCTGAAACAGTACGCGCTGTACGTCGTAAAAATCCATTTACGTCAATCGAAGTATTACCATCTGATATGGGTGGAGTAGAAGAAAACTTAAAAATGTTAATGGATGCAAAACCAGATATTTTAAACCATAACATTGAAACAGTACGTCGATTATCTGACCGAGTTCGCGCTAGAGCAAAATATGATCGTTCATTAGAGTTTTTACGTCGAGCAAAAGAAATGCAGCCTGATATTCCAACTAAATCGAGCATTATGGTGGGCTTAGGTGAAACGAGAGAAGATTTAATTGAAGCGATGGATGACTTACGTGCAAACAATGTGGATATTTTAACTCTTGGACAATACCTACAGCCATCTAAGAAGCATTTACCAGTTCTTAAATATTACCCACCAGCAGAATTTGCAGAGCTTAAAGAAATTGCACTTAGCAAAGGCTTTAGCCACTGTGAAGCTGGCCCACTTGTGCGTTCTTCTTACCATGCGGACGAGCAAGTTCGTTCTGCAAAAGAAAAAACAGCAGAAGCAAAATAATGAAAAAAGAGAGCTAATCATTAGCTCTCTTTTTGTTTATATTCTAAAACAGTATTTGGGCATGTTAATAAGATTTTCTTTAATTCCTCTGTGGATAATTCAATTGTAAATTCAGGTACACCAGGTGTAATTAAAATTTTATCGTAAGCATAAATAGCACTATCCACAATAATCGTTACATTTTGTGAATAACCGAAAGGAGCTACACATCCTGGAGTACAGCCTGTTTCTTCTCTTAGCTCATCAGGAGAACAGAGAGATAAGCTTTCTCCTGTTATTTCTTTCATCTCTCCTCGGTTGAGCCTTGTACCCTCTAACGTAAAAAATACGTAATAATCTCCAGACTTTGATTTTAAAAATAAGCTTTTACTTGGAGTGCCGTGTAAGCCAAGCCTTTCACGTACGATACGATCTGTTTCATAATCGAGTACTGGTTCGTGTTCAAACTTTTCGTAAGAAGCATTTGTTTTATGTAGTAAAGCAAGTACATCTTCGTACATATGGAGTGATACCCCTTTCTATTGTTAGTACAGTTTCTTCTCGTGGCGTCAACTGAATGTGTTGGAAAGAGATATTACTTGGACGGTGCTTCCCATAATCGTTTTAGGATACATTGTTTATCGAGTGTAATTTCGTAAATATCAGGATTCGTTAAAGCTCTCCATTCAATAAAGCCGATCGTATGATCAAAGTGCTTTAAAATGAGCGTAAGTAAGTTGCCGTGTGTAACAAGTAGTGTTGTAGTATGGTTTAACTTTAAAACGTCTTGGATAAGTGATATAGCACGATCCGTCGCTTGTTTTGTTGACTCTCCGCCTGAAAAGGCAATATCTATATTTGTAAAAGTAGATTCTAGTTCTTGCAACCAATCGTCCATTGGAACGTTGCTTAATATGCGTTCAGCTAATCGTTCATCTTCTTGGATAGACAAGTTAGCTTGAAGCGCATAGGGCCGAATAGAATCGATAGCTCGCACAAATGGGCTTGAAATAATATGATCTATTTGTAGTTGGTTTTCTAAGAGGAATGTAGCAAGAGTGTTTGCTTGATTTTTTCCTGCAATCGTTAATTCGGCATCACGTTCTTGTCCAGTTGCTGAACAATGTCGTATTACAATCAATTTCTTCATAATTCATCCCCATCTTTCAAGTTGACGCTATATACTTCGACAAATGCGGAAAAAATTCCTTTTTATTGGAAACGGCATATTGATTTAAATATGTGGAAAAGTAATGTGGATAAATGAACATTTGAGGTGTAATGATGAAAAAAATGATATGTATTATATTCGGTCTTTGTTTTTTTATACACTTGTCCACAACATATGCAGAATCCAATCAAAAATTAAATTATCCAAGCAATCGAAATAAATCGTTTGTGAGTGAGGATGTGTTTTACGAACATTTAGATAAGAAAATCTATAAAGAATACAACAATGCAGCATATAGTGTTCGGAAAAAAATCTTATTTAAAGAAGTGGCTGATGAGGAATTTTCTTTCCTACAAAAAACAGCCATGGGTTGTCGGAGTAGTGTGATGCTTCAAGATTTTTTTGTTCATCCTGATCGCCAAGTTTATTTTTTCGCTTCCTTTTCTCAAAATGAAGTAGAAGAGTTTCATAAGTACATCGTTATAGACGCAGAAACAAAGAGGGAGCTGCAAGAGGGTAAGAGTTATCATCATTGCGAAAATCGTGGTAAAAAATAACCCACCAGTTGGTGGGTTATTTTTTATTCCGGTACACTCATTAATTTCTCTTTCATTTTACGAATAAGAATGACAGCACCAATTGTGAAGAGAAGGGTAATTCCTTCTGCAACAAAGATGTTAATTGTTTTTGTTTGATAAAGTGCCGCGAAAAAGTCTACAAATCCGTGGAATAATATAGCGTAAACAAGGAAAATATATTTCTTCTGTTTTACTGCGTATAAGACAAGCATTGTAAAGGCAATTTGCAATACAAGAGCCATAATTCTTTCCAAGCTGCCAAGGAAGTATAAATAAGCAGGTTGTTCTATTAACATATCCTTTACAAGATTTAATTGTGGTAGTTTTTCTGCCATTTGAGCGAAGCTACCATTGTTAATAGCATTAGCGAATATAAGTGTCTGCAATGCAGAGAATCCGCCAACTAAAATGGATTCAATCCCGCCGTGACCGATTCCATAAGCGAAGCCATCTTTATATTCTAGATATTTTTTTAGTAGGAAGAAGAAGGCAACGAAGCGTCCTAATTCTTCAAAAATACCAGCAGTTAGTCCGCCATAAATTGCAAAGACAAACGGATTTTCTAAAAATGGAGCGATTGCTGGATTACCACGCATAAATAGGTGGAACGGTGTTTCGAGAATTTGGGTAAATCCAATAAAGATAAGAACACCAATGCCGACCACTTTCCAATTAATATTATATTTTTTACGGAAATAAACAAACGCAATAATAGGTACCAGAATCGAAATCACAAGTTGAATTGTGATACTGGCAATTACCGTACTTGAAACCATACTTTCACCGCTTTCTAATATATGTACATATCTATTATGCATGAAATATAGTGGAGATGAAACTTTTAACAAAAAATGAATTTACTTATTGACTCTAACGTTGCGTCATACTTTATCGTATGTATTAAGGGGGAGATACACATGACAATGAAGGTAAAAGAAGTAGCTAATTTAGTTGGAATTAGTGTGCGCACACTGCATCATTACGATGAAATTGGGTTGTTAACCCCAGACGAGACGACAGAGTCTGGATATCGTCTGTATTCCAATGAAAATTTAGAGACACTGCAGCAAATTTTATTTTTTAAAGAGCTAGGCTTCCCTTTGAAGAAAATTAAAGAAATTATCATGAGTCCATCATTTGACCACGAAGAAGCACTACAGCTTCATAAGAAAATGCTTCTTGAAAAGCGTGCCAGATTAGATAAGGTGATTGCGACGATTGATAAAACAATTCAGCATACAAAAGGAGAGATTGAAATGACGAATAAAGAGAAATTTGAAGGCTTTGATTTCAGCCATAATCCGTACGAAGAAGAAGCACGTGAACGATGGGGAGACGCAGCTGTAGATAAAGCGAATGAATACGCGAAAGGTATGTCAAAAGACAATCAAGAAGAGTTTAATATGATTTACAGAAATTTAGCGGCGCTTAGACACGGCGCACCAGATTCTAAAGAGGCACAGGAAGCAATTGGAGTATGGTACGATTACTTGCAAAACTTCAGTGAATATTCATTAGATGCTTTTAAAGGACTCGGTCAAATGTACGTCGCAGATGAGCGCTTCACGAAAAATATCGATAAGTTTGGTGAAGGTTTAGCACAGTTTATGTGTAATGCGATGGAGGTTTATGCGGATCGTAAGAAATAGTAAAAAAGGTGGAGGTTTTCTCCACCTTCTTTATTTTTTGATCATATCATTCAAAGTCTGATCCCCCGTATTGTTTAAATGAGGATTTTTGCTCATTTCTCGCTTTAGCATGTCGAGGCTCTGTGTATATTCTGTATCATTTAACGCGCCAGATTGAAGCCCTTGAATTTGAGAAATCAACTTTTGGTCTGTTGATACATATGCTTTATAATAGCGAGGGACGATGGACAAAGCAGCCTTATATACTTGATCTGCTACGAGTTTTGGATCCGTTGTGTTTGCACGGTATACAACAAATACTTCATCATCGGTAACGAGCGTAGCAGCGTTTGTAACGTCAGGAAGTTTGACTGTCATGCTTGTAATCATTTCAGCGACTTTCTCACGGTTAATGGCTCCTACTTGTTTGTTAGATACTTCATGTTTTTGTTTAGATGAATAACCGACTCTCGTTAATCTTGTATTTGTATTTTCCGTATGATACATGTCGTTTTTATTGGAAACAAGAACACGACTTCCTTCTTCACGTTCCATTTCGGCTTTATTAGATGATTGACAGCCTGCGAATAAGGAAAGAGTGAGGAGAGAGAGTATAATTTGTTTTTTCACGATGTATCACCTCCTTCTCCATAGCATGCACTAATTTTCAATTTTTTGTATTTGAAATTGTTGGTTGGTATGCTTTGTGATACGATAAAAAGAAGAATGCTTAGAGAGGAAGTTAATGATGGAGCAAAAGCAAGAGCAAGAGATGCATGCTACGGTGAGCATTAATAATGTGCAGTACGAAGTAATTAAAAACTTTCGTGACGGTTTTAGTGAAGAAGCATTTAAAGAGCGTTATGCAGAAATTTTAAATAAATATGATTATATCGTTGGGGACTGGGGTTATGAGCAACTTAGATTGCGCGGTTTCTTTGATGATAGTAATCAACGTTCGACATATGATACGAAAATTAGTACGTTAACGGAGTATTTATACGAGTACTGTAACTTCGGTTGTGCACACTTCGTATTACGAAAAGTGAAGAAATAAAAAAATCCTCTTACGATTGTAAGAGGATTTTTTGCATTATAAACAAATCGAGATATGATCGCCTTCAGAAAGTATTGTATTTGGTTTCATTTGTTGTCCGTTCAATTGAATATCCCCATTTTTAATTTTATCCACAATGAGTGTACGGCTCCAGTCGGAAATATATGTGGATAAAGCTTTATCCATTCGGTGGGAACCGAAAACGATATCTAATACGATCGTGATTTCGACTATGCCGTTTTCTTTATGTTGCGTAATGGAAATAGTAGTAGTTGTTTCTATTTGATCTTGCTGCGTCATATCGACTGTTTCCACATGATCAGTAAATGATTTATAAATACGAAGTTTTTGGTTCCACGTATGATCTTTCGGACATTTATAAATGGCAAAACGATATATATTTTTTCCATTGGCGTTATGCCTACGAATATTCGTGTCAGTAAATAGGGTAGTGCGTCTGCAATTTTTACAATACTTTTCGATTGTATTTTGCTCGTTTTCATATAAACTCCAAGAAAGTTGTACTTTTTGCATTTTCCTTCACCTCTCATAGTAGTGGCAAAGAAACGTAATACAGCTATTTGGATGTCTTGTAGTATGAAGACATGAGGAAAAGACAAAAATAAAAGGAGGTTCCCCAAAGAGGAACCTCCGTAAACATCATACTACAGATGCGTTACGCTCCTTTGTAATGGGAATGGGCAGACTACTCCCTTGAAAAAGCACGGTGCTTTTTTGAGAGTAATGCTATCCAATTGCTGGTCCATTACAAAGTAAATGTCGGCATACGTAGATAACGTCCTTTCTATCCAAATAGATTTATTCTTAATTATAACATATAAGATTGAAAATTCAAAATACTTAAAGCGAAAAAACACCAGCTAAAATAGCTGGTGCCTAAGATAAATTATATAAGTTCAAATAAAAATGAGCGTAATTCTTCTGCAATTTCTTCAGTCATAGAAAATGCATGCTCTAAGTAGCCTGGTTCGTTTAAATCGTCAGGACCGATGATTGCAAATCTATTGCGCTGTATATCAAGGACAATTGTTTTACCGTAATGACGATCGGAGTATAAAAGCGCTAAATCATGACGCTCATTTTCTCCCATAAAGCTAACGAAACGAGTTCTTGTAGCGACTGTATCGTCGTACAGAAAGAAACGTTCTTCCATACACATGGCTCCTTTATTAAATATCTAAGTTTAAGTGTGGTTTATGATCTAAATGGTGATGCGTTTTAATGAATCGTACCGTTCTTGTTTTGTAACGCATAACGATAGAATATGTTTCAGCTAGATCTCCGCCAAGGAATTTCACGCCGTCTAATAACTCACCAGCAGATACACCAGTTGCTGAGAAGATTGCATCATCCCCAGATACTAAGTCATCTAACATAAGAAGTTGACGAGGGTCTTCTAATCCCATTTCACGACAACGAGCTTCTTCTTCTTCGTTCATTGGAACTAAGCGAGCTTGCATTTCACCTTCAAGGCATTTTAATGCTGCTGCAGAAATAACACCTTCTGGAGCTCCGCCAATACCTACGAATAAATCAATACCCGTTCCAGGTAGTGCTGTTGCGATTGACGCACCAACATCACCATCACCAAATAATTTTACGCGTGCACCTTTTGCACGAACACGGTCAATAATATCTTGATGACGTTCACGTTCTTGCACGATAACTGTTAGATCGCGAATCTTTTTATTGTTAGCTTCTGCTACAATTTCAATTGTTTTTTCAATTGGATCATCTAAGCTAATTTTACCAGCTGCTTTTGGACCAACCGCGATTTTTTCCATGTACATATCAGGAGCATGAAGAAGGTTTCCTTTATCTGCGATTGCGATAACTGCCATTGCATTTGCAAGACCTTTTGCAACGATGTTTGTACCTTCTAATGGATCAACGGCAATGTCTACTTCTGGACCGTTACCTGTTCCTAGTTCTTCACCAATATACAACATCGGTGCTTCATCAAGTTCTCCTTCACCAATTACAACTGTACCTGCCATGTTTACTGAATCAAACATATCACGCATTGCTGTAGTTGCTGCATCATCTGCTTCGTTTTTCTTTCCGCGGCCCATCCACTGTGCGGATGCTAATGCTGCTGCTTCTGTTACACGGACAATTTCTAGTGCGAGTTCACGTTCCAAGATTCCATTCCTCCAATTTCAAAAATCATACAAATATAACTATAACAAATAACGGAGAAAAGGTGAATTCGAAAAATTGTCGATTTTTTCAGAAGAAAGCGTTACAATTAAAATGTAAATGCTTTAATTTCCAGGTAGGTGACATTCATGTATTTTGTAGACAGAAAGAAAATAGAACAAATGCTAGTATGTTTAGAACGAGCAACAAGTACATTTCAAGAGAAAAAGATATATGAAACCGAGTTTGAATTTTACGCATTAGAACGTATAGCTCATCTAATTATTGATTGTGTATTAGATGTAGGGAATGCGATGATTGATGGATTTATTATGCGCGATCCAGGAAGTTATGAAGATATTATCGATATTTTGATGGACGAGCGAGTGATAAGTGCAGAAGAAGGACAAGGAATGAAAGAAATTATCCTTCTTCGAAAAATGCTTACGCAAGATTATATTCAAATGAATCATGATGAATTATATAAGACGATTCAAAAACATATTGCAGTGGTAGAGAAATACCCAGCAAATATTCGCAGTTATTTAGAGAAGGAATTAGGACCTGTATCTGCATTTGTACCAGAATAATTATGCTTATAAGATCCCCGGGACTGCCTTTTGGGGATCTTATATTGTATGTGAGAAAGTAAAGGGAAAAGGGAGAAGGGTTAAGCATGGGGGAAGCACGTACGACGAAAGATGAAATTGTACAATTGTTGAAAGTTAAGGGAGAGCACACAGTAGCGGAACTAGCTGACGTTTTAGAGATTACAGAAATGGCGATCCGAAGACATTTAAGTAATCTTGAGAAAGATGGTTTCATTTATTCTAAGATGGTAAGACAACATGTCGGAAGACCAACTTATTTATATGGATTAAGTGAAAAGGGAGAAGATACATTCCCGAAGGAGTATAAGCAATTTGCGATTGATATGCTAGAAGATTTAGCTCGAATGGGTGATGAAAAAATACTTCGTTACGTTTTAACAGAGAGAACGAAGCGAATGGAAGAACAGTTGCAAAAGCGAGTGAGTAATCAAAAGAATTTAGCATATAAAGTGCAAGAGATAGCAGCTATGCAAGAGAAAAATGGTTATATGGTTCAAATAAAGAGAGATGGAGAGAACTCTTTCGTAATTGAAAAACAAAACTGTCCGTTAAAAGAAATTGCAGAGAGATTCCCGCAAGTATGCGAAGATGAAAAAGAGATGTATAATCGTTTATTTGCAGGAGCAGATGTGAAAACGCTAGCAAACATGTGTGAGGGCGATTGTAGTTGTTCTTACCAAGTAAAAGAGAAAAAATGAACGTTATGGGGCGCTTTTAGGTAAAGCGTTTTTTTCTTTGGAAAAAGCGGGTAATATAAGAGTGGTATGATAAGGTGAGAACGTTAGCATAGAAGGAGAGACATAATGATGTATAAAGGTTACTTAATTGACTTAGACGGTACGATGTATCGCGGAGAAGAACAAATTGAAGAAGCGAGCGACTTCGTAAAAGCGTTAGGAGAGCGCGGTATTCCTTATTTATTCGTTACGAATAACTCAACTCGTAAACCAGAACAAGTGGCAGAAAAACTTGTTCGTTTCGATATTCCAGCGGAAGCAGAGCAAGTATTCACAACGAGTATGGCGACAGCGAACTTCATTTATGAACGTAAACAAGACGCAACTGTATATATGATTGGTGAAGAAGGCTTACATGATGCGCTTGTGGAAAAAGGATTTGAACTTGTGGATGAAAATCCTGATTTCGTTGTTGTTGGTTTAGATCGTGACATCACATATGAAAAATTAGCAAAAGCTTGTCTTGCTGTGCGTAACGGCGCAACGTTTATTTCTACAAATGGAGACATTGCTATTCCGACTGAGCGCGGATTATTACCAGGTAACGGTTCATTAACATCAGTTGTAGCAGTATCAACAGGCGTGGAACCAATCTTTATCGGAAAACCAGAATCAATCATTATGGAACAAGCTTTAAAAGTGCTTGGCATAGAAAAAAATGAAGCATTAATGGTTGGGGATAACTACGATACAGACATTTTAGCAGGAATAAATGCTGGCATGCATACCCTTCTTGTCCACACTGGAGTCACAACTGTGGAGAAGTTAACAGAATATGAAGTACAACCAACGCAAGTTGTGCATAACTTGACGGAGTGGATTGAGAAGATGTAATGAAAAACAGGTAACCGGAAGAGGTTACCTGTTTTTTTATGCATAATTGCATATGTGCTGTTGGTATATAAAATGTAAAATTTATATGTAATGATACAAAGGAGGGAATAAGAGTGTACTGGATGTCATGTATGATGTTTGTTTTTACATTATGTGTTTTGTTCTTTGTTCTATGGAAAATATATAAAATAAATGAAATGAAAAAAAACGCGGGAAAACTCATTGCAATGTATCCTCGAGTGAAGAGACGGTGGATTGCGTTACTTGGGCCAGCATATTTCATTGGACAATGTATGTATATATATGCTCAGTACGTAAGTGGCAATATTGATACAGCTGAACAGTTTCTTATTCAGTCGGGTAGTTATGTTATAGCAAGTTGTTTTATGACTTTAATAGCTATCTATCTTATTAAAAGTGTACAAATATATGAAAAAGGTGTAATAGATGGATTGAACTTTTATTCATATGAAGAATTAAAAGGCTATAAAACATCAACATGGGAAAATCCAAAAGAAAATATATTTTTATATCGCGGGCGAGAAAAAATGAATGACAATGTGAATTTACTTATTAGACAAGAAGATATGAGTGAATTAGAAAGCATTCTTCAAAGATATATTCCGAAATTGATGATGAAATAAAAAACTCCGGTTGTTAAAACCGGAGTTTTTTTATTAAAACGCACGATTCACAGCATCTTTAACCTCTTCAAGATATTGTTTACGCACATTATCATCCACAGAAGGAACACTTGTATAGAATGTATGCTCAATTGTTTCAATGCCTGTAAATTCAAAAATACCAACATCCGCTGTTTTCTTCATTGCGTCAAACATACCGCCTGCTGTGTATGCTTCTTTCGAATTTCCCATTGTGGATAATAATAAGCCTTTTTTACCGCTTAATAACTTTTCAATACCATTGTCGCCGTAAGCATAAGCGAAGCCATGGCTAAATACACGGTCAACGTATCCTTTTAAAATAGCAGGAAGCCCCGCCCACCAAACTGGATAAATGAATGTAATGCTATCAGCCCAAGAGATATGCTCTTGCTCTTCTTTAATATCTTCTGGTGTGTTTCCTTGAGAAAATGAGATGAAATCGGAAGCGCCTAATACTGGATTGAAGTTTAATTCGTATAGATCGCGAACGCGTACTTCATGACCTTTTTCTTCTAATTCACTTTTTACCGTTTCTAAAATCGCATGGTTGAAGCTTTCTGTATTTGGGTGTGCATAAACGATTACATGTTTCATTGTTCTTCCTCCTATTTGTGGATAGTTTTTTATTTATGTAACTATTATGGTTACTTCTGTTGTGAGAGTCAACTTTTTGACGTGAGAAATAAAGCGAAAATGTAATTAGCTAATATGGGATACATGTTAGTATGTGACAAAAAAATACAAAAAAGTAGGGATTTTGCATTCTGAATAGAATATATAGATTGGTAAATAGAGAGAGAAGGGGATATGGGGATGAATATTATTGAAATTGAAAGGTTAGAAAAATCGTTTGATATTGGGGATAGTAAAGTAAAAATATTAAAAGGCATTAATCTTCAAATTCAAAAAGGAGATTTCGTCTGTATTATGGGGGCTAGTGGATCGGGTAAAACGACCTTACTTCAGTTGTTAGGTGGATTAGATATTCCGTCAGTAGGTAGTATTCGAGTTGACGGTACAGAGATATCAACATTAAAAGAAAAAGAGCTAGCTTTATTTAGAAGGCATAAAATCGGTTTTATTTTTCAGCAGTTTAATTTGATTCCAGTGTTTAGTGCAGAAGAGAATGTAGGATTACCGTTACTGTTAGATAATGTCTCGCAAAAGAAGGCAACGGTGACAGCAACTCGTTTATTAGAACTTGTTGGATTGAAGGGAAAAGAAAAACATTTACCAGCACAGTTATCAGGCGGGCAACAGCAAAGGGTTGCGATCGCAAGAGCTTTTGCAAATGAGCCGGCTATTATATTAGCTGATGAACCAACAGGGGCATTAGATTCGGAAAATAGTAAAAACATAATTGCGGCACTTCGCAATGCGTGTGATGAGTTAGGGCAAACAGCTGTCATTGTAACGCACGACCCGTTCGTAGCGGCCCATGCGGATAAAGTTGTTTTCTTATTAGATGGTGAAGTGATTCATGAACATGCTGAAAGTAAAGGGTGGAAGTTTCGAAATATCCCGCAACAAGTTATCCACATTCAAGAGATTATGAATCGTCACTTTAAAGTAGGAGGTAAAGGTGATGCGATGGGTAATTAAGTATGCAGTAAAATCGATGAAACAAAATTGGCTGCGAAATATGTTGATTGCTCTCGGTGCAGCTTTAGGTGTTATGTTAGCGACGATGTTATTACTAGGTAATCAATCAGTAGAACAAAGTGTGAAGGAACAAGTAGTAAGCCGGTATGGAGATTATAATTTACAATTTGGCTATATAAAAAATGATATGTATTTAAATAATGAAAGTTTAAAAGGAATAGATGGCTTAGAAAATGCTGAAAAAATATCAAAAGTACTTATACCATATCCTTTTCCAAATTATAAAGAGTTATCGGGAAAACCGTCCTATTGGGGTGTTGAGCAAGATTCTCCAGAAATGCATTCTTATAAAATAGTAGAAGGGCGATATCCGAAAGAAGGTGCTGAAGTAGCACTGACAAAAGGGTATACAGATCGTGAAAATATAAGAGTAGGAGATACGATCAAATTGCCATTCCCGCAGCATGGAGAAAAGAATGTGAAAGTCGTCGGCATTTTAAATCCGCCGTTAATGGCAGCGATGGGGCATAGTGCTTATTTTCCAATCCATTGGCTTCAAAAAGAATTAAATCTATCAAATCAATTCAATCTCGTTCAAGTGAAAACAGCTGATGTAAATGTGAAAAGAGCAATTGCTCTTGATGTAAATAAGAAGATAGAAAATATAAAGATAGATCAACGTACTTATGTTGATAAGGCATTTGAAAGACTAAATGTAATGAAACCGTTAATTTTTAGTTTAGGTGGTATTGCCTTATTTGTTGTAGCTCTTTTAATAATGGGAAGTTTCTTCTTATCTGTTAGAAGTCGATTTAAGCAGTGGGCATTATTACGTGCGCTCGGTAGTAACCCAAATCAAATTATATTAGTCGTTTTATTAGAGGCTTTATGCATCGGAGCAATTGGATCGCTAGCAGGCGTTATTCTGGGGGCAGGTACGCAAACAATTGCAGCATCATTCATTAACAAATGGGTGAATATTGAGGGGGCAGGGAAAGCATCATTCTCAATCTCAGGTGAGGTTCTACTCATTACGTTTTTACTAGGGATTGTTATGTCTGTCATAGGAGCTATTATACCGGCTTTCATGGTTAGAAAGATTCCACCTGTTCAAGCACTTCGGCCAGGTCTTCCTAGTAATGAGAAAAAAGAAAAAAGATGGAGTGCTTTTAGCCTTAGCATTTTAATCATTGGTACCGTTATTGGACTCACGGGTAGCATATTAGAGCAGTATATCGGTTTCAATCTAAGTGCGATAGGAGCGCTGTTATTTGCAGTTGGTTTGTTATTGGCGATTCCGTTATTTATTCGCGTAATAGCACCAGTGATTGCAAAACCGTTCCAAATGATATTACGAATTGAAACGACGATTAGTAGCCGGAATGTAATTCGTTATCGGAATAAGGCAGCTGTGTCGGTTGCTATACTAGCATTTGGTTTTATGTTAGCACTTGTTGGAACGATGTATGTAAATTCTATGTATGAAGGTATGAAAAAAGGGTTACAAAAACATTTACCAGCGGACTTAGTAGTAAGAATTCCAGTAGAGTCGCAAGGAATAGAAACATTACCGTTTAGTTGGATGGAGAAGGTTAGAAAAATTGATGGTGTGGAATCGAGTGTTGGGAATGCTACTGACTTTACAGCAAAGCTTGTGAATTATGACTTTAAAAAAGCGAATCAAGAGTGGTATGAATTTATGAAAAAAAACAATTTGAACTATGATTCAATGGAAGTTGTAGGTAACGATATTGTAGCGTACCAGAAAGTAACAAAGGCGAAAGTGATTGCAGGACAACCTTTAAATAAGCCATTACAAGATGGTGAGGGAGTCATTACGAAAGAAGTGGCTAAAAACTTAGGGCTTCAGTTGCATGATACGGTTGACGTACAAGGAAAAGGGAAAGAAAAACAAAGAATTAAAGTCGTTTCGATTATTGAGCAAGGATTAAGGTTAAGGAGTTTGGATATTTTTGTGAATGAACAATGGGCTCGCGATAAGTTTCACGTACAAGGATATGAAGCAATTCAAATTATGACTAATTCTAATCAATCATTTGAAGGGATTAAGAAGCAAGTAAAAGAAATTACAAAGAATAAAGAGAATGTAGAAGTTATAAACAGTTATGATTTATTGAAAGAACAAGAGCAGTTATTATCGCAAATGATGATGTTAATTCGCTTGTTAGTTGTAATTGTTTTCATTATTTCTGGCATAGGATTAATGAATGCAATTGTCGCAAGTTTGCATGAAAGACGTGCTGAAATTAGTATGATTCGTGCGGTAGGAGCTATTCCGAAGCAAATGAGAAGGATCGTTTTATTAGAGGGAACTTTACTTGGAGCGATAGCTGGTTGTATCGGAATTTTTGGTGGGATTATGTTTAGCTATATCGTGTTATCAAGCTTAGAGTTAACGGTTATTATTATTCCGTATAATCAAGTTGTCATACTGGCTCTAGCTAGCGTGATGCTTGGAGCGGGGGCAGCATTGATTGCGTCATTACAATTAAGAAAGTTTAAATTAAGTGATACTTTAAAGGAGTTATCAGCATAAAAGATTGCTATACCCCACTCATACAAAGAACAAAGAAAACAAATAAAATAATAACAATACCAATGCCGAAGTTAAATACGAGAGTACTATCCATATTATGTAACCTCCTTGTTTGAAAGTAAAAAGCACTCTAGCCAAGAGTGCTTTTTTTATTTTGAGTCTACTTCACAACTTTTAGAAAAAGATTCATGTGTGTAAAGAGTTACATTATTTTATGTATTTATACTTTTAAATGAGTAAGTCCTTGTAAGATATAAAAAAAAGACACTCTTTTGAGTGTCTTTCATGATGACAAAATGTGCCAATTGCTTGAGTTTGATAAGGCGCTAATATCCGTTTTAACGCCTTTTCTTTGATCAAGAAGTGTAGCAACAGCGATTCAAATAAATTGTACCATTTGTTTCATAAGTGTGCGTATGTAATTATGCATATTCCAATTAGAGGGAAATGAGGCGCGAAAAATGAATGAGTATATATAGAATATTTGATTAGGGGAGAGAAGGATGGATATACATAAGTTAACAAAAGAAGAAGCGAATGAGATAAATACGTGGACGTACGAAGAACCTTATAATTTGTATAGTTTTTCAGGCGAGGAAGAAGTAATAGAAGAATTATTAGATGGGACGTATTACGGTTGTTGTGACGATAAGGGGGAGTTTATCGGCTATTTTTGTTTTGGGGAAAATGCACAAGTGCCAGGGGGAAGAGATGCTCATTTATATGGTGGAGAAGATGTAATTGATATCGGACTTGGCATGAAGCCAGCGTTAACAGGGAAAGGGCTGGGGAAAATATTTTTTCAAGCTGGGATAGCCTTTGCTATTAAAGCATTTAGGCCGAAAACGTTTCGACTTAGTGTAGCGACATTTAATACAAGAGCGATTACGCTATATAAAAACATAGGTTTTCAGCAAGGTCCTATTTTTTTGAGCCGCGGGAGAGAATTTATGCTCATGGAATACGAAAGACCGTCAGTATGAAACTGACGGTCTTTCATATTTTATTCCGAATGCTCAGCTCTATGCGCTAAGCGGCTTGAAGCAGCGGCAGCAATTCCGCCAACGATATCATCAAGGAATGTATGCACCTTTCCAGATGATTTATCATTTAAGAATTCTAAAATACCAGGTTTTAATTTATCGATATATCCAAAGTTCGTGAAACCGATAGAGCCGTACACATTAACGATAGAAAGTGCGATCACTTCATCAATTCCGTATAAGCCTTCATCACGTTTTACGATATCTTGTAACGGCTCACTTAACATTCCTTTTTCAGCAAGGACATCGAGTTCGATACCAGTAATCAGTGCGTTTTGTACTTCACGTTTTGATAATACACGCTCAACGTTATAACGGCATTCTGACATCTCTAAATTTGGATGATATTTTTTTTGAAGAAAATGAACAAGCTCAGCAATATCGTCAATTGTTACACCACGTTCTTGTAATAGTTGTAATGCTCTTTCTTGTAGTTGATTTGATTCTTTCATGTTTATCACCTTTTTTTCTTTTTAGTATTTGTATACGTTTCGTTGCTTTATCATGTGCATAGGAATGAAAGGCGAGCACAAGCTCATATATATAAAGAAAAACCATAGGTGGCGACTGCGATGATTCATCATATTTATGAGCATTATCATATGCATGTTAAAGAATTAATCCCCCTTGGCCCCTATAAAAGCTTTTGGATTCGCAACAAAATTTATGTACTTGTTCCAATTGGAGAAATGGAGGAAGAAGTACTTGTAGAGATGAAAAAGCTCAGTGATTATATGAACCAGCAAGGGGATATAACTGTAGCGACTTTCGTTCCGACTATACACGGCTACTATGTAAGTGAGATAGAAGAACAAAATTACTGCTTATTAAAAGGTATGCGTGCGTTAGAACGACATGCTACATCATTAGGAAGTGAGCTTTCTATATTCCATAAACGAGGTGCATTCTTTCCAGAAGAAATCGAGCAATTAAGCCGCATAGGCGAATGGAAAGCGTTATGGGAAAAAAGGCTCGATCAATTAGAAAAGTTTTGGCAATCACAAGTGATGAACCACCCTACAGACGTATTCGATCAATTGTTTATTGAATCCTTCCCGTATTACTTAGGAGTTGCAGAAAATGCAATTCAGTATGTTGTCGATACAGAGATGGATGATACGCCGCAAATGACTGATGCAGCAACAATTTGCCAAGAACGATTCACACCTTTATTATGGCATCAAACGAAGCGTCTCAAACTTCCTTTTGATTGGGTGTATGATCACCCAACTCGAGATATGGCAGAATTAATCCGCTATATGATGATAGAAAAAAAGAAAGACTGGGAGCAAACAATCGTTCAATTTGTTACAGATTATGAACGGAATTATTCGCTATCCTCATTTGGTTGGCGCCTATTATTTGCAAGGCTCCTGTTCCCGCTTCACTATTTTGAAACAGTCGAAAGATATTACCAAACTGGAAACGAAGAACAAAAAAGCATATACAGAGATCGCCTAGAAGCCATTTTACACGATGTGAACCGCTCTGAGCAATTTATGAAGCATTTTTATGGCTCACTTCGTTTACCAATTGATAAGTTAGGGATTAGGAAATTAGATTGGCTGTCTTAAAATAAAAAAGAGACCGATGGAGGTCTCTTTTTTATATATCACAATTGTATGTAATACATTATGCCCCTACTTGTTGTTCTGCACATATATTTAAAACGAATTGATGCTTTTCGAGTTTTTCATTTACTTTACCCAATAATTCTTGCTGGATTTCTTTAAATAAAAATTGATAGCTCGCATTCCATGTTGGTATAACGGATGAAAGGCCTAATAAATACTCTTTTTTCTTTTCTAGTTCTTGAATTGTTAAAAAAGTGTTCCCCATTTTTGGCATGTGTCGTCCCCCTATGTTTTTTACTTTATATGTGTGAACGATTCTATAGTATTAATTATCTCACTTTTTGAGAATGATTTCCAATTTTGTTTTATGATGTTAAAGGAGAAGTGTTATTTGAATAAAAAAAGAGACCCAAATGGGTCTCTCTTTAGGAAGCGATTCTGAACGAGCCGCTTCCGCTTTTAGATTAATATCTAGCTCCAGCGGCTAAAATGTTCGGTGGCTTCGCTTCTTCCGCCGAGGCAAAAAGCGCCTCTATGTCAGAAGCTCCATCCTCCTCACATTTTGAACGAGCCGCTTCCGCTTTTAGATTAAAATACTTGTTCTACTTCAATAACGCCTGGTACTTCTTCAAGTAATGCGCGTTCGATACCAGCTTTTAGTGTGATTGTAGAACTTGGGCAGCTTCCGCAAGCACCCATAAGGCGTAATTTTACGATACCTTCTTCAATGTCTACTAATTCAACGTCTCCGCCATCGCGAAGTAAGAATGGACGTAATTTATCTAATACTTCTAGTACTTGTTCTTGCATATGTGGGTTTTCCATTTTTATCGACTCCTTTCATCAGTTTTATTATAATCAAGATAGAGGGGAAAATCTATTTTTTCTGTTCTTGTTTTAATGTCGAAATTTTTTATCATGTTTACAACGTGTTTTTTCAGTATAGGGGTATGGAATAAGTTTGTAAAATGATGTGCTTACGTACTAAGATATCTGAATATACTGTTGAAATAAGAAGTGGGGGAGAAGAAATGGTTAATGTGCAAGTGTATGGGACGAAAGTAATTTGTGCGAGCTGCGTTGGAATGCCATCTTCAACAGAAACGTTTGAGTGGCTACAAGCGGCGATTGGTCGTAAATATGAAGGACAAGAAAATAAATTTAATTTCGAGTATATTGATTTTCAAGAAGAACAAGAAGATAAAGATAAAAAAGCATTCGCAGAGCGCGTAGTGGAGGAAGATCTATTTTATCCAGTCGTTCTTGTAAATGGAGAAGTTGTTGGAGAAGGAAATCCTCGTTTGAAGGATGTTTACGAAGAAATCGAGAAATATTTATAAAGCAGGAAGCCTTTGCGAATTTGCAAAGGCTTTTTTTATTGGAGGGATAGATGTGAAAAATGGAGTGAAGTATGCGTTACCGACAGAAGTACAACAGTTAATGGAGCGGTACACAGTAGAATTAAAAGAAATTTTTTTGGATGAAAAAATAGTCGGGGTATATATTTACGGGTCTATCGCACTTGGTGCATTTCATGTAGAAACGAGCGATGTTGATTTTGTTACGGTAATAAGTGATTCCGTGAATGAGGCTGAAAAACAACAACTTGTAGAATTACATAAGAAACTTAGTGGTAGTACGTTAGGCAAAAGAATGGACGGTATGTATATTCCGCTTGCTGATTTAGGGAAATACAATGATGAAATGAATGAGTACGTGTATTGTGCAGATGGTAAAGCGAATATAGGTCATTGGGATATTAATGCGGTCACATGGTGGACGTTAAAAAATCAAGGTATTACAGTTACCGGGAAAGAAGCAGAAGACCTTTCGTTTCAAATAAGGTGGGATGATGTAGTAAATACGATGAAATACAACGTAGAACAGTACTGGAGTGAAAAAGCGAAGCAACCATATTTATTTTTTATAGAAGAGTGGGTAGAATCAGCTGTCGTTACGATGGGACGTATTTTATATACACTGGATCATAAAACAATCGTTTCAAAAGATAGAGGATTGCAATACTTGTTAGAACGTTCAGGGGAAGAATGGGAGATTTTATTAAAAGAAGTAGCGAGAATACGGCAGAATCCAAAAGAAAAGCGAATGCTCTCAAGGTGGAGAAGGGCAGATATGACGAGGAAGTACTTACTGCATTTAATTGAAACATGTAGAGAGAAATGGTAGGGAAAAACAGACGATACAGTAGATTGTATCGTCTGTTTTTTAATTAAAATTGGTATATAATGGTTTAAAAGGTTTAATTATACTGGAGGGGATAGGGTGAATACAGAATTAGCTACTTATGAAGAAAAGTATGTAGTAATGAGTATGCGCGAAGTAATTAGTATGATAATAATTATTTTTGGGGTAATGTATGGAGTAGTTTTTTTGAACCTTGTTTATGACTCTTCCTTATATCCATGGTATGTAGATCATCTTATTCCGCCTTTAACATTTCTTACTATTATTTTAATATATTCACCAGCGAGAAATTACTGTGTACATTTATTAAAAACAATACAGTTCAATAATTTTAAGCATTATGTAACGATAGTAATGACAATGATCGTGCTCCTTATATATATTGCAGTATTAAATTTAGTTTTACCACATGGGCTTCGTGTGAATGAATCTAATATAGTAATAGAGCCTACTAAAAGTGAAATCATTTTATACGTAGTTGTACTCACTGTTTTTGCACCAATTTGGGAAGAGCTTGTATTCCGAGGTATGTTTTTTATGAAATTATCTCAGCGCTTCTCTATACTTAGCAGTGCCGTTATAAGTGCTTCTATATTTACTTTAGGTCATCCCCTTACAGTAGGTAGTGTTTTATATATTTTTGGTGGCGGTATATGTTTAGCTTATACGTATAAGAAAACAAATAATTTACTCGTTCCATGGGGAATTCATTTATTAAATAATTCATTTTTTATAGTAGTAAATTTTCAACTATAAAAAGACGCCTTTTTGAAAAGGGGGTCTTTTTGTAGTGTCTTTACACACATTGTGTAGAGACAAGGTAATACAAAATATAAATAGTTTCATGTGAAACATTTTTATTATCAAATATACAAAATGATTAACTTAGTGTATTAAATGTATCATTCATAAGTATTTTAATATGTTAAAAAGTAAAATGGAATAATAAACGGATAATTGTCGGAATATATTCGATTTCCGTTTATTTTTATGAAATATATGTACTTTTTGTTAGATTCCTTCTTTTTCTTTCTATAAAATACATGTATGCAGAAAGAAGAAAAGGATGATGTACGTGAAGGACACTGTTTTACAAGAAACAAATTCCCCAAAAGAGTTGCATAAAGTTGTTCAAAAGAATATAGCTTATTATGACTTTAAGTGGGGCAAAGTAGAAAATCCAGCGCAAGGGAATACGTGGAATTGGGTAGCCTTTTTCTTCCCAACTTTTTGGTTAGCTTATCGTAAAATGTATAAGTTGTTTATTATACTTACGTTATTGGCGGTACCTAGTATCGTTGTAACTCCTTTTATAGATATTCCAGATGGGATTTATTTAACATGTAGTTTAGTTCTTCAATTAGGAACGATGATATTTACTGGATGGCAAGGAAACCGTTTATATTATAAGCATGCTGTCCGTATTTTACATAAGGAAGAAAATATGCCAGATCATGAGAAGGCGTATTACTTACAATCAAAGGGTGGCGCTAGTTTTGCTAGTATGGTTGGTTTTCAGGTTATAGTTGGAATCGTGTTTGGTGGAGCTATGTTCGGATTCTCACTTTTACCAACTGAGCCGAATATTAAAAATGTCGTTCGTTCAAGTAGTGAAGGTATTACTTTAGAGGTTATGACGGATAATCCAACTTGGAAGTTTGTGAAGAAAGAAGACGATTATGACGTAGTAGAGTTTACTGGTTATGATTATATAGAGAAGAAAAACGTGAAAATTAAATTTGCTGTTTACTTCAGTGAAGACTATTTTGAATGGCAAGAAGTATATGAGAATAATAAGAAGTTAAGTGAAGAAGAGTTAGAAGAGTATCAATTTTACATTGAAGAAAATGGTTGGGGGTTCTAGTCAGAACTCGTTCATTTTGAAAAGAAGAATCTTGTGAAGGTTCTTCTTTTTGATTTGGAAACACTATACGAATTGAAAATTTGTAAAATACAATAAAAAATGAGAATTTGAGGTAGGCTTGTCAATAACGTAAGACTATGGCACTATAAAGAAATGCTATACAAATTTTATTTATCGAGATGTAAACATCAATTTTGATTTTTACGTATAAATAATGAACGGAGGAAATGAATTTATGGCTACTTTACCAAATTGTCCAAAATGTAATTCAGAATATACGTATGAGGATGGCGTTCTTTTCGTATGTCCAGAATGTGCTCATGAGTGGGGCCAAGAAGCAGAAGCTGAAAATAATGATGGTGCAAAAGTTGTAAAAGATGCGAACGGAAACGTTCTTCAAGACGGCGATGCTGTTACTGTTATTAAAGATTTAAAGGTAAAAGGAACTTCTTCAGTTGTGAAGATCGGTACGAAAGTAAAGAGTATCCGTCTAGTTGATGGCGATCACGATATTGATTGCAAAATCGACGGTTTCGGAGCTATGAAGTTAAAATCACAGTTCGTGAAGAAGGCGTAAGTAAAAGAGGAGGCGAATAGGCCTCCTCTTTTTATTATGTCATTTTTTGTCGGTAAGTCGATATTCCTTGTCGAATCGTTGATATATTTTGAGTTATGATAGATATATTCGAAAAATCGTCGATATAATTTGACTCACCGAGAACGGTGCATCATTTACCAAGCGAGAGTTACGATTCACTTCGCAGCATAGTCAATCTCTTTCAACTGACACCGCTTATTAAAGAATGTTTTATATCCAAGCTGTAAGAAGATAATAACAGCAAAGGCAGTGCTTCCTGAAATACCAAGTATAATGGCGATTTGATATTGAATGGCTGTAAATGGTGATACACCAGATAAGATTTGACCAGTCATCATGCCTGGTAAGCTTATAATCCCCATTCCGACCATAGAATTGATTGTTGGTAAAATAGCAGAGTCAAAAGCGTCTCGTATGAGCGGCGCAGCGGCTTCTTTCGGTGTTGCGCCGAGCATAAGTGCGCCTTCAATTTGACCTCTTTGCGATTTCATATTGTTTAAGAACGTATTTGCACCGAGAGAAACGCCTGTCATCGCATTCCCGACTAACATTCCCGTAATCGGAACGATATATTGCGGCGCATACCAAGGGTCGTGCCCGATAATAACAAAGATAAATAGTAGAAGTGGCCCGATTGATCCGGCAACCATGGAAAGCGCGGCTACTCGTTTTAATTCTTTAGACATCGGGATATTGACTCGTTTATAAATATTAAAAATTGCAAAGGTAGTAATAGAAGTAATAAGGGCAATTGTATAAAATGGATTACTATTTTCAAATACGTATGTAAGGACATATGCAACGAGTACGAGCTGAATCGTCATACGGAATGTTGCGAGCGCAATTTGTTTTTCACGAGGAATCCCTTTTAATTTTACAAGTCCAATTAAAATAAGAATAAAAATATATGCAGCGGCAAGTTGCCAAATTTGGAGTTCAATAACGCCCTTCAACTGAGAGCACTTCCTTTCTAGTTGCACCGTTTGTTTTACTAATTTCAATAATATCGTCTGCAATTTCTTCTGGAAGTTGTTGCGAGTGTGTAATGAAGATAACTGTTTTTTTCTTTTCTCTTGCTAGCATAGTAAATTGTTTCATAACGCGGCGTTCTGTATCGCTATCTAGTGCCGAGGTTGGTTCATCTAATAAATAAACAGGTGGATCCATAAGTACGATACGTGCAAAAGCAAGTCGTTGTTTTTCCCCGCCTGATAATGAATCAGCGTTGTCTTCTAAATTTTTTTCTAAGCTAACAGTCGTTAATGCGCTTCGCAAGGCATCGTCATTTGGAAATGGTTTTTCAGAAAAACGAAGTCCCATTAATAGATTGTCTTTAATCGTTCCATCAAAAATAGGTGGGGTTTGCCCAAGCATGACTATGTCACGTCGTAATTGAATAGGAGGGTAATCGGAAATCAGCTTTCCGTTATATTCAATTGTACCGGATGTTGGAGATTGCAAATCATTTAGCATACGGAGCAATGTACTTTTTCCGCTCCCACTCTCACCGATAATACATGTGATTTTTTCTTTTTGAATCTGTAAATAAGGAATGTGTAGTATATCTTTATATGTAACGTCTTTTAATATAAACATAGAGGGCTCCTTTCTGATTCTAGCTATCCCGCATTAACGGGCAGTAAGACCCCCACCTCAAAATTCAGCGAAAGCAAAGAAGTTAGGTGGGGATCAACTGCCCGTAAAAGCCCGATTGGTTCAACTAATAATCAGTGGGGGAGGAACAAAACCCACACTGATTAAAGTTTCACTTTATATCGTATCAAAAAAGAGAAGGTAACGGTTATAAAGAGCAACGTTTTTTCTTCGTCTTGAGTTCTATTAATAAGTTAAGTAAACGATCTAATTCTTGGCTGAAAGAAATCACTTTATCATGAGTGAATCCGTACTTTTCAACGAGATAGATCAATTCTTTCTTCTTCGCTTCTATTCGATCGTTTAGTTTCGTTAAGTTCATAAGTGAAATGGAATACCTCCTGTAAAAGTATTTACAACATAAAAAATAAGACCGAATGACTTCGGTCTTAAAGGAAATAATAAAACAACTTATAAATAGCATACACTGTTTATCGATAGTTTTTAATATAAAAATGAAAAATAAATCATTATTCATATTGAGAAAGATGTGTCTGATAATTATATTTTAACTCATAAAAGAGACTGCCTATTTAGTAGACAGTCTGTAAAGTATTAACCTTTATGATACTTGTACATCCAAAGAAGACCGGATTTTAATAATCTCGGTACACGTCCCATTAATGGTTGGTTTGCAAGTAAACCAAAGCCGTGCTTCTTACCAAGAGAGCCGAGAACACCTTTTAATTTAATTACAGGTAGTTCGTCAGGAAGTGGTTCATTATTCCAACGTTTTAATAATATTTGGACAATTTGTTCTCCTTGACCTTCAGCAAGTTGTGCAGATGGAGCGTGTGGAAGTGCTGCGCAATCTCCTACAACATACACGTGCTCGTTATTTGGAATATTGTGATATTTTGTTAAAACAACCCGTCCGCTACCATCTTGTTCAACTGGAAGGTTTCGAACAACTTCATTTGCTTGAATACCAGCTGTCCAGACGATTGCATCACATTCAAGTGGTTCATCGTGGTTGTACACAATATTTGGTTCTACTTTTGTAATGTTAGAGTTTCGTATAATAGTAACCTTATGTTTTACGAACCATTCTTCTACGTATCTACTTAATTTCTCTGGATATGGGAATAGAATTCTATCTTTTCGATCAAATAAGTGAATTTTTAAATCAGAACGGCTTTCGCGAAGTTCACTTGCAACTTCAACGCCACTTAATCCAGCACCAACGACAGCTACTGTTGCGTTTGGTTCTAGACTATTTAATTGTTCATATGTCTTACGTGTTTGTTCAATCGATTGTAGGCTATGTGTATATTCCTTCGCCCCAGGAACGTTATGATATTTATCCTCACAGCCAAGACCGATAATTAAATCATCATATGGGATTGCTTCGCCGCCATCGAGATGAACAGCTTTTTCTTCGAGATCAATATTTGTTATTGTGCCGTATTGAATATTGAGGCGTGGGTGCTCGGGAAACGGTATACGAATATGTGTTTCTGAAATAGTACCCGCAACTAATGCATAATATTCAGTTTTGAAGCAATGGTATGGTACTTTGTCGATTAATGTCACTTGTACATCATCTGGAAGTTGGTTGCTTGGAAGTAGCCGCTGCAGAATTCTCATTCCACCGTAGCCGCCACCTAGTATTACGAGGTGTTTCATGATGGATTACCCCTTTTCTGTTGAAATATCCCCTAATCATACAATTTTATATTAATAAAATATTTTGACTTTACTCAATCAAATTATATCGAATTTGTGAACAAATAACAATGCATGAATGAATACTCTGTTGTACAATAAGAAGAAAAGTAAAGTAAACTGTTTTTCCTTTTTAATTACTATTTCATTGCGAGCAGCATGTTATATAAAATAAGTCCATCTACTTTGAAGTGAAATAGTGAAGTAACTAAATAGTTTAGAATGTATAACGAAAACAACAAGAGACAGCTTAGTTTTCTTCTTATAGATAGTCAGAAGGTAATTTGTTTTGTAGTACAGGGGGGAGAATTTTGATTAAACCATTAATTGAATTTTGTGTAGGTAACCTTGCGAGTGGTTCACAAGCAGCTTTAGAGAAATTAGAAAAAGATCCGAATTTAGATGTAATGGAATATGGTTGTTTAGGATATTGTGGTATTTGTTTTGAAGGGCCGTTTGCACTTGTAAATGGTGAAGTCGTACAAGGTGCTACAGTAGAAGAACTGGTCAATAATGTATATGAGTATTTGGATGAAAATCCAATGTTTTAAGGTGTTGCAATCAGCAGCACCTTTTTCTATTAGATAAAATCTTCTTTCGCGGGGGAGGATAATATTGTATATAAATAAAAAAGACCCTTGTAGAAGGGCTTTTTTTCTTACACAATTTGTGCAAGAATGGCTCATCGCCAAATGTTGTCAAATATGAGAAACGGGGGACATTCATATTGTGTTCTAAAAGCGTGCATTTTATACTTAAAATAACAAACTATTTTTGGAGTGAATACAAATGAGCCAATTTTCTTTTACAAAAATGCATGGTCTTGGCAATAGTTATATATATGTAAATATGTTTGAAGAACAAATTCCTGAAGAAGATTTAGTTCTTGTCGCGGAAAAGGTTTCAAATATTAATACTGGTATTGGAGCAGATGGAATGATTTTAATTTGTCCATCTGACGTAGCTCCGGTGAAAATGCGCATGTTTAATAATGATGGTTCAGAAGGAAAGAGCTGTGGTAACGGTTTACGCTGCGTAGCGAAATATGCGTATGAGCATAAACTAGTAGAAGAAACAGTTTTCAAAATTGAAACGTTAGCTGGTATTGTAACAGCGGAAGTAACGGTAGAAGAAGGGAAAGTTACATTAGCGAAAATCGATATGGGAGCACCGCGTTTAACACGTGCAGAAATACCGATGCTTGGTGAAGGTGAAACACCATTTATTCGTGAAAACTTCTTATACAATAATCATCGTTATGCATTTACAGCTGTTTCAATGGGGAATCCGCATGCGGTTATTTTTGTTGATGATGTAGAGCAAGCACCTCTTACAACACTTGGTCCAGTCCTGGAGACACATGAAATGTTCCCAGAGCGAGTAAATGTTGAATTCGTCGAGATTTTGAATGATGCAGAGATGAACTTCCGTGTTTGGGAACGTGGATCTGGTGTAACACAAGCTTGCGGAACGGGGGCGTGTGCTGCAGTTGTAGCCTCTATTTTAAATGGGAAAATGGAACGTGGTAAGGAAATTATAGTTCATTTAGCTGGTGGCGATTTAATGATTGCATGGACAGAAGAAGGTAATGTGTTAATGAAAGGACCAGCGGAAGTAATTTGCCGCGGAGTGTATGAGTACAAGATAGAAGCGTAAAGATGTATAATAGAATGAGAACAGAAAGGATGGTGTATTTCATGATTGAAGTAACAGAACAAGCAGCTTTTCAAATTAAAGATATGTTAAAAGATGCTGAAGATGGAGAGAAGTACGTGCGCCTTGCTGTACATGGCGGCGGATGTACTGGCCTTTCTTACGGCTTAGGATTTGAAGTAGAACCAAAAGAAGACGACACAGTTCTTGAATTTTTCGGTGTTGAATTTGTTATCGATACAGAAAGTGCTCCAATTGTTAAAGGAGTAAAAATTGATTATAAACAATCTATGCTTGGCGGTGGATTTACAATCGACAATCCAAACGCAATCGCATCATGCGGATGTGGATCATCTTTCCGTACGGCGACGAATGCTGGTAAGCCGGAAGAGTGCTAAGTATTTAGCTTCGTTAGTCTAAGCGAAAACTGAGTCGGCGGGTTGCGGATTATACGGTTTAGACCGCAGGAAAACAAGTATCTTTAGGGAGATAAACGACCCTAAAACGTTCAATATACGGTTGTGGAAGACGACCTTCTTAGCGATGAAATTTAATCGTTAGGGAGGTCTTTTCTTTTGGCTTTAAAGAAGAAAAAGCGTATTACAAAGATGACGAATGCTAGTAAAAAATATCCGCAACTAACTTTGGAGCAAGCGTTAGATATTGTTATTTCGGGAAAACGTGCGGAAGGTTGTCGAGATAGAACGTTAAGAGACTATACGAAGATGTGGGGATATTTTACCGATTGGTTGCTCGATAATTACGAAGTTAAATATATCGACGAACTAACAACAGAAACATTTCGCAACTATATCAACTACATGAAATACGATAAGAAGCGTTATGAAGGGCATAAATTTATTGACGCTGACAAGCAAGGGATTGGTTTATGCGATACGACAATAAACATTAATATTCGTACATTACGAGCACTACTCAACCATTTATATAGAGAGGAATTAATCGAGATTAATCCTATAGAAAAGATTAAGCTATTGCGGCAGGATATCGATTTAACAAATTCATTTACCGATGAAGAAGTAAAGAGAATATTGCGGCAACCTAACCTGCGAGACTTCGTAGGGTTTCGGGATTTTGTAGGAATAAATGTTTTACTAGATTCGGGACTACGTATACAGGAGTTAATGGGATTACGTGCAGCGGATATTGATTTTAAAACCCGCTTTATTACGATTCAATCCGATAAAAGTAAAAATAGGAAGTCTCGATTAGTGCCCGTCTCTACTCATGTGACTAAATTATTATTGCAGCTTATAAACGAGAACCAAGCGCATTTTAAAACAGAGCGGATATTTTTGTCTAGCTATGGCGAGCCATTAGGTGCAAATCACTTTAATAAGCGTCTAAAGTATTACGCAGAGAAAGCGGATATTAAAGATAAGAAAGTAACTGCACATGTTTATCGTCATACATGGGCTAAGAATATGATCTTAAATGGTTGTGATGCATTCACATTACAAAAGATTGGTGGTTGGTCGGATATTCGTACAATGCGACGTTATATACAAATGGACGTTAAGGAGATGCGTAAGAGTCATGATGAGTATTCACCATTAACAAAATTAAGAAGAATAAGATAAAGAAAAAAGTCCCCGACGGCAATCGGAGACTCAAAACATACACACATCTAAACTGAATACAGGACAAGCCGTATCAGTCCGATCATCTACTTTGCATTCTATCGAAAAAATTCGAAGATTGCAAGGCGTCTTTAGTAATGTCTTTTTAGGTACTGATGCGGTAAGTCAACAAGCGGAAGCCGTACCGCTATAAAAACGTAAAAGGGGAGCTAGACCGCCGCAAACACTAGCGCTACACGATTAACGTAATTCCGTTCCCTTACGTGTGTAGGTCTAGTGGGTAGCGCACATAATCGGCTAGGGTGGTGTTTGTTGCGATTACGATCGCAGGAATCAACGAAAGATATCGCATACAGGGGCAAACTTGTATGTAGAAAGTCGTTGAGTACGGAAGTACACGGGCAGGAACGGCAAGTACTAGAGACCTCGTTATGCGTGACATGACGCTAGTTTGATCCGCTTCTCTATTCGCATTCACTGCGAGTAGGGAACGAACTCGCGCCTATTTCCTGTTATCGCTCCATTCTGCTAGTAAGTGCGTCACCGATTGTCAATAGCATAAATTCGATATTGAACGCCACTAGCGGAGTGAGTTGAATATCGGGGGTACAGGTGCTATAAAAGGTGGAAGACTTACGTATGCAGAAACGACTTACTATCGGACAGTACGCAAATGAAGGCGAAAATATAAAAGAAACATTGAATAGAATAGCGATACTAGCTAAAAAAGAAGTGGAAGATTATTACATAGGAATATACAATAATAAATATAGAACGATGATAAAAGCGCATTACATACCGTTAATAGAACGACTAGCCAATGATAATTGGCATCGTATAAACAATGAGATACATTTCATCGATGATTGTTTCCGTAGAATAAGATATGCAATTAGAACGTTTGATGTAGAGCGAGGAGACTTCGACAAAAGAGTGAAGTACTTTATCTATCGATCGTTACGAGATTATTGCGGAAGAAGAGGCGGAAAACGATACAAGATAACGCTTATAGAAGATAGTAACACATTTAAAGCGTTGGACTGTACAGATACTACGGAAGAAAAAGCAATCGATAATATGAGTACATACGAAGAGACATACGCAAGGTTATACCAGAATATATGCGTGAAGGAAATAGATTTTATTGTATTAGACACTATGATACATACCGCGAAGAATTACGATAAGGTTACGGAGGCTGAAATCTCTAGAGCACTATCGAAAAAGACGGGGCGATCATTTGATTCCGCTAGAAGTACGATAAGAAGTTTTAAGAAGAGACTGCGAAAAAGGAACGTCAGAAGGGAGGATACTATAGCGTGAGGAACAAGCGTAAGGAAAGGTATCTAATTATATTCGCATTTTTATTTATGTGCGCAGCGAAGGCATTCGGCAATCTATACGTAGCAGCGTTTGGCGTGGCGTTTGGATTATCGGTAGGTTTGGCGTGTGTAACCGACATTATACTGAGAAGAAGAGACAAAGATACTCGCGAGTGATCGGATTAATAATTTTAATGTGTGAATGAAAGGAAGAAAAAGAAGCGAAGCAATACAAGTTGACAGAAGAAGATAAGGCGAGAATCCTACGTCAAAAAAAACGATGGAATACGCCTAGCGGTGGTATCGGCGCTACGTGGCAAGATGAATTGAAAGAAATGGAAGAGAAGGGAGGATGATAAGTAGCCCCCCCTTTTTTTGCACGCGGATTATTTGTTAAATCTTTATTAGTGGTCCCGCCACATGCCCATTAAGTATTATAAGTACTTATCTTCGTTCGAAATTAATTTTCAATTAGGATATTTTATATTTGCAAATAGGTCTTTTTCTCCATCTTTAGATATTACAAAACGTGCTTCATATTTTTTAAATTCCTCATAGAGCTTAATTCTGTCTTGTTCATATTCGTTAAAATCATCCACAAATTTCTTATCTTGTCCTAATATATCTAAAAGTTCAAAAATTGAAGTCTCCACATCAGATATATATTCATTAACTTGAGGTGTCGATAGTTTCTGCTCACTTGGTCTATGTACCAATGAATTCCTTATTTCTACACCTTTTTGTATTGATTTGAGTTTTGAACATTTTTTTCCAGTAATAGATTCCAACATTTTTCCATACATTTTATACAGTGGCGGAGATGGCATTTCTAACACAATGAAGTTTAATTTTTCATCGTAATTCATATAAAATTCTTTAACCGCTAATTCAGCAGCAATAGTAGCGTTAATCCATTTAATTTCATTTTCTTCTTCATTCTTAGCTTTTATTAAATACTTAAAAGCTATAAAAGGTAATCTTTCATTATTTAACTGTCTCTGTATATAATCCTTTCTTTCTTGAGTTAGATTATAAGACTGTTTAAATATAATATGTGCTTCTAAATCAATAGGACCTTTTTTCCAAGTTTTTTGATCAATACTAAATGTATTTGTCGCTGCATTTGTTAACCTGCCATTATGATTGATAAACAATGCTAGATGAATCCAATTTGTTAAATCATCAATTGCTGAAGATAATGGCGACCATAAATCTTTGATTATCATAATTACATCATCGGAAACCGTTTTTTCCATACATTTAATATTCGCATGTTCTTCTAAAAGTGTCTTTACTACACGGTTAGAAACCGCTCTTTTTTGAAATGCTATAAATTTACCTTCGTTAACATCCAATTCTATTTTAATATCACCATATGAAAATGAAAAATCCTCAAGTTCTTCAGATATACATAATTCAAACAATAGTTTTTGTTCAGCCTTAAGATAAATAATTTTTTCTTCATCATCCATAGTTTTGCAACAGTTTTTATACTTTTTTCCACTTCCACAAGGACATTTCATATTACTAGTAAGTTTCAATAGTAATTCCCCCCTCTTTCCACGCCATACATATATCAATATATCCATACTTTTATTATACAACACATTAACGTACAAGCGCCTTTTTTGGATATGATCCCGCGGAAAGTAAAAGCGAAATAGCTAGAAGATTAGAGATGACGGTGCCATCACTGCGGTGCGTTCGCTGGTTAGGCGAAAGAGGGCGGTATGGGTCGGTACATAAAGGGGGATTAGGTGGATTGGCGAACTGAGCGGATCAGTACAAGACGCGGCAAAGGTCGGAAAATGTTAGCGAACGGAACCCGACTATACCACCAGCAGCATAAGATTGACGAACGAAGGGGGCGGAGTTCGCTTGAAGCGAATTTTTTAGCTTAACTCGCTTGTAACTTGACTCTGAGTTAAGTTATAATATTGCTATAAGGATACTAAAAGTATCCACTATGATAAAAAAGTTAGCATAATGATCCTGATGGCGGGGGATGAAAGTCGCTTTTGGGGATACATGAGTTCACTTAAAGTTAACCTGTTAGATTATTTTTTTATCTGTATGTTGCCTAAGGGGCAACAATGAGCTAAATGTTCTCAAAATGAAGACTTTGCATACTTAATTAGCAAACTACAGGTTTATAAGTAATATTCTACATTAGATGTGGAATACTATATAAAGAAAAAAGTCTCTCAAGTGCTACCAACACTGAAAGACTTTAGATAAAAATATTACTTCTTTCCTTTGCTCATGTTAATCATTCCCATAACAACCATGAGTAAAGAGCAAACCGCAGTAACGGTGATTGCATCCATATGTATTCACCACCTTACGAAGCTTGTCGTACTACCAATACGACGGGCTTTTTTCGTATATTTGTATTATAACCTATCTTGGTTATAGATTCCAAAAGTTATTTTCTATACATATATCTTGTGTTTTATTTTGAAACTATTAGGGATAAATCTAAAGTGATCATGACTTACTATGCTTTGAAGCATGCAAAATGGTATAATAGTTTTCTAACACTTCTAATAGCGATTGTACGTCTGGCAGAAGCGGTCTACGTAGTTGTGGAAATTCTGCGTAGGCTATGGGGTTGTGCTCCGACGCTCTTACGTTGGATATAGCGCAGCTCCTTTTTATTTATATATAATATCGTGTATTTTGAATGTAAGTGCTAATGTAAACTTGTATAATATCTCCGATGAAACGGAGGGGTTTTTTCTATTTAATAACGTAAAACTTATCGTAAATTATGCAATATATGCGCTAATAGAAATCTAAGGATCGATTAAAATCGATAAGGAATATCGATGCACAAACGTTACAATCTCGCTATTCTATTTACGTAATGTAAACTTTCAATAATTCGATAAAATAGCGGTTGATATACCGATAGGGGGTATAAAGTAATGCCGACAATTACCGTCATATCAACGTTTAAAGCGCTTTTATATCGATAGGGATTCGCTAATACACTGATACGATAGAGGTATCGCTAGGATTACAAATGTTTACGTAGAATCGATTACGGGGCGTTTGTAAGGTGATAGGAAGGCGTTAGAATTTGTATTATGTGGTGCGATAAAATGGCGTGAGCGGCTTCGTATGGCTTCGTTTATTTCCGATTTCATCAGCACCGCAGGGATTTAAAGGACTAACTTTGAAATCAGGGGGTTTATGTGTTCGGTAATATCTGCGCACAAAAAGAAGACACCGATCAAATTCCGATGCCTTCGCTCTTTAATTTACGTGCGTGTCGTTGTAATGTGCTCATTGATATTCCCGTAACTTCCGATAATTGACGGAAACTATATTTCATTTCTGATTTTAATCGCATAGCTTCATCTAATTTCTTGTTATTGTGGACTTTTGGGCGACCTTCCGTAAAATTCGGGTTCTGTTTAGCGAGCGCCTTTCCTTCCTGCGTACGTTCTACGATCAAATTACGTTCCATTTCCGCTACTGCTAACATAGTTTGCATAAAAAAGCGTCCCATAGTCGTATTTTCTAGTAACCCAACGTTTAAAACGTGAACCTTTACGCCTCTATTAAAAAGATCTTCGATTATGGCGATACCTTCTTTTGTATTACGAGCCAAACGATCCAGTTTCGTTACTACGAGCGTATCTTCTTCGCATAGTACTTCGAGTACCTTCGTTAATTCGGGACGATCTGTCATTGTGCCCGTAAACTTTTCCGAATAAATAACTTCGCAGCCTTCATCTTTTAGCGTTTGTAATTGTGTCTCGAATTCCTGCGCCATTGTACTAACACGAGCATATCCATATTTCATTATAATTCCCCATTTCTGCGCCGTACCTTTTGACATAAAGATATGACATAAGTTGATATCCTTATATTACTGAATTCTAATTTTTATGTCAATACTTAAGAGTTATGACATAAAAAAATATGACATTACCCACGGCAGCTATTGTATATCTCATAGGGCGCACCATATACCGTATTTTCTAGCGACCACACCGCAGTATGTATATTTCACAACCCCGCTATACTATTTCACAATAGGCGCATACCTTATCAGATATCCCCGATATATGTTACCTCGATATAACAAGCCCGCCATATGTCCGCACACATAGTCGTCATATGTCGTCTCACATTCGTTCTATATTATCGTTACCAATCGTCTACATACATTAATGTCATAAGACTACACGCTAACATATCGATACGTCTACACGACTACATCGCACATCTATACGACATCATACTATATCACTACAAGGTCATAGCGTCTCGCGTAACGGCTGCTGCGTCCACTGTATGCAATTGTATTCGGTTCTATTTAAAATCTGTGAGAAAGGATTGTGAGGAGAGTTGTAAAACGTCTGTCTTCGCTCTCTTAATCGTTGTCTTCGAAGTGATTCGAGTATCTTCGTTCATCTTTCTTCTATTAAAAAGAATAAAAGAATTTAATTAAACTTCTTTCTACGAATTACTTCGATTAACAAGCGAATTAACAACGCAGCTAAAAAAGCTATTAACAGAGTCTTCTAACAGGTGAATGAAAGTGTCGAAGTGTTCGCCGTGAATGTCTCGCAGCGAGCCGAAGGAAATGAGAGCAGGACACGCCACACCAACCGCCCATTCGAACGAAAAATTTCACCGACCCCCATGCCACCCCGCCGACACCGTTCAGCTACCTGTTTCACCTAGTACACGCCATTTTTACCTCGAAGGGTTTATACGCAGCAGCTAACGTTTTACCCAACCCCACCCGAAACCTAGCGATTACACTTCGTAAAAAATCCGCTCACAATTTTTAAACTCATAGCGTTATTTGTCGTCTCTCTTCCTATATAAACGTTTATCGAAGCTGCTGCGCATTTTTATGAATTGACTATCTATTGACCCGAATTAAATCGCAGCTACGTTTATATAAGCGTAAGAAGATAAGCGAGACAGTAAAAAGAAATATTATCGCATCAACCGAAACACAAAATAACAGGCGTTTATATAAATGTAAGCAGATTAGAGGCATGATTAAGTTTTGTGCGTGTTAGCTATCTTAATTAAATATTGTGCGTGTATAGGTGATAAAAAGTGTGCGAGTAAATGATTTGAGACTGTGTGTTAATAAGAATTAAAAATAAGAATTAAGAATAAGAAAATATATTTATTCTGTTATTTAAAAAGATACGCAGCAATAAGGAGGAAAAGGGAAATGAAGGCAGAGGAAATAAGGATCGATGCGTGTACAGAGATATATAACAAAGAGACTGCAAATGGTGCGTTTTATCGCATATGTCAGGATCTCGATTTTTATCAATACATTCCGAAGTATAAGGCATCGATGTCAATATTATACGGGATTATCGCAAATTATTATAACTCAGAACGCGGATATGCGTACCCGACTCAATATCAGTTATTAGAAAGATATGCAACTTCGATTGGAACGCTGCGCAGCCATCTGAGAACACTGGAAGATGTCGGATTAATTACGATCTATAAAAATAAGATCGGCAATAATAACTGTTACGTTCCGCATACTCCGTTATCTAAAGAGAAGCTATTCGAGAAATGCCCGCAGATTAGGGCGATCTATGACGAAAAAATGACCTGGATTAAGAGGCGCGAGCATGAAGATCGTAGCAGGTTGGACGAACTAAACTCGAAGATTAAAGAGCGTCAGAAAGCGGACGAGGCTGCGAAATTAGAAAAAGAAGTTGTATCAGTTCAGGAAGAACTCGAGGGTATGGACTTTTAAGAAGCGCGCCGCAGTAAGGTCGCTGATTATTCTACGAAACTAGGAATAAAGGAGGCGGATCTAATAATCCAATTGTCTGCGGACTGTACTGCGATCAATTCGAAAACAACGGATGAAGGAAAATTGTACCCTTCGTACAAGAAAAACGAAAAAGATTCGCTAGAAATTAAGTTCAATGATATGAAGGATCTCGATAACTGGGATTATGAAAATAACAAACCACTAAAATAAAAATTATGGAGGCTATAAAAATGAAAACTACAAACGCGAGAATTAAAGAGTCAGATATGGGATTGTTAGAAATTAATCATGCAGCAGCAGCGGGAAACGGTTCGGCGTGGGCGACAGTTGAGGGGCGTACAAATAAACCGACGTTTTTCACACCAGTACCCGTTAATGCGGTGAAAGAAATCGAGGAAACTGCGGATAAAACGCCGTCAAATACGGAAGTAATCACGGAATCTATCGATCTAACAGATCCGAAAAACGTCGTGCAGCGTGACGAATATATTAAAAAGACCGAAGTATTATCGAAGGTTAAAGGATTACTACTATTAGAGGGTACGGAACTAGCTACGGCTCGACAAATCGCGGAATACTATGAAACTGGAATCGAAGCTATTCGAACTATCATTAAGCGTCACCGATCGGAATTAGAGAGCGATGGGATGACCCTGTATAAAAGAAAGGATTTAGATGAAATTAGATGTCTAGTTCAAGATGAACCAAACATAAATAAAGACCTATCACCAAAAACACCACAAGTCTTATTATTCCCTAAGAGATCTGTTCTACGTATCGGAATGTTACTGAGAGATAGCGATATTGCACAGAAGATTCGTACTACGTTACTAGATATCGAAGAGGCTGCGACAGACCAACAACGTACGTCGGCAATCGATCAAGAAGATGCGCTACTACTCGCGATGATAAAAGCAAAAGATCCCGTATCGAGTGCAGCAGCAATCGCAGAATATACAGAGTTTCAAAGTTCACGAATTAAAGAGGCGGAAGCAGCAGCGGCGAAGTACGAAGAAAAGGCGAATAAATTCGATTACGTAACGGATCAATCGGGACTGTTAACGTATGGCAACGTAGGGAAGACGTATTTAAATGGCGTATCAGCGAAGGTAATCACGCAATTCTTAATCGATCAAAACGTGTTGTACAAGCGTGTGACGGACGGTGTTCGATTATATAAAAAAGGTTACGAGAAATACTTCAAGATCGTTACATATGCGGAAGGGCATAGACACGTAAAGGCTACGCTAGAGGGTGCGCTATTCATTAAGGATCTATACGAGAAGCACGGAAATGAGGGCGAAGGAAATGCAGGAGCGGGACAGGCGTCGAAATTGTGCCGCGAATTTTAAATCGCCTTAGACAACTGATCGATATAAATATGTACACAAAACTAAAATACTTCAAATAAAAGGGAGAAATGAAAATGACACACATCAAAAATAAATCAAGAGCACAACGAACAAGCGAATTATCTAAGGTTATCGCCGAGGGTCGTCAAAAATACGGTGAGCATCACATTATCGTAAATAAAGAGACGGAAGCGCGCCCGAACTGGGTTGCAGTACCTAGAAAGCTGAAAGGATCGGCGGGCATAAAAACGCCTGATATATTCGATCCTTCGCGGTATCGAAATCCCGCTAAATAAAGGACAAGATCTCTTTAACTAGGATTACGAAACGAACGAAAAAAATATAAGAAAGAATAATTGGAGGCAATAAAAAGAAATACAAAAAGTTTGTATAGAATATACAATTAAATATTAAACAGGACTACATATATAGTAGGAAGAAGACTTCCTTGTCATCCCCTTAGTTACTCTTTTCGTAGTGTCAGCCGTAGATTATTCCCAATCTGCGGTAATGGCACATTGATAAATTAACAAATATATCGCACTTGGCGCGGAAACGTCTTATTAAAAATAACGACCTGACGCGCGTAAATAATCGTTAACCTCTTCTTATAAGCTCGATTACACTGGCGGGGTTACCTACCCGCTCTTTTTTTAATCTCACATGTATAAAATACACGAAACAAGGAGGCGAAATGCAATGCACAACCAACCGTCATATACTGCGTCATTACTTGTATTAATTCTAAAGCTCGCACAGATTACGCAATTCGAACTAGCGAATCTATTAGGAACGACACAGGCGAGCGTATCACGCTATATATCAGGCGATCAAAAGTTACCATCAGAGAAAGCTGAACTTCTTACGCAGATCATCGGCGAACATAATCTATTTTTATTACAAACGTTCGACGGCAGCATGATCGCCATAGGAAACGATTTGGAAAAACGAATGAAAACGAAAGAAGGCGACTGATATGAAGCCGTTAATTGTGGCTAACTTGCATGAGCTGCGGGGTAAATCCTTCTTAGTTGCTTGCCTTTATAGAGATGGCGCATTACTGACTCAAGTCATATCACCTTTAGAGGAGAAGCCACTAGCCGAGAAATTACGAGAGATCGTGTACCTAAACTGCGAAGACTTTCCAAGTTTTGCTATGTGGACAAGCACAGAAGATATATATCTTGCGTGTTTAGATGCACCCGATATCATGGGACACTATAGAACACAGGAAGATACAAGCGAAACGCTTAGATGTTTCGAAGATGAGCGTACACAAATCGCTTTAATCGATGTATACGAGCTGAAAGATCCGAATGAAATAACACAAACAAATCCAATACCGAAGTGGCGTATGAAACTAATCTCGCTGCTGCGAAAGTGTATCGAACTACTAGAGGGAAATACGAAAGGGGAGATCAAAGATGGAATGGAAACTATACGATGAATTCGTAGTACAAAACGATAAAGCGAAGGGGTTTGTCGCAAATTATCGAGAAAAGGTACAAACTGCGAAAGATGCCGTAACGTCTGCTACAAAGGCGTATGAAGTGATTCTCCAAAAGGAATTCGCAGGTGAAAAAGTAGCGACGCAAAAGAAGGCAGCGCTCGCCGATATCGAAAAGGCTCAGGCTGCGTTGAAAGTCACCGAAGGCGAGTACAGTAAGGCGAATGATTATGCGATGGCGAATTTAGCAGGTACGATCACACTCGACGACCTTGCTCGTGATTGGCGGAATAGCTTCGTACCAGCCTTACGGCAAGAGCAGGTCGATCCACTGCGTCAGAAGGCGGAGCAAGGGTTACGAGATTATTTCGAAGCAGTCGTAGGAATCCTACAAATCGAAAGCGAGAATAAGTGGGCAGTAGACTTCATGAACGAACGTTTTAGAAGTCGAAAGGGTGCTCGTCCTCTTATGCAGAATGTGGCAGGTATCGGAGATATTCCCGTACCGCCGAACGATAACGATTGGAATAATATCTTGAAGTACAAACAAATACCTGCGAGATTCAAGGGATAAGCGATATTTAAAGGCAAATCGCCTATTAATATAAATAAAACAAAAAGGAAAGTCATCTGTTTAATCAGGTGACTTTTTTCTAATTCTAAGGGGGAAATAAAAAATGGTAAAAACATATTCTAATGAACTAATCGGCGTCAAAGAAAGCGTAACGGATGAGATGTTGTTACTTAATCCACTACAAACGCCAATGCTAGATCTAGTAGGCTTCGGACAAGCAGTTACGAACGTCGAACACGTTTGGTTCGAAGATGAAATGTTCGAGCAAGAAACGAAACTTAATGCGGCATTAGATGCATCAGCTACAGAAATCAAAGTCGCTAGCGTCGAGGCGTTCCGATTCGGTGCGGTTATTCGCATAGATGACGAATTGATCTTAGTAACGAAGGTCGATGCAGGTGCTAAAAAGTTAACAGTAGTTCGTGGATATGCGGAAACGGAAGCGGAAGCACACGAAGCAGAGGAAACAGTAGAGTTCATGTTCGTAGAAGGTCATGAAGGCGCAGATGCTCGTGACACCCGTTACAAACCACGTAAGCGCGTTTCTAACTTAACACAGATTTTCGACGAGACAGTCGAGTTAACAGGTACGGCGCAGGCGATCGCGCAATATGGCGTAGATAATGCGTTCGAATATGAGAAGCAAAAGAAACAACTAGAATTAGCGCTACAACTAGAAAAGGCGGTTATTAACGGTATTCGCTATGAGAGAGGCAATACACGTATGATGCGCGGCATACGTGCGTTTATCCAAACAAACGTTATCAAAGCGGAGGGCGCAGAAATTGCAGACGAGCATCTAACCGAAGCGTTCCGCTTAATCTTCGAAAAAGGCGGATCTAATACGGGCGGTAACTACAAAATTATCGTGGGTGCGGATCAGAAAATCGCTATCTCAGCTTTCCAAAATGCGCTAGTTCGCTTAGATCGTTTAGATAACGGTCGTGGAAACGTAGTGGATCACTTCGTATCTGACTTCGGTAACGCGGAAATCGTTCTAAACAACAACTTACGAAGCGACGAGATCTTCGTAGTAGATGCGAATCGCCTATCTATCCGCCCATTAGTAGGTCGTGAATTCGGTCATGAGTACTTAGGTAAGAAAGGCGATTACATGAAAGGGATGTTAGTCGGCGAATATACGTTAGAATTCCTACAAGAAGCGGCACACGCTAAAATCGTAGGACTTGCAATTAAGAAATAAAAGTAATCGAAATAGATCGGCTAGGGCTTCGGCTCTAGTCGTTTTTTTCGTATAAGGATGGCGATAGAATGACGAAATATACGGATAGAATCGAAGCAGCAAACGAACATATCGACACCTTCGTAATTTCGAGTGAGGATTGGCACGACGCAGACGACGATAAGAAAGTTCGTCTTATGAATGCGGCAGGTAGATCGTTACATAAGCAATTCGATGGCTGCGTCATTCCCGATAATGCGATATACGAATTCAGCGCATATTTAGCGATTGTATATAACGATACGAACAAAATGCAGCAGCAAGGGATCGCATCGTTTAGTGTTACGGGCGTAGGTTCTTTCACGTTTAAAGAAAACAATGTCAAAAGTGCGGTAGGTCAATCGCTAGAGGGTTTAATCCCCGATAGTGTACTCGAATTAATCGAAGAAGTTAACGAAGATCTACACGTATCAGGGCGCGGATGTGGCAAAGTTCGATATCACTAAGGGAGGTATTTCATTCGGCGTATCTACGTCAGTACAGGAAGTTACGGTCGACCAGTTCGGTGAAACGCCTGTAAAATCGATCATGAAAGGTCGTAAAGCAGAAACGACTGTACCGTTCGCATTGCACGACTTAAAGCGACTGGGCAAAGTAATGCCAAACTCTAAATACGTAGAGCAAGGCGAATCAGCCCGAAGAAAAGCCCGTCTATGTTCGTATCTTCGAATCTATCTCACGCACAGTGCACAGTATCGGAAACATTCTCACGAGCTGAAAAGCGACACAACGGCGGTACACTATCGCAAGTAACGAAACGTCCGAAGTATCATAACGGCGGTAATCCACGTGGACTAGCTGCGGGACATCGACCGAAATTCGACGAAGTAGATGTACGTCTACTCAAAAATGAAATGGTTCTAACACAAGCGCAACAGGCGGGGTTATTCAACTTACTTCGTACTGCGAATCGACCGACTACGGCAGCGGCATATGGACAATCAAATCAATCGAAGCCTTCGAATAACAAGACGGTGACGAATCATTTCCATATTGCAGAGATGAACGTACGCGACGATCACGATATCGAAAGGATTGCGGCAGAATTAAAACAAATGGAGCGATCAAAAGCTCGGGCAAGGGGTATATAGTAACGAAGATTGACGGGATATTCCCCGTCTTTCTTTTATTTCATATGAAATTATGCATTTATATTTATTTCGCAATTTGCGAAACATTATAATAGAAAGAGAGGCATAAAAGGGGGAAACAACTATGAATATAAAAGAGTTATTACAGATGTTGAAAGAAAAGAGAGTATTAATAGTAGCAAAAGAAATTGGGATAAGTCATAAGAAGTTATCGAAGGCACTGAAAGCAGCAGGTTACGAATATAACCGCGGTTTAGGTTGGCACTTTACGTCTAAAGGTGAACAACCTTTGGATGCGGATATTAGAGAGTTTATAGTAGATACTGATAATTCGCGATCGGAAATGCCAAACGATGGTTTAACGAAAAATGAAGTGAACATGCTGCGGGAGATAATTAACGGATGGGATACGACTCAAAATGTCGTTAATGCAATCTCACAACAAAAAGAAAAGATTTCGAAACCTAGTGATTCGCAGAAGAATACAAAGCCAATTCATTCGTTATATATGCGCGTTAGGGAAGGTGGATCGAAAGAAAAGGTTAGTAGGACGGTGAATCTCGACAAGGGGACATGTTCGCAATTAGGTACCTTCGAAGATGTGGTTCGAATCAATCGTGATGACATTATAGAGATTGCGCTTCGTGAGTTCTTCGAGAAATATAAGGCGCAATAGTTACGAGAGGGGGCGTGGATTTTATTATCTGCGTCTTTTTTTGGCTATAAGTGCGGAAGGGTACGCCGAGATTCGCAATTTAAGACGATTAGAAATAGTTTTACGGGGGATAAGTTAATTAATTGCGAGGATATTTAAGTCATTTGTTTTTTCTGATAGGGAGGATTTTGGTAAAATAATACTAGTAGATTTACTAACAGAAAGGGGCAAACTATAATACATAATTTAATTGAATATTTATCAAAAAGTCGAGAAATTACGTTACTTGACACGTTAATGGTCGCAATCATCGGCGGT
The DNA here is from genome assembly GCF_008368785.1 of Bacillus sp. AY3-1. Lineage (NCBI taxonomy): Bacteria > Bacillati > Bacillota > Bacilli > Caryophanales > Bacillaceae > Bacillus > Bacillus sp. AY3-1. Next base: position 51,395 of record NZ_QORZ01000009.1, on the reverse strand, counting down.
ATTGTTAGCGGTTTAGTCGTATACCTTATACCTAAAGTAGCAGGTTTAGTATTTAAGCTTGGAAAAAATTCTATTGTGAAATTAAAGAAAAAGATTAGATATTATAGAGGGCATATTTCACTGTCAGAGTACCTAGCATTAAAGAAGAAATCACCTGAAAAGATGTCTACTATAGAAAAGAAGATTCTAGAAAAAGCTGATCGTAGATTTATGGAGAGGCTTAATAAAAATGCAGAAAGAGAAGTGGAATAAATTATATTTTGTTTGTCATTTTTATGGATATTTGATACACATTTATTAGATATCTCTTGTATCTGCATAAAAGTTTGGGTAGAATGTAGATAACGAGGTACATCGTTAAGAATGCGTGATGTACACAACCTTATTGAACGAAAACAATCATAGTAAATCGGTACGAGTATTGATATTACTGCGTATTAGTCTAACATAAACTGACCGTATAATTTACAATCGACAATCCAAACGCAATCGCATCATGCGGATGTGGATCATCTTTCCGTACGGCGACGAATGCTGGTAAGCCGGAAGAGTGCTAAGCTTTTAGCAGAAATAGAAAAAGACCTTTTTAGCGATGAAATAAAATCGTTAAGGAGGTCTTTTCTTTTGTTGCCAAAAATTAAAAACGTCGCCTTCCAAATTTAAAAACCACTCTCAAGATATGTTGCATAACGAATTTTAAAATCTAATTTATCTTTGCATAGATGCAAGTATCAGTTAGTTGTTTGCCGTCAGCTGAAAGATCTTCGTTACGTAATGTCCCTTCAAGCTCAAAACCTAGTTTTTCAGGAATCGCACGACTTTTCTTGTTATTACATTCACATCGTATTTCAATCCTTCTAAATTTGAATAACTGAAATCCAAGGTTTATTAACGCACTTACTGTTTCTGTCATATATCCATGACCACTAAATTGCGTGTTAATCCAGTATCCAACTTCACATTTAGAAACTTTCCAATCAATTGCGTGAAGGCTGGCAGTTCCGATAAAAGCATTCGTCTCCTTATGGTAGATAAGATAGCGAAAGCTTTCTCTTTTCAAAAAATCTATATGTGCATTTCTCAGGAGAATTTCCGTTTCTTCAACAGTAGGAATTGACTGGAATAAAAGCAGCCATTGCTTTAATTCACTAATGGAATCTTTAATAGCTTCGTGTACTATATCCCCTTCACCAGCTTGAAGTGGAGCTCGAAGAATGAGTCTGTCTGTTTCTATTTGTAACGGAACATCCAATAAAATAGGATTCATATTATTTCTCCCCTCAAAAGCTAGAAAACAATAAATATATATTCAATTCATCATTTAGAAATCCCTTTTCACATATTGAAAACGAAACCGCTAGTTGGTTGAGTAAGGAATTATTATTTTTCATCTATTTTCTTACGATTGTTGTCTTTTGCATAATTAGAGGTTGGTTTATGTGTATGAAGAATTTTAATGAAGTAGTAGCAACTCATCCAAGTTTAGAGTCCGTACTTATTCCAATTGGTGATGGGATGACGGTTTCTAAAGTGAAGAAATAATTATTATCTTACAAAAGTGTAATGTTCATGTCATGTTTTTGAATTTCTTCTTTAAAGCTTAGGCTTTAAGATAACAATATAAGAAAAACACATGAGGTGAAGGAAATGAAAAGATATATTGCACTTTTTAGTATTTTAGTTGTATTTGCAAGCCTATTAGTTGGTTGTGATTTAAATCGTATGGGTAAAGATGAGTATTATGTTCAAATTACAGTAGATGGAAAAGAGTATAATGGTAAATCTGATAATGGTGAGCCGTATAAAAATTACGAATATAAGTTAACTGGATTTGATAAAGAAGGTAAAGAGAAAGAATTAGAATTTACTGCACAAAAAAACTTACGTAAAGATGCATTCTTACGTGTATATCACTCAGATAAAAAAGGTGTAACAGCTTGGGAAGAAGTGAAGAAAGACGAGCTTCCTACGAAAGTGAAAGAAAAATTAGATGCGAAATAAGAAAGAAAAAGGAATTGACGAACAGGGTCAATTCCTTTTCTCTTTCTCAAAATCCTCTTCTGAAATGACTTTAAATCCGTGTCTTTTGAATAAAGCAGTTGTTACCCCGTAACCAGTTTGTTTATTCCCGTTAAATTCTCCAGTGTAAATTGTAGAGCTACCACAAGATGGACTGCGTTCCTTTAAAATAATATATTCTGGATGTAAATCTTTCATTTTTTCTAGAGCTTTATAAGCACCGCTCACGAAAGCGTCTGTAACATCTTCACCGTCTTTTGTCATCACTTTCGCTTTTCCATCTAAAACATCATCGCCATTCCCACCAATAATTTCAGCTGAAGGACGAGGCGTTGGTAATCCTCCTAATACTTCAGGACAAATGAGGACTGTATCTTCTTGTTGGAGTAGCTCCTCTATTTTTGAAACGAGATTGTCGTTTCCATCATACCGACAAGCGATACCACCTAAACAAGCGCTAATTACAATCATATTTTCATCTCCACTAAAAAATATTAAATATCACGCCAATTTCTCTTCCCGCTTCTTACCTATAAATGAGGTGATAAAAATGGGAAGCTTATATAATCTAATGAAACCATACAGTGAATTTCGAAGTAAAGAAGAGTTTAATACATATCAAAAAGAAGTTTTAAAGTACTATCGATTTGAATTAAATAAAACGGATGCTACCATTATTCATTTTTTAGGAAAGTATGCAGTGAATGAGAAACAGAAAACAGTGGGCGTTGCTTGTCCGTTAATGGAGACGATTGCTACAAATGTTGGAAAGAGTATTCGTACAGTACGCCGCTCAATTGCAAAGTTAGAGGAACTAGGAATTATAAAGCGTGTTGCGACAAAAGAAAGACATAAACGCGGCGGGTATAGTGCGAACTTATATGTATTTCTTATATCTGCAATTGACCGCATGGATGACCGTATGAAAATGTCCGCATGTGAAAGTGAGGATCGTGCAGCTGGCTGTAGTAAAAATGTGCAAAAAAATAAGGGGGAAACAATTCTTTCTAAAAACATTCCACAAATAAAAGAGAATAGAAAAGAAACGTACGAACTTGATGAGACGTATTGCCGCCACGATATACCGAAGCCTTTTATATACGCACTTGTACCGATGACGAGTAATCCGAAGAAGATTAATATATTTTGGAGTAAGGTGGAACTTGCATATAAAAAGAGCGGGTTACTAGAGCAAGGTGTGTTACTGGAGCAAATATTAGCTGATGAAGAAGTGTATGGAAATTTCATTTGGTGAGTAAAGAGTGTTGTGAGAGCGTATAAATACGGGGAAATCCGTAAAAATGTTAAGGCTCTTTTATACAGTACAGTGCGGGATCTATTTTTAGAGGTTGGATTAGAATGGGGAGCAGCTGTGAGAAGAAGTAAGGGGATACCGTTATTTGATCCGTTTAAAAAAGAGCCATGCGTATAACACATGACTCCAAGTGTGGCTTTAAAATAGTGTTTGATCAAAATTACCTTTCAAACTCGTATTTTACGTTAAATAAAAGGAATCCGTTTTGAAAAAAGATTGATCAAAACGGATTCTTCTCTTGTGAATTAGTATAGATCTTTTATAAAAAAGTTTGATTATTTTATGCCTGTGATCTTCCACAATCGCGCACTTTAATGGAATAACTAAAATATTTATCAAATCCTATACTCATTAGTCATACTCTAATGAAAGTTTCCTAGTTCTCTTCTTCAATACAAAAGGCGTTAAATGCAAAGCGAACTTGATATTCGGTACGTTCGTTCTAATATACATTTCCTCTCCCTTCACAACTGCAAAGGTGGGTGATGATTTCCCATTTCAAAACCTTCAACAAGTTTTTGAAATGCTGGTATTGGAGAGTATTTTTATCCTTAAAATTGGTGATTGTTCATAAAATTCCCATTTAAATAGAAAGAATATCTGATAAAAATAAGTGCAAGTATACCGAATAATCCTCCAATCCAGCTTAAATTCACTATATTTGTATACTGAATAATGATTCCTCCTAATGCAGAACCTAGCATCATTCCAACATTCATTAAGGCGGTATTAAAACTGAGTACTGTTTCAGAGGATTGTGGTTTTAGTGAAATCAGATAAAACTGCTTTGCTGGTGTCGTTGTCCAAGTTGCTACTCCCCAACAAGCTAGTGTGATAAATACACCGACTGCCCTATACTGTGTAAATGTTAGTACAAATAAAGAGATGATATGAACACATAAACTTAATGAAATCGTTCGATTAGGTCCCCATCTGTCTACCGCATATCCTCCAAAGCGTGAGCCAATAAAAGCAAAAGTGCCTAAAACAAATAAAGCGATACTTGTCATTTCTATAGAAAAACCAGCAGTATGACTTAATAATGGAGCAATGTAGGCGAACACCATCGTATATCCTAAAATCCAAAAGATCGTTGTCATTAAACCAGTAAGGACTCGTTTATCTTTCATAATTTGTAGCTGTTGTGTAAATGGCAGCGGTTGGTTTCCTTTTATTGATGGTAATAATTTGTAAAGTCCTATTATTAAAAAAACTGTGCCAAGCGCAATGATTAAGAAAATATAGTGCCAATCAAAATGTCCAGCTAAAAATGTTCCGATAGGTACTCCAAGTACTAATGAAACAGTGAAACCTGTAATGACTGTTGCCATAGCACTACCTCTTTTTTCTGGAACTGCAATTTGCGCAGCATAATTGGTGGCAACAACAATGTATAACCCTCCACTCATCGCCATAATGACTCTGGATAACATAAGAAAGACAAAATTATAGCTAAAAAATGCAACTAGATTCCCTAGAATAAATATAGAGATAGCATATAAAAGTACTTTTTTACGATTCAATTTAGACGTTAGCATGACCAAGATCAAAGCTCCAATAGCATAAGATAAAGAATAAATCGTAATCAACTGACCAGCCATTGAAATTGAAATATCTAATTCAAAAGAAATCAGTTCTAAAATTCCAGAAACAACAAACTCTGCTGTTCCTGTTACAAAAGCCCCTAAAGCTAAAAGTATGATGATTAGTTGATTCATATTATTTTTCAATTTGTACATCTCCTTATATTTGAACTACTGTTTTTATTTTATGTTCCATGTTAACATAAGTAAAATTGATGTTTTTAATAAAGGAGATGAGTAATTACTCATGACTATTGTGCGCTACGAAATCATTGCAAAAGTGGTTGAGCTAGGAAGCTTTACAGAAACTGCTGAAACATTAAATATGACCCAATCTGCCGTGAGTCATGCAGTTGCGAGTTTAGAATCTGAATGGGGAGTTTCTTTATTAATTCGTGATCGAAAAAAAGGAATAACACTTACAGATATAGGACAAAAAATTCTGCCGCATATTAGAGAAATATTGAAAAGAGTGGAAGTCATTAATCAAGAAATTGCGCTTATGACAAGCTTGGAAACAGGTATTATTCGTATCGGCACTTTTGCAAGTGCTTCTGCCTGCTTATTGCCTAAATTACTTGCAAAATTCCGGAAAAAGCATCCTAAAATAGAATTTAAATTTTACGAAGGAACCTATGAAGAGATTACGGAATGGTTAGGTTCAGGCATTATTGACATTGGATTTGTAGTAAAAGGAAAATCAAACCCAAATTTCGATTTGGTTCCTTTGATTAAAGACAAGATGGTAGTCGCTTATCACCCTGATCATCAATTTCATTCTAAAGAAATAGTAGAAATGAATGATTTAATGTATGAATCCTTGATTATGCCAACAGGGATGTACCAATCACATGTTGAGGAATTATTTGCAGAAGCGCAAATTAAACCATCTATTCTTTTTGAAGTACACGACTGTACAACGATTGCTAATATGGTACAGGAAGGACTTGGCGTTACGATAGGTCCAGAATTATTTTTAAAGACACAGCAAAACATAAAAATCAGCACACTAAATATTGAGAACAGCCGTGAAGTAGCACTTGCCTGTCAATCAATTGCAAATGCTTCTCCTGCGGTTAAGGAATTTCTTCATGTGGCAAAAAATAGAAATTATTAATAAAACACTAAACTACTCCCCATAGTAAGCCAATCCTATTCATGGTTTGCGACGCTTTGAACGCCCAAACCATGGCAGGACTGGCCCTTTAGTTTAATAAGATATCCTACAATTCTTAAAGAATAGAAAACGAGAATACTGAGTACTAAAAAGATTTGAATGATAATTCCCACCACACTACAAATTAAACCGGAAGTAGCTAATCCACTAACACTTTGGTTTTTTTCTACAATTTCTTTTGTCGCTTTTCTAGCAACTACAACTCCTAAACCACCAAAAAAACCGATAAATGGTATTAGGATCTAAATAATACCAAGGTTTAAAGAAATTACCGAATTACTGTTTGTTTGAGCATTTACAACCATTTAGATTTCCCCCTTTACAACCCTTTAGTTTAAGGGAAAATCTTCACAATTTTTTTGCTCCATAATTATTTTCATTAAAATGTTACTCAAGAAAATGGCCCGTTTGTGGAACAAGAAAAAATCCTGCATATCAACACAGGATTTTTAATCAAACTTTATTATAAATTATCGATCTTTATTATAAATAATCAGACTTTTTTCAAAAGCTACACCAAGTAGTTAATCAAATTTTCTTACAACTGGAACACGAACCGCTACAAAGAGTACGAAGACGATAACGGCGATTGCACCGCTTTGCATAACGGTTACGATTGGAATTCCTATTGCAAGTGCGATTGATGTGAATGCATAAGAAAGCGGGATAAAGCCCATTGATGAGAGCATAAGTAAACTCATTACGCGTCCCATCATTTCTTCTTTTACTGTCGATTGAATCATCGCCATAAGCGGAACGATAGCCATTGCAATTGTAATACCGTAAAACATGCCAGCTAATAATGCTTGCCAAAGTACGGTGCTAAAGTTGATGGATAAGAAGAATACACCAGACAGTAGCATCATGATAATGCAAAATAGACCGCGTCTGCGATTAATATTTTTTAAACCGACAATGACAGCGCCTATCGCCATTCCGCCTCCTACAGATGCTTCTAAGTAACTAAACTGAAGCGAGTCACCGTGCAGAACATTTTTAACGAAAAGCGGGAAACCGACTTGCATCGGACCGATTAAAAATAAGTTTAAAAAGGCACTACAAATAAGGAAGGTTGAAAGGAATGGTGATTCCTTTACATATAAGATGCCTTCTTTAATAGAAGTGAACATGCCTTTGTCTGTATTTTGCTGTTCTGGCATCGTAAATTGTATTTTTTGAACGAGTATGGCTGCGACGATCAGTAATAAAATCGTGATCGAAAAGATCGTTTCATAGTTCGTAAATTTGATAAGAATTCCGCCAAGTACAGGACCTAAGATGACCGATGCTTGGTTTGACATTTGTGTAAGTGAATTTGCTTGTGTTAAACGGCTTTTTTCTACAAGTTCAGGTAAGATAGATCCATCAGCTGACCAGAAAAAAGCATCAGCAAGCCCAAAGAATAAAGCGAATAAAGCAAATGTATATAGTGTTACATCACCTACGATGAACCATGTAAGAATGGTTGCGACAAGAATAGCACGAATAATATTAGAATAAAACATAATGTTTTTTTTCGGGAATTTATCAGCTACAGCACCGCCGATAATCATAAAAATAAGCCTTGGAACACTAAGAGCTACGAAAACAACACCGAGTGAAGCCTCAAGGTTTAATGTTTTTGCTATGTACCACGTTTGTGAAAAAGTAAAAAAGGCTAAAGCAAAACTTGAAAAAAGAGTAGCTGCCCAAAGGAAAAGGAAATTCGTATTTTTTAATAATGGTTTCGCATTTTCTTTTAAAGCAGATTTATTTTGTTGTAGTTCCTCCATATTGCTTCCTTTCTATGTGACAAATTTAAACTAAAAAACCTATTAACAATCGTTTTATACAGTTTCTAATATTTCTATACTGCACTTTCTCATTGTAGACAATAATGTTGGGTTTGCACAGTGGCTATTTAACGACAAAAAAGAAGATACCAAAGGGTATCTTCTTTTTTGTCGTTCAGGCTAATGCATTATAATTAAATAACAAAAAAGAAGATAGTATCTTCTTTTTTGTCGTTCAGGCTAATGCAATATAAATATCTAATTGTACGTTGTTTGGATCTGTTGCTTTTTCATCATAAAGCTCAAAGTCTGTTGTAAAAGCACGTTTGTTTTCTTTTGACCATTTCCAAATATATTCCCAAGCCTCACAAACGACTTCAGCAACTGGTCCCTTTCTCGTTGTAAATACCGCATACGTAGCGGCAGGTATTGTTAAAATTGTCATATTTTCAGGAACGTCTTCTAATGAAGAAACGGGCATACCGATTGTAAATTGATATGTACCAGTTTCATCTGATTCGTAATTTGAGTAGAAAGCGAATGTTTCTTTCGTTTGTTGATTTGGGATGTGATGCATCATTTGTTCTTGGAAGTATTGGTTCCAGAGCCCTGGAATTTTTCCTTCAGTAGATGCCTCTTTTTCATTTGTCGTCGTAATCGAAACGCCGATTGCTTGGAAAGCTTCTTTTTTTACTATAATAGGTTCTTTCATTTTAAAATATCCCCCTCATCAAATAGAACGTTTGTTCTTATTTATTGTAACATATTTTGGAAGGATACGGTAGCACAATAACAAAAGAACTCCTTCACGTAAAAGGAGTTCTTTTCATTTCTATATTAAAACATACTAGAGCTGTGCATCGGTTGAAGTTTTGCGTTTGGATCGAAGTAAGCTTTTGCATTGTTTACTGCTGTTGGTGCTTCACCGAAGCCGCAAGCAATGAGTTTTACTTTTCCTTCATATGTACAAATGTCACCAGCAGCGTAAATGCCAGGAATATTTGTTTCCATTTTCGAATTCACGAGAATGCTGTTTTTTTGTATATCTAAGCCCCAGTTTTTGATTGGGCCAAGAGAGGAAACGAAGCCGTAGTTTACGATGACATCATCCACATCGATGATAATTTTTTCTTCTGTTTTTACATGCTGAAGAACGACTTGTTCAATGTTGTCATCACCAATGAGTTCTACTGGTATGTACGGTGTGCTTACTTCTGCACGAGAATTCATTAAGCTTTCTACGCTATGTTCATGTGCACGGAATTTATCACGGCGATGAACGATTGTAACTTTTTCAGCGATCGGCTCTAACATCATTGTCCAATCAACAGCTGAGTCGCCGCCGCCAAATACTACGACGCGCTTACCAGCAAATTTATTCATATCATCAACGAAATAATGTAAGTTTTTCTTTTCGTACTTTGTTGTACCTTCTAATTCTAAGCGGCGTGGTTGGAAAGCACCATTGCCAGCAGTAATAATAACTGATTTAGAATAGTGAGTTTGCTTATTCGTAACAAGTTTAAATATACCGTCAGCTTGTTTCTCAAGCGTATCAACAGCTTCTTCTAAACAAACGGTTGGGTCAAATTTCTTCATTTGCTCTTTTAAGTTATCGACTAACTCTTGTGCACGCACTTTCGGGAATCCAGCTACATCATAAATGTATTTTTCAGGGTAGAGTGCGGATAATTGTCCTCCAAGTTGAGGTAAGCTTTCAATTATTTTTACACTTGCTTGTCTCATGCCGCCATAAAATGCTGTGAACAGTCCTGTTGGACCACCACCAATAATTGTTATGTCATAAACTTTTTGATTTTCTGCCACTTTCATTCCCCCTATAGATGGAATTTTGATATTGATTTCATATATTGTTCATATGTACATGAAAATCCTGCAAATGATGACACTTTCAAATAAATGATAGCATACTTGAGTTCATAATACTTCTGAAAACGACTGAATTGTGTGTAAGTTTTCGCATAGATGCTTTTTTAATTGTATAAAATATGGTGAAAGGAAAATACATGAAAAAAAGGTTGAAAAACCCTTGAAAACGCTATGTTATTTTAAAATATTGATAATTCGCCAGACGCTTGAATTCTGGAATAAAACCGACTAATATAGGGAAGTATTATGTTAAATTTCTATGACAAAATTCGTACGATTTTTTGACTGCGTTTTGTTATGATATAGAATGTGATAAATTCCACATTCTTGACAAATAGAGTTTTTAGTACTTGGTATTATTTTTCATTACTATTATATAAAGAAAAGGGTTGTGATTTGGTGAAGACTCCAAAAATCGTAGTTTTAGGTGCAGGTTATGGCGGGATGATTACGACTGTTCGTCTGCAAAAAGCATTATCTGTAAATGAAGCTGAAATTACGTTAGTAAACAACAACAGCTATCACTACCAAGCGACTTGGTTACACGAGAGCGCAGCTGGTACATTACAAGATGAAAAAATCTGTCTAGATATTCAAGACGTTATTGATACAAATAAAGTGAACTTTGTACAAGATACAGTAGTAGAAATTAAAGCTGCTGAAAAACGCATTATCTTAAAAGACGGCGAGTTAGAGTATGACTACTTAGTAATCGGTCTTGGTTTCGAATCAGAAACATTCGGAATTACAGGGTTAAAAGAGCATGCATTCTCAATCGCTAACATTAATGCAACTCGTGAAATTCGTGAGCATATGGAAGCTAGTTTCGCTAAATATGCAACTGAACAACGCGATGAGTTAGTAACAATCGTTGTTGGTGGTGCTGGATTTACTGGTATCGAGTACGTAGGTGAGCTTGCAAACCGTGTTCCTGAACTTTGCAAAGAGTACAATGTACCACGTGAAAAAGCACGTATTATCTGTGTAGAAGCTGCTCCAACAGCACTTCCAGGTTTCGATCCGGCATTAGTAGAATACGCTGTAAAACAACTTGAGAAAAAAGGTGTAGAATTCCGCATCGGTACAGCAATTAAAGAAGCAACTGAAGAAGGTATTATCGTTGCAAACGGCGATGATACTGAATTAATTAAGTCTGAAACAGTAGTTTGGGCTGCGGGTGTTCGTGGTAACGGTATTGTAGAAGAGTCTGGCTTTGAAGCAATGCGCGGACGTGTAAAAGTTGATGAGTACATGCACGCTCCAGGATACGAAGATGTATTTATGGTTGGTGACGCAGCGTTAATCATTAACGAAGAAATTAATCGTCCATACCCACCAACGGCACAAATCGCAATTCAAGAAGGTTACAACATTGCACACAACTTAACTGTGTTAGTTCGTGGTAAAGGCGAAATGAAAAAATTCGCATTCGACAATAAAGGATCTGTATGTTCTTTAGGTCATGACGATGCAATGGGCGTTGTTATGGGCAAAAAGTTAACAGGTTGGAAAGCTTCCTTCATGAAGAAAGTTATCGATAACCGTTACCTATTCTTATTAGGTGGACCTTTATTAGTTCTTAAAAAAGGTAAATTAAAGTTCTTTTAATATATAATAGAAAAAGCAGAAACGGCTAAGAGCTGTTTCTGCTTTTTTCATTTTAAAAATATAGTATAATATATAAAAAAAGAAAGAATATTCTGTCCGTTCTAGTAGAGGAGGGTATTACATCATGGAGAAGCGAGGGAAAGTATGGCTAGCTGTTGGTGGCTTAGTAGCTACAAAAGATGGCAGGTGGCTGTTCGTTAAGAAAAAATACAGTGGATTAAAGGGGAAATGGTCTTTGCCGGCTGGTTTTGTAAATGAAGGTGAGACGGTTGATGAAGCTGTGAAACGTGAAGTGTTAGAAGAGACAGGTATCGTCGCTCATGTGAAGGGGATCATTGGTGTTCGATCGGGCGTGATTCGCAATGAGATTAGTGATAATATGATTATTTTCCTTTTGGAGCCTGAAAGAGAAAACATTATTGTACAGGAGAAGGAATTGTCTGAAGTAGCATTTTTACATCCAGATAAGATTGCGGACGATCCAAATACGTCTCTACTTATCAAATATTTGTTTGAAGGAAGATCAGAACTACATCTTGAGATGAACAAAACATTAGATCCAGGAGAGCAATTTGGTTATACAGCCTATCATGTATTTACGGCGCATGCGAAGGAGAGGGAGAAAGAGTGAGTATACCAGTACTACTTATTTCAATGATGTTATTTTTCATTTTGTTTTTTGGAATTGGATTTTTACTCAACATGATATTGCGAGCGACATGGGTAATGGTTATTGTATATCCGATTGTTTGTATACTTATTATTAATAAGGCGAGTGTGTGGGATTATTTTTCAAAGCCGAAAGAAACATTCTCTTCATTTGGGACAAGTGTATCGCATTTAGGGCAGGCAGATGTGTTTATTCTATCTACTGGATTAGTAGGTGCTGCTTTAGCCGGAATTGTCATTAAGAAACTTCGGAAAAGCGGATATCAAATGTTTTAATCTCCAATTCATTTGGGGATTATTTTTTTGCATATTCCTTCATCGTATAGGGAATGATTAACGATGAAGGAGTGTGGAATATAAAAATGTTAAAACGATATTGTATTCGCATTATGATGACTTGTTTACTTGTATCCTCATTATGCGTAACATGGAATGCTTTCACAGGAGTTTCTTTATTAGAGATTGTAAAGAAATATGAGGGAACGAGTGCAAAAGAAGTACATGCAGCAGAAGTTAAGAGAAATGTTGCTCCGAGTAAAGAAGTGATAAATGCTTTAGAGCAGGCAAACGACTGGTCTAAATATCGTTCAATTGAAATGACTGCAACAGGTTATACGTCGGGAATTGAGTCAACTGGTAAGAGACCGGGACATCCGGAGTATGGTATTACATATTCAGGAGTTAAGGTGAAAAGGGATTTATATTCCACAATCGCTGCGGACTTACGCGTATTCCCAATTGGAACGATTCTATTCGTACCAGGTTATGGGTACGGTGTAGTAGCTGATAAGGGCGGTGCAATAAAAGGAAACCGTCTTGATCTGTATTATGATACGGTGAAAGATGTTTATAGCCAATGGGGTAAGAAAAAAGTGAATGTGTATGTAGTGAAAGTTGGAAATGGTAAGTTTTCAGAAGAAGAGTTAACGATGTTAAATCAAGACGAAACGATGCAAGTGTTTCGTGGTCAATATTTAAAACAAAGATAGTCTAGTGGTAATTACGCTAGACTTTTTTATTTGATAATAGAAGAAATGGAAGAAAGATGGATTACCCCGCTATTTGTGGGCAGTAAAACCCCACCTCAAAATTCAGCGAAAGCAAAGAAATTAGGCGGGGGGCGGGCTACCCGTAAAAGTCCGGTTGGTGAAGGCTAATAATCAGTGGGGGATGAAGAAAAACACCACTGATTAAAGGTTCACTTTATATAGGATGTAACAGAAGTTAGAATTGTCGCATTTTATCGAAAATAAAGTTATAATAAAGGCAGAATAGAGAAATTTAGGGGGTCTGAACATGTTTCAAGTACAAAAAGAATTAGCAGGTCATGAAGCGGTAATTGTTGCCTTATTTGAAGAAGAGAAAACGAGTAGTTTTGTACAAGAACTGGACAAAGCGTTTGAAGGGCAATTACAAGTTTTATTAGAAGAGAAAGAACTTTCTACTAAGAAGAAAGCTATTTCAAAAGTACATAGTTTAGGAAAAACAAATGTAAAACGCTATTATTTCGTCGGTTTAGGAAAGAAAGAATCTTATACGACAGAAACGTTACGTGCGGCTCTTGGTAAGGCGTTTAAAACGTTACAGGCAGCAAAAGTACAAGATGCAGCAATCTTACTTGATTCTTTCGTAACAGAGAAATTAGATGTGATTGATGTAGCTCATATAGCGGCAGAAGTACAAGGTCTTGGTACATATGAATTACAAACGTATAAATCAGATAAAAAGGATCGTGTAGAGTTAGAGAAGTTCACGGCTATTACAGCGGAAGATGCACAGGAAATTGAAGCTGCATTAACAGTTGGCTACGTGCATGGACGCGCAACAAATTCGGCTCGTACACTTGTAAATATGCCACCAAACGTATTAACAGCGACGAAGCTTGCTGAGTATGCTGTTGAGTTAGCGGAAAAGTATGATATGGATTATAAAGTTCTTGAGAAAGAAGAGATGGAAGATCTTGGTATGGGTGCGTTACTTGCAGTAAACCAAGGTAGTACAGAGCCGCCAAAAATGATTGCTCTTATTTATAAAGGAAAAGAAGAGTGGACAGATGTCATTGGATTTGTTGGAAAAGGAATCACATACGATACAGGTGGTTATTCTTTAAAACCACGTGAAGGCATGGTCGGTATGAAAGGTGATATGGGCGGTGCTGCTGCTGTATTAGGTGCGATGGAAATTATCGGTGAACTTCGCCCAGAGCAAAATGTGATCGCTGTTATTCCATCAACTGATAACGTTGTAAGTGGTACAGCATTTAAGCCAGACGATGTAATTACATCTATGAGCGGAAAAACAATTGAAGTATTAAATACAGATGCAGAAGGTCGCCTTGCGTTAGCGGACGGTATTACGTATGCGAAAAAACTAGGTGCAAACTACCTTATTGATGTTGCGACATTAACAGGCGGTGTAATTGTTGCACTTGGAAATCATACGACAGGCGCAATGACAAACAATGAAGAGTTGTTTGAGCAAGTGCTAGAAGCTTCTATGGAAACGGATGAATCAATTTGGCAATTACCGATTTTTGATCGTGATAAAGAACGCGTTCGAAACAGTAAGTTTGCTGATTTAAATAACTCACCAGGCCGTGAAGGACATGCGGTTATGGCAGGTACATTCCTAGGTGAATTTGCTGAAGATACACCGTGGGTACACTTAGATATCGCTGGAACATCTGAAACGTCAGGAGCGCATGATTTAGGGCCGGCCGGGGCAACAGGTGCAATGGTACGTACACTTGCAACGTTTGTTGAAAGGTTTAGTGATGGAGAATAAGCAAAAAGATAAAGGTGAATGGTTGTTACAATTTATAAGCAATCATAAATGAAATAATAGCAAAGAAGATAATTGCATTGTTATTACTATGAGAAGTAAGTTTTTGATAACTGAATATTTTTATGAAGATTTTCCATATAAATTATTATTTTGTTTTAAACATTTATCCTGTAGTTTGATCCAAAGAAAATGACCTCCAAATGAATCGTAGATTCGTTCGAAGGTCATTTTTTAATAGTTTATTGATTATATCCGACAATTTTATTTGTATCGATATCGACGTACACTTCAACGTTTTTGGGATAGGACGTATCAGATGGGAAATGCACGAGGTAGACACTTCTCCCTTCATATTCTTCATTAAATTGACGGCTATTATGTTTATGCAATATTGTTTTGATCATTGTTGCATTTTCCCAATCACCGATAATATATTGCTTTTCTTGATTGGATAGTTGATTCCAAACTGCCTTTTTTATGCCTTTTTCTGTTTCTTGATTTTGATAGGAAATGTCTTTCGAATTATTCGTATCGATGCAACCTGTAAAAGTGAAGCATACGAAGAGTATTGTAATAAATTGCTGTAATATGTTCTTCATGGCTAGCATATCGCCTCCCTGTTCCCATACACTTCAATTAGCAGAAAGAAAATTCCTGCTATGCGAGGAAATATAAGTGTATTATATGTTTCATAATGAAAATGTATATAAGGTTCCATCTAAGGCAAATGACGTTATACCAGTTTCCTCAGATACAACAAAAATAAGTGCATCACTGACTTCAGAGAGTCCAATTGCTGCGCGGTGACGTGTTCCTAACTTTCGATTGGATGTCAAAGCTTGTTGCGATAAGGGTAGTATATTTGCTGCTGATATAATATGGTTATTTTTTACAAGAACAGCACCGTCATGAAGTGAGTTTCCAGGGTAAAAAATAGATTCTAGTAACGGAACTGTTAAATGAGCCTGAATTTCTATACCAGATTGGATATATGCTTCTAATGATTTTTCTCTTTCTATAATAATAAGAGCTCCATGGCGTTTTTGAGATAATTGCCTGATTGCAGTTAATAGTTGGATATAGCAATCTGTATATGGTGATAAATATGTTTTGAGATAGTAAGAAGCGGTTGTTGATTGAATTTGTAATAGTAATTTATGTATATCTTCGACTTTACATAAAAGGCATTTATCATTGTTCTCTAATGTGTTTTGCATATCTTGAAGTGCAAGGGAAATATCTTTGATAATCTCTTGGATATGTTGTTGTATTTCTGGTTTAAGCGCCCATTCTTGCATTGTACCTCACCTTATTCGAGAATATATTTATGTATAGCTTTTCAATTTATACAAAAAGTATTCATAAGGGGTGCTGTTTTATACATTTAATGTAAAAGTTTTTGTGAGTATTAAATATAGTATTGAGGAAAATATCATTTTCACCATATAATTAAATTGTGTTTGATTGAGAGGAGAGAATTTAAAATGGAATGGAAAAAAGAATATGAACGCTGGAATACATTTGCTAGTTTGGATATAGAGTTAAAACAAGAGTTAGAGGAAATGAAACAAGATGTAAAGAAAATTGAAGACAGTTTCTACAAAAATTTAGAATTTGGTACAGGCGGTATGCGTGGTGAACTTGGTGCTGGAACAAACCGTTTGAACGTATATACAGTACGTAAGGCGACAGAAGGTTTAGCTCAATTTATTGAGAAACAAGGAGAGGAAGCAAAAGCACGTGGTGTTGTTGTTGCGTATGATTCTCGTCATAAATCTCCAGAGTTTGCAATGGAAGTAGCTGCAACACTTGGTGCACATGGTATTAAAACATACGTGTTTGAAAGCTTACGCCCAACACCGGAGCTTTCATTTGCAGTGCGTTATTTACATACATATAGTGGAATCGTTCTTACTGCGAGTCATAACCCGCCAGAATATAATGGATATAAAGTATATGGAGAAGATGGAGGTCAATTACCGCCAAAAGAAGCAGATGAATTAATTTCTTATGTGGATGGTGTAAGTGATGAATTATTAGTAGAAGTTGCTAATGTTGAACAGCTGAAGCAAAATGGTTTGTTACAAATTATTGGACAAGATGTAGATGATGCATACTTGGAACAATTAAAAACAATTATTATTAATAAAGGCTTGGTAGAAAGCCAAGGGGAAGAATTAAAGATTGTTTTCACACCACTTCATGGTACTGCAAATCTCCCTGTTCGTCGTGGATTAGAAGCAGTAGGTTTTAAAAATGTAACGATTGTAAAAGAACAAGAACAACCAGATCCTAATTTTTCTACAGTAAAATCACCAAACCCAGAAGAACATGCAGCTTTTGAGTTAGCAATTCGTTATGGTACAGAGATTAAAGCAGATGTTCTAATTGCAACAGATCCAGACGCTGATCGTCTTGGTGTGGCTGTTCGTAATCATGATGGAGAATATCAAGTGTTAACAGGAAATCAAACAGGTGCTTTAATGTTAGATTACATGTTATCTCAAAAGAAAGAAAAAGGAATCTTGCCAGAGAATGGAGTTGTCTTAAAGACTATCGTTACCTCAGAATTAGGACGTACGGTGGCAAATTCTTATGGACTTGATACGATTGATACATTAACTGGATTTAAATTTATTGGAGAAAAAATTAAGCAATATGAAGAAAGTGGACAGTATAATTTCCAATTTGGTTATGAGGAAAGTTATGGTTATTTAATTAAGCCATTCTGTCGTGATAAAGATGCTGTTCAATCTGTTTTATTCGCATGTGAGGTTGCTGCATATTATAAGGCGCAAGGAAAGACATTGTATGATGGATTGCTTGAAGTGTTTGAAAAACATGGTTATTTCCGTGAGGGGCTTGTGTCATTGACCTTAAAAGGAAAAGATGGCGCAGAACAAATTCAAAACTTGATGACAACATTCCGTGAAAATTGTCCTGTAGAAGTAGCTGGTTTAAAAGTTACAATTGCTGAAGATTATAAAGCAAGCTTGAGAACAAAAATTATAGGGGATGGAACAGAGGAAATACATTTGCCACAATCAAATGTGTTAAAGTATTACCTTGAGGATGGTTCTTGGTTCTGCTTACGTCCGTCTGGGACAGAACCTAAAATTAAATTTTATTTTGGGGTGCAGGGAAGTACACTACAACATAGTGAAGAAAAGCTTGAAAGTATAAAGAATGATATTATGAATCGAGTTCAATAATATATAAAAAGCATGAGCATTAGGTGCTCATGCTTTTTTTGGGGAAACTTGGAATAAATGTTTCTTGATCGAATTTTTATCAAAATTTGTTTTTTTGTTGTCACAAATTGGACACAAACGGTAAATGCATTTAATTAAGTTCAGAATGAAATTTTGGATCAATTATGTTAAAATTTGTTTCGTGTGTATATAAATTTAAAATGGCAATTTGTGAAAAAGTGATGATATAACTATTAATTTAAAAAAAAGAGAGTTGAGTGTATGAAAGCAACAATGAAGCATTATATATTTTTACATGTTGCCTTTTTTTTATACTCTATCATAATGGTGTATATGAAATGGGCGGCAAACTTTTCAGTTGGATCAATTTCTTTTTTTATTGCCTACATGATTCTTGTAATTCTTTTATTTGGATACGCAATAATTTGGCAGCAAGTTATTAAACCATTTGAAATATCTAAAGCGTACTCGCATCGGGGAGTCATTATTTTATGGGGACTATTATGGTCAGTTGTTTTCTTCGGTGACACAATAAAATGGAATAACTTAGTAGGTGCAGTCATTATTATTATAGGGATTGTCGTGGTGGTAAAAGATGAATAAATTTGTGTTACTTTACATTTTTGGAGTTGTTTTAGCAAACTATTCGCAAATTTTATTAAAGAAGGCAACATTATCGAATTATGATACAAAGTGGAAAGAATATGTAAATCGCTACGTAATTGTAGGATATTCTTTATTTGTAATTAACGCTGGATTAAACGTAATTGCCTTGAAAGGTGTTCCATTAAAACAAGCGCCTGTTATTGAATCACTTAGTTATATTTTTATTTTAATATTCAGTTGGTATTTCCTTGGAGAGAAAATTACCAAAAGAAAAGTAATAGGGAATGCTATAATTATTGTAGGGATTACAATTTTTTGCATTCAATAAATATAGGGAGTTTTAAAGATGTCCATGAAAAAAGGAACAAAATGGTTAATTAGCTTTTTAATCATATTTGCAGTATTGTTATTGTATGCTAGTTCTAAATCTAGCCTCTTGAAATCTGAAGGTGGCAATTTCAAAAATACTAAAGAAGGATTCCAGCTAAAGCAACAAGATAAGATTACACAACAGTTATCTAATAGTCATAAAAATATAGCAGCTATATCGTTACATTTTAATTCTGAAGTAAAACAAGCTCATTTCTCTGGAGAATTGAAGTTAATTACTAAAGGTGAAACTGAGAACATTAATCTTACTTCAGATATGTTTAAAGAAGATGGGGAACTATATATACCGCTTTCGAAAAAAATTCAAAAAAAATCAACAGATTTAAAAATAGTAATAGAAAACATTAAATTTGATGAAAATAAAGGGATTTATATTACTACAGCTTTTCCTATAGAAGATAAAATGATAGATGTCAATGGTGAGATGAAAGAAAACAAAGTAGTTGCTGTTGATTATCATTTATCATCTTTACCTTATTGGAAGTTGGGAGTGCTCTTAGTATTATCAGGACTAGTGGCACTATTATTAGTTTGGGCAGGGAAAAAAATTGTTGTTGAGTATGTTTTAATTGCAACGATTTTTGGAAGCTTTTTTGCTGTCTATACACCTATTCATCAAACTTCGGATGAGTGGGTTCACTTCTTAAAAAGCCAAGATGTTGCCCAAGGGAACTTTATTACACCAAAGCATGAGGGAAATGTAGGATATTTTGTTTCACAAAAAATCTTAGATACTTATTTACATCCTGTGCCAAGAAATGAAAAAATAAATCCGGATGTAGTTGATTATGTAAAACAATTTAGTATTCGACCTGACATGAAAAATCAACAATTATTTGAACCCCAAGCTACGACCGCGGTATATACAGTCATTCCGTACATACCACAAGCGATAGGAATTAAACTTGCCATGATAGCTGATACAAATATTTGGACGGCAAATATATTGGGACGTTTAGTAAATCTATTAGCATTTGTTATGATGTCTGCATATGCGCTTTATAAAATGCCTATAATGAGACGGACATTTATGTTCTTTATGTTAGCACCAATTATTATGTTCCATGCAGCAAGTTTATCTGCTGATGCAGTATTAATGGGTTCTAGCTTTATATTCATTGCATTGGTAATGCGTTTGTGGTTCAATGAAGATTTTAAAAAGTCAGAGTTTGTTGCAATGGCAGTATCGGGGATTGTAATGACGCTTTGTAAATTTACGTATTGGCCACTTTTATTACTAATGTTGTGTACAAGGGTATCAAAATACGGAATGAAGAAGAACTATTGGTTATTTAATATTGGTATAACAGGGGCCGCAGGATTACTTGTTGCGGGCTGGAACATATTTGTGATGAAATATGTAGGCGATGGTTTAAACAGTGGAAATGTATCGGCGACAGGTCAAATTTCTTATATGTTGAATCATCCCCTTGAAGCACTTAAAGTATTTATTCGTTCTTTTGATCATGGATTAGATGAGTGGTTTGAGATGTATAATACTTTTGGTTTCTTATCTACACCACTAAAAGGTATTCTATATTTATATCCGATTGTATTTGTTCTAATTGCAATAATGGATCAAAAAGAAGGAATCCCTAAGTTAGATTGGATGAAGAAATGGGGATTAAGATTTTGTAGTATTAGTGTAATTCTACTTGTTATGTTAAGTATATATATGACGTGGACAACAGTAGGTTTCCCATATGTTGTTGGAATTCAAGGGCGATACTTTATTCCGATTATTCCACTTATATTATTATTAATTCAGCAGCATTTTAAAATTAAGGTTGAGAAACCAAATATAGATATATTTGCAAGTAAGGCGGCAACCTTATTTTTGACATATGCGTTTGTATTTTGGTTTGTGAAGATATTTTAATTCAAAACACAAGGAGAGGAATTTCATTTGTCTAAAAAAAAGCTCATCATTATTCCTGCTTACAATGAATCAACAAATTTAATACATGTTGTAGAGGATATAGAAAAAAATGCTCCGGATTTTGACTATGTTATCATTAATGACTGTTCAAAAGATGATACAGAGCAAATATGTAAAGATAATAATTTTAATTATGTAAGCTTACCAATCAACTTAGGAATTGGCGGAGGAATGCAAACTGGTTATAAATATGCTCAGCGTCAGGGATATGATGTTGCGGTGCAATTTGATGGTGATGGACAACATGACGCGGCATACTTAGGTGCTCTTCTTCAGGAAATGGAGGAGACAGGAGCGGATATGGTTATTGGTTCACGTTTCATTAACAAAGAAGGATTCCAATCTTCATTTACAAGAAGACTTGGAATTCGTTTCTTTGAAAAATTAATAAGAATTGTATCGGGAAAAAGAATTACTGATGCAACTTCTGGATTTAGGATGGTAAATAACAAAATTATTAATGAGTTTTGTGAGTACTACCCGAAAGATTATCCAGAACCTGAAAGTATTGTGGCTGTACTCAGAAATAATTATCAAGTAAAAGAAGTTCCTGTGCTTATGCGAGAAAGAATTGGTGGCACATCATCTATTGTAAATTATAAAGCAATTTATTACATGATTAAGGTAACACTTGCGATTTCGATTGATCGATTGAAACCTAAAAGAAAGGAGAATGTTTCGTGACAATTCGCCTTCAAATATTAATTATATTAGGTGTGATAGTGGGGTTGGTTATTTTTACGAACTTGGTTCGTAAAGAAAAACTAGAGTTGAAATATGTGTTAACATGGTATGGCGTATTGATTGGTATTTTGATTATCGGTATTTTCCCTAAGGCCATTGATGGTATTTCAAGTGCTTTAGGTGTTGCTACACCAATTAACGCATTGTTCTTCGTAGGATTTATATTTGTTACATGTGTATTATTCTTTTTGACTGTAGTTGTATCAAGGTCTTCTATTCGGATTAAAGAATTGACACAAATTGTTGCAATTTACCAGCATGAAAATGAAAATATGAAAAAAAAGCTTGAAACAATGAACTATAAAAAACAAAAAGTAACTATTGAATAATAAATAAATGAAAAAAGCCGTTAGTATGATAAATATCAATGGCTTTTTTTATTAATAGTGGAAGTTAGTTTTATAATTGTTTGTCAAATGGTGACTAATAATAACAGGTATAAAGTATCAAATGTAAAATAGATGTTATGAAGTAACCTTGACGAATAAAGAGACAATCATGTAGAATTTGTACGGAGCGTTTTTTACAACTAAGGGGAAATTAACATGTAAAAGTCTTAGTGTAAAAAAGAGATTAATAGACATATATATTGTGGAAAACTTTATATATAAGATAAGGGTAAAATAAATGTAGCCAATAAATATGGTTTAGCAGGGAAAAATAACAAAATAAGTCCTGTTTAAATGAATGCAAATATAAACCAAGAAAGAGGTTATAAGCATGAAAAAAGTAAGAAAAGCTATTATTCCAGCAGCTGGTCTTGGAACACGTTTTTTACCAGCTACAAAGGCACAGCCTAAAGAAATGTTACCAATTGTTGATAAACCAACAATCCAATATATCGTTGAAGAAGCTGTAGCGGCTGGTATTGAAGATATCATTATCGTTACAGGAAAAGGAAAACGTGCGATTGAAGATCATTTCGATAATGCATTTGAATTAGAGCAAAACTTACTAGAGAAGAAAAAATATGAGTTACTTGAAAAAGTACAAGCATCTTCGAAAATGGTAGATATTCACTATATTCGTCAAAAAGAACCACAAGGTTTAGGACATGCAGTATGGTGTGCTCGTAAGTTCATTGGCGATGAGCCATTTGCTGTTCTTCTTGGTGATGATATTGTACAAGCTGAAAAACCTTGTTTAAAACAGCTTATCGATGAGTATGAGCATACACTTTCATCTGTAATTGGTGTGCAAACTGTTCAAGAAAATGAAACGCATCGCTATGGTATTATTGACCCATTAGAAAAAGAGGGACGCCGTTATCAAGTGAAGCAATTTGTTGAAAAACCAGCTCCAGGTGAAGCACCTTCAAACTTAGCAATTATGGGACGCTATGTGTTAACACCAGAAATATTCCGCTTCTTAGAAGAACAGCATATTGGTGCTGGCGGCGAAATTCAATTAACAGATGCAATCCAAAAGCTAAACGAAATTCAGCGTGTGTTTGCATACGATTTTGAAGGAAAGCGTTATGATGTTGGAGAGAAGCTAGGCTTTATTCAAACAACAATCGAAATGGCTTTACAACATGAAGAGTTAAAAGATGATTTATTAGCAATCATGGAAGAAATTGTAAATGAACAAAAAAATACTGTGAAAAATTAACTTATTTATAAATATGTGAGGTTAGACATAGTGAATTGGAGAAAGAGGTATTCTAAGATAAACATCCAGTTTACTATGTCTAATCTGTGCTTATAAGATGTTCTTTATGAGCAGGCTTGAAAAAGAAAGGAGCGCCTTTTTTGAAGACTATTACTATATTGGTACCGGCGTATAATGAAGAAGAGGTATTAGATCAATTATATAGTCGTTTAACGGGGGTATTTCAAGGCATTCCAAATTATAACTTTGAAATTTTGTTTGTTAACGACGGAAGTAAAGATCGAACGTTAGATATTATTAAGGAATTTAGAGTGAATGATAAGCGTATTTCGTATGTAGACTTATCACGGAATTTTGGGAAAGAAACAGCAATGATTGCGGGTCTTGATCATGCAATTGGAGATGCAGTAATTATTATTGATGCCGATTTACAAGATCCACCAGAATTAATCCCTGAAATGATTAAGTACTGGGAACAAGGGTATGATGATATTTATGCAAAACGACGCTCTCGTTCTGGTGAATCATGGGCGAAGAAATGGACGGCTGGTAAATTTTACAGCTTGCTAAAGAAAACAACAAGAATTCCGATCCAAGAAAATACAGGTGATTTTCGTTTACTAGACCGTCGTTGTGTTGAGGCATTAAAGAAAATTCGTGAAACGCAGCGTTATACAAAAGGGATGTTTAGCTGGATTGGTTATAATAAGAAAGAAATTTTATTCGATCGTGATCCTCGTGCTGCAGGTGAAACAAAGTGGAACTATTTCAAACTAATGGATCTTGCTATTGAAGGAATTACATCCTTTACAACAGCGCCATTGCGCCTTGCATCTTTCATGGGATTTACTGTTTCATTCTTAGCTTTTATCTATATGATTTGGATTATTATTAAGACGCTAATGTATGGTGAGTCAGTAAATGGATATCCATCCATGATGACAGCTATTCTATTCATCGGTGGTGTACAGTTAATTTCTATCGGTATTATTGGGGAATATTTAGGACGTATCTTCAATGAAACAAAACAACGTCCGCTATATTTTGTAGATGAATATAATGATGATAAAGTAATGAATATCGATGGCGATCAAAAAATGGCGAAATTATACAGCGTAGAAGATCGTAAAGTAAAATCAAATCACTAGGGGATTAGAAGCGTGAATAATAAAGCGAAAGAATTCTTTAACTATTTACTTTTCGGTGGTTTAACGACGTTAATCAACATTGTGACGTATTTTATTTGTGCAACGTTAGTTGGAATGGATTACAAAATAGCAACAACAATTGCTTGGATTGTATCGGTACTGTTTGCGTATATTACAAATAAGAAGTATGTATTTAACAGTCAACAAACAAGTTTTGCTCACGTAGTAAAAGAGTTTGTCTACTTTATGGGATTCCGTATTGTATCTTATTTCATTGATATCGCATCTATGATTGTTTTAATTGAATGGCTAGGTATGAATGATTTAGTAGCAAAAATTATTGCAAACGTTATTGTTGTGGTCGTAAATTATTTTGCGAGTAAATATATTATTTTTAAAAAGAAGACCGATATAGAAAACGGTCAAAACGCATAAAAACAATGGCTTGGCTATATGCCGGCTATTGTTTTTTATACATAGAATTTGGTAATAAATGATTAATGAAGAATGATATGGAGGAGTATAATGCAAGCTCTGTTAGATTTATTTAAGAAAAAGAAGTTTTTATATACTTTTGCTTTTTTACTTCCTTTTTCTATTTATGGTGTAGTTTTTATTTTACTGGGTGTTGCACCGTTTGGAGCAAAATCAATCCTTGTAACTGACTTACACACACAATATGTGCAGTTTTACACGTATTTATATGATGTGTTTAAAAATGGGAAAAGTATATTTTATAGCTGGGAAGGTGGAATGGGATTAAACTTCATTGGAGTATTTGCTTATTATTTAGCTAGCCCTTTTTCACTACTCATTCTCCTGTTTGATCGTTCGCATATTCCAGAAGCGATTATGTTAATGACTTTATTAAAAACAGGATTAGCTGGTTTTACAATGACATATTATTTAAGCAATATGATGAAGCGTCGTGAAATTGCTATTACGCTATTCTCAACTTTTTATGCCTTAATGTCATTTGTAACAGTATATTCTTTCTGTGTAATGTGGTTAGATGCCATTTATTTACTACCCCTTATTATGTTAGGTATTGAAAAGCTAGTTACAGAAAAAAAATGGGTGTTATTCACATTTAGTTTAGCACTTACATTTATTACGAATTTTTATATTTCCTTTATGGTAGGGATTTTTACATTTATCTACTTTGTAGCACGTTATTGTGTGCTTTACGATATTCGAAATATAAAATTATTAATGCAAAGGTTCGTATGGTTCTGTC
The DNA here is from genome assembly GCF_008368785.1 of Bacillus sp. AY3-1. NCBI lineage: Bacteria > Bacillati > Bacillota > Bacilli > Caryophanales > Bacillaceae > Bacillus > Bacillus sp. AY3-1. The sequence continues at coordinate 25,691 of NZ_QORZ01000009.1, read as the reverse complement.
TTGGAACAGGATTGGCAGGTGGAATGTCTGCATTTATTACGCTACCAACATACATGGATTTAAAGAGCAACTTTGTTGAACGTACTAAGATTCCATTCTCTACAGCATTTAATTTTGATCCGTTTGATTTTTATGCACGATTCTTTAATGGCGTAATTGATACGACAGTAAATGGAATGCCAAACGTTTATGCAGGTGTTTTAACTGTATTACTCATTCCATTATTCTTTATTACAAAAAGAATTTCATTGAAAGAAAAGATTGTATATGGAAGCGTACTGTTATTCCTAATCCTTTCTTTTGAAATTCCGTTTTTAAATATCGCTTGGCATGGTTTTGAGCCACCAACGAATTTCCCGTATCGTTATTCATTTACATTCTCCTTTGTACTCATTTATGTAGCAGTTCGAACGTTTATGGTATTCGAAGAAGAATTAATACCAGCTTTAAAAAAGGTTGTATTGTTTAATATATTTATGCTGCTATTATTAGGAAAAGTTGCACCAAGTTATATGCAGTCAAATAAGATTGTAATTAATGCCTTTTTAATCATTATGTATGCATTATTGTTATTTGGAAAAGTTCGCTTGCGAAAAAATAAAGCGATTATCTCTTTGGCTTTATTCGCTATAGTGGGGCTAGATGTAGCAGCTAATACAGTATACATGGTTAAGTTAATGGGTTATGAATACGGATATATTAATCGTCAAGAATATGCTTCGCCGTATCCAAAATATGAAGAGACCATTCAGAAAGTAGCCGAACAGGACAAGGGGCTTTATCGCATGGAAACGACAAGAGGTGTTACATGGAATGATGCGCTACGTTTTGGATATAAGGGCTTAACACACTTTAATTCTGTGGCAAATGGTCACTTGAATTTATACATGCAAGATTTAGGTTATGGGTATCTAGAGGCATTAATTTTACAAAATGGTAAAGGGATTCTCTCGACAGATGCTTTGTTTGGTGTAAAATATATGGTTTCTAATCAACCTTTAAATAAATACGGCTGGTCTGAAATCGATCATGTTGGAAGCAATTATGTATATGAGAATAAAAATGCGCTTTCGTTCGGATACATGGTAAATAAAGATGAATTTGATGTTAAAGGAAAAGATAAGTTGAAAGTACAAAGAATCAACTATATAAATTCCTTTGAGAAGCAAAATGAATTTATCGGAACTCTAAATGGGAAACAAACAAATTATTATGCATCGTTGGAACCGTCTTCTGTAGAATATAATAATTTATCAGTTGTAGAGAGTGAAAAAACAAAAGAAGAAATTGCTATTGAAAAGAAAAAAATTGCCCAGACAAAGCAAAAGCCTATTACATTGATAAAAAATCAAGAAGGGCAAAAGGCGAGCATTAAATATACATTTGACGTAAAAGGTAAGCAACAATTATATACAAAATTACGTGTAGAACCAACGGATGTTACGAAAGTATATGTGAATGGAAAATCACTTGGTAAAAAATTCACAGAATATCCTCGTTACTATTGGAACAATGGTATTCTAGATTTAGGTTATTTTGAAAATGAAAAGGTAGAAGTTGAAGTTCAGGTAAATCGTCATTCTATAGAGATTGAACAACAACTATTTTATGGACTTGATGTAGAAGCATTTGATAAGCGAATAAATGTACTGAAACAACAGTCATTTGATGTAAAGAATTACACAAGTCGCACGGTATCAGGAAAAATTGATGTGAAGGAAGATAACTATTTATTCCTATCTATTCCATATGATAAAGGCTGGAAGGCAACAGTTGATGGTAAAGAAGCTAAGTTACTTAAATTAAATGATGCATTCCTTGGATTAGATTTAGAAAAAGGAACGCATACAATCGAATTAAAGTATACTTCCCCAGGATTTGTAATGGGAGCAGTTGTTTCGTTTATTACTTTTGTTATCACATTACTAGGCGCTTTTATTGTATCAAGGAAACAGAAAAAAATATAATAAAAAAGGACTACTGATTATTTCAGTAGTCCTTTTTTATTATATATACATCCCGTAATGAGGAAGAAATACATCATGAAGACGGCATTCTCTAATATGTCAAGGAAACAGAAAAAAATATAATAAAAAAGGACTACTGATGTAGTCCTTTTTTATTATATATACATCCCGTAATGAGGAAGAAATACATCATGAAGACGGCATTCTCTAATATGTTATAAAAGGCACTTCCTACAATAGCACCAGCAACTAAACATAAGAGAATGGGACTAAATATTGAATTTCTTCTTAGTTTCCAGAAAGTACTTAAAATTCCATATGCAAATATCGAACATAAAATGACTCCAATAAGTCCTGTTTCTGCTAGAATTTGGATGTATTGGTTGTCAGAATAAAAATTCCATGTAATATTGTACGATTTATAAATTGGTGACGAGTATGTTTGAGTAGCTGCGTCACCAAATGTACCGAAACCATAGCCGGTAATTGGTTTGTCACGGAAGATTTCTAATGCTTTCTGTACATAATATATTCGACCATCTTGCTTACTTAATTCTAATGTGTCCTCTGAGAGTGCTTCTGAAAAGCGTTTTGCACCTAGAGAATCTCCTTCTAAATAGTTTGTCATGAGAGAGATTCCAGTAGTGCACATAAATGAGATGAGTATTATAGGGATTAATGCTTTCCAATACGGTATATTACGATGGATAATGATATAAAGCACTCCAAAAGTTATTAACGTTAAAAATGCTCCGCGTGAATAGGTTAACCATAAAGTTGTCGCGATAATTGTTAATCCTACATAGAGTGTGTACTTCATTCGTATGGAAGCATCTTTTAACAAATATAAAGAAATAAGAAATGCAATCATTAAATAAAGTGCAAGTTCATTTGGGCCACCAGCCATACCATATATACGAATTTTATTAGTAGGAGCTAGATCGAGATTTTTCCATACCTCCGGTAGTAACATACTACGAAGAGAAATTTTTTCAATTAAGCCTTGAATCGAAATGATAATTGCAGCCACGAAAGTTACTTTTGCAAACAATATGAAATCATCTCGGGTGAACGACAATCGAGAGACGATATAGAATACAAAATAGTATAGTAAAAGGGTATGTAACTGCATGATTATTGCTACTAAAGATACATTGTTAATTAATCCTACAATCGCTCCGAATAAGCAAAATAGGAAATATGCGATTTCAAAGTAATGAAATGTAAAAAGTTTTGAAACTGTATTTCGATATTGAAAAATGATTTTGCATAATAGAGCGAGAATAATGAAAATCCCAATAAATTTAAACCCTGTATTGTAAGCAGATAAAAAGGGGCGCATTGGAATAAATAATAGTAAATAAGCAATACCGAGCTTTTCATCTCGAAATGCAGTTATTGCTAATAATGCCGAAATGAATAGCCCGGTATAAGTTGCTGAAAATAATAATCCTAATATAACTAAGAAAATACCTAAAACTATATATTGAAACCGATTTAGTTGTATCATAATATATGTTGCTCCTTTAACATGATGATGGTATGCGGTAAATATGTTTCACCTCTTCTATCATTTTAGAGAAGGTGAAATTTTGTAAATAATATTCGCGTCCGCATTCTGCTAAAGAATAGTAGAGTTTGTCATCTTGTAATAATGTTGCCAGTGCAATTGCCAATTGTTCGACATCTCCATATGGTATAGAAATACCAGATTGATTTGGAACAATAACTTCTGGTAATCCGCCAATATTTGTCGCAATCACAGGCTTTTTCATAGCAATCGCTTCAATTGCTACATAGGATAGCCCCTCATTTTTAGAAGGAATTACGATGATATCGTGTGCACTATATTCTTTAATAATGTCATCTCGAAAACCTAATAAAGAAACGGAATTATTTAATTGTAAAGAAGTCACTAAGTCTTCTAATTGACTTTTTAATGGACCATCTCCAATAATGTTACAGTGCCATTGTAAAGAAGGGTATTTTGTTTTTAGTTTTTGTAAGCCGTGTATTAAAAATGGTTGTCCTTTTTCTTCACTTAACCTCCCAATTACAGCGATTTTCATCGGTTTATGAACAGATGGTAAATTGTTTAAATAAGGATCCTGTAAGCCATTATAAATTATTTTTAATTTATCTTTCTGAACTCCTTTTTGAAGGAGTTGCTGTTTCATAAACTGTGAAATACAAATGATGGTGTCATTATAACGAGTGAATATATTATTGCACCATTTTAAAGGAAGTGACATGGGGACATCCACATGGTATGTCCAAATGACACGGATGGATGCCCCTAATAACTTTGCTAAAATTGCAATATAATTTTCACGTAAAAATTGTGCGTGAACAATATCTACTTGCTCTTTTGCAATTATTTCTTTTAGTTTCCATGCAGTTTTTATATCAAAAGGGTGTTTCATTTCTATTTGATATATGGGTATATTTAATGCTTCAAACTTATGTAAGAAAGGACCAGGAGTAGAATATACAAGAATACAACATTCTGGATCCATAGATTGAATTAAATCTAGGACGTATTTTTCTGATCCACCATCCCCAACATAATTCAAAAGGTACATAATTTTATTCATTTATATCATTCCTTTTACCTAAAAATAGCGATAGCAATTGTTGTAGTTCTTTAATCTTTAACATGTAAGTGACTAATAAGTAAACGATGGCGCCAATCGCTATTGCTAATAAAATAAGCAACTTTGTATCATGTGTAAAATGAAGCATCAGCTTGGAAGTAAACAAGCTGATAAAGGATGCCACAATGCATTTGAATAAAAAGCCACCGTAGTACAAGTTTACTGCTTCTTTCTCTTTCATGAATTTTTGGAACATCCACAATAGTATGATTACTGTACTAGCCGATGCTATTGACGTAGATAGAGCTGCACCAGCTAAGCCCATTTTGTTAACGAGTATAATACATAATATAACATTTATAATCATGGAAAAAATTGATGCGTACATAATATATCGATTCAATTTTAAAGAAAATAGTAAACGATCAAGTAAATCTTTTAAAGGTTGCATGAGAGCGGCTAGCGCATAAAATTGCAATGCAGTTGCTGTCATCATAATAGAATCTTTCCCGAATTCACCATAGTTATAAACAACTTTGACAATTTGTTCTGTAAAAAAGGTAAAATAAATAAAAACGGGAATAAATAAATATAATAATACTTTTATATTCGTTTCCATTAAATTTACGAAATCTTTCCATTTTGAGTCAGTTACATAACCGACAAATTTAGGATACATAACTGTTAAGACTGGAGCAGCGATTAATCCAAGAGGAATGAAGTATAATTTTTGGGAATAATTAAGGGCTGCAATAGATCCTTCTTCTAATCCAGATACTAGTGTACGATCCACAAGTAGATTAATTTGAATAGATATACTTGTAATGAAAGCAGGAATACTCAACTTAATCATCGTTTTTAAAGAAGGGTCTTTCCAATCGATTACAAATCGATAGCGATACCCCTCGCGCTTAGAAGCAAAATAAACAAGTGTATTTTGTACAATGTTTCCGATAATAACGCCTAATGCGAGTGCGTAAATTCCAATCCAATTAACAAGGGAAACAAATATAATAAGGGTAATACCATTTAATACAACCCATTGCATGCTTGTAATGCGAAATTTATGTAAACTGTTCAAATAAGCATTAAAAATATCAATCATGAATGTACAGAATACAGTTGGGAAAATGATTTGTAATAGGTAAGCTGATAATAAAGCTGTTTGCTCTGGGAGCCCATTTGCAAATATTGAAATAAATAAGTTCGGCTGTAGTTCAATGAGCAAAAGCGGAATGAAAAAAATAAGTAGAACAATGTTTAAAAAGTTATTCATAAATCGATATGCTTTAAGGGAATCTTTTCCCTTTAACTCCATAAAGATAGGAATGAAAGAAAAGGCGAAGGCCCCTGTGATACCAGTAAAAACAATAGTTGGTATATTTAAAGCTACAACGTATGCATCAACGGCATGGTTTGTACCGAAATAAGCTCCAAGTGTGATTTCTTTTGCAAAGCCAAGTAGCTTTCCTAAAGCTGTCCCAAGCGTAAAAAATAGTGTTACTATGAGAAATCTTTTTGTATGTTCTTGAGAGGATTCTCTCCCCATCTATAATCAAATCCTTACTTTAGTTTAATTCTTTTTCAAGCATAATTTATTTGTATCTAAAAATCAAATATATATGAAGAATAGAAAGTACTAACCATATGAAAAAAGAGGCTATCTTCCAATAGAAGGATAGCCTCTTTAGTACGTAATAAAAACCCGATTAGGGAAGGGGAATAATAATCAAGGGAAACGGTATCTCATGCAAATATCAAAAAACAACTTATGAAACGAAGTGACTGTTTCGATAAGCAGAACGGCGTACAGCATAGTATATGCGAGGTGCGATAATAGCACCGATAATTGTAAATGCAATATCTTTTACTGCGAACCACATCATAATCATCCAAGCAGCTTTATAACTCATATTACCACCCATAAAGAAATTGACTGCCCCGTACATATAAGTAGTACCGATAATATAAGTTAAAATGATTCCTGTGAAAGAGGCAATTGCAAATGTACTGAATGTTGGTCGTTCTTTTTGTTCTACTAGTTTTCCGGATACGTAAGCAACGATAATAAATGCAATAATAAAACCACCAGTAGGATCTAAAAGTGCTCCAAATCCAGCTTTGAAGTTAGCGAAGATTGGTGCACCAGCTAAGCCAACGAGCATATACACAGTCATTGATAATGCGCCAAGTCTACTTCCAAGAAGAAGCCCTGCTAAAATTGCGAAAAATGGTTGCATAGATAATGGGATGCCCGCCACTTGCAGGAATGGTGCCCAAGATACAATATTTGCACCAATGGCCATAAGAGCGACGAACATGGCAGCTAATGCTAAATCTAAAACATGAAATCTTCTCACAATGTTAACCTCCTGTTGTTTTTAGGTTAACATTATCGTAGCGAAAATATTTACTTGTTGTCAATCAAAATATTTTGATAAGAAGGCTTCAAATAATCTCTTAGCAACGTATACGGAATACGAAATTGAGGAATTCCGCTTGAATAAGGAGCAATCTCATATAAAGGGAAATAAATGACGAGGTTGTCCGGTTCTAAAAAGAAGTGAAACTTTTTCGTGCTCATGACCTTTTCAGTTGCATCGGGAAAATAAATGCCTTCATTTTGTTTAATTTGTCTTACGATCTCAGCGCGGATTACTTCTTTATATTTATCTTCTTTTTGAAATAAATCATCTAAGCGTAGTAACTTTTTTTCGTTTAAATCAAATGTGTTTGCTTTCCACGTATAAAGACCGTGTGCTCCGCCTGTATATTGATAGTAATTCAAATATAGGCTGAGTAAGGGTGGTTTATTTAAGGAAACTTTATAATCAACATTCGCCACGTATGGATGAAAAGGTGTGCTAGATCCTTCCGTTTCTTTATAATATTTTTTTGCGTCTTTTTCTAATTTAGTTTTAAATTTGTCAGTAGATTTTTTGTAATAGAAATTGAGCTTATTTTGAAATTTAGAATCGGAAAAATTGTGAAAATAAGGTCTGTTAATTTGATATTCTATATAAGGTTTCTTACCTTTTTGTGTTACAGTCTGAACATCGATTGTCAGGTTGGATGCTTTGGCTGCTAGTGCACAATTTGGTACAATAGTCAGCAAGGAGAACATAAGCAGTAATATACAAAATTTCTGTTTCATTTAGGTGAAACCTCCTTATATAAGTGTTATAAGTAGTTTGAAAACAAATAGGTAAAATTATACATTCAATTAAAGTAAGAGAAGGAGGAAACGATATGGGAAAAACTTTAATGGATTCACTTGGAATTGAGTTGTTAGAGATGACAGAAGATAAGGTGGTTGCTACGATGCCTGTTGATGAGCGTACGCATCAGCCATTTGGTTTTTTACACGGTGGTGCATCTCTTGCATTAGCAGAAACAGTAGCAAGTGTCGGTTCGTACAATTTAATTGATCAAGAGAAATGTATTTGTTTCGGTCTAGAAATTAATGCAAATCACATTCGCTCAAAGAAAGATGGAATTGTAACAGCGATCGGAACACCGATACATAGAGGACATTCAACGATGGTTTGGGATGTACGTATTATTGATGAGAATGATGATTTACTATGTATATCAAGATGTACAGTAGCAATTAAAGAAAAACGTGAAAAGTAAAAAGAGGCGGCTCAATAGAGCGCCTCTTTTTTATAATTAGAACTGGATTTTCTTCTCTAAGAAGCCTTTTAGCTCGCTAATTGGCATACGAACTTGTTCCATTGTGTCACGGTCACGTACTGTAACAGCTTTGTCTTCAACTGAGTCGAAGTCGTAAGTGATACAGAATGGTGTACCGATTTCGTCTTGACGACGGTAACGTTTACCGATAGAACCAGTTTCGTCAAAGTCTACCATGAAGTCTTTAGCTAATTCTGCGAATACTTCAGTAGCACCTTCAGATAGCTTTTTAGATAATGGTAAGATAGCTGCTTTGTATGGTGCTAAAGCAGGGTGGAAACGAAGAACTGTACGAGAATCGTTTTCTAATTGCTCTTCTTCATATGCATCACATAAGAATGCTAATGTTACACGGTCAGCACCTAAAGATGGCTCGATGCAGTACGGTACGTAACGCTCATTCGTTTGTGGATCGATATAGTTAAAGTCTTCATTAGAGTGTTCCATGTGACGTTTTAAATCGAAGTCTGTACGAGATGCTACGCCCCAAAGCTCGCCCCAACCGAATGGGAATCTGAATTCAATATCAGTTGTTGCGTTACTGTAGTGAGATAATTCCTCTTCACCATGGTCACGAAGACGCATGCTTTCTTCAGTCATACCAAGTGAAAGTAACCAGTTCTTACAAGTTTCACGCCAGAATGCGAACCACTCTAAATCTTCACCAGGCTTACAGAAGAATTCAAGTTCCATTTGTTCGAATTCACGTGTACGGAATGTGAAGTTACCAGGCGTGATTTCGTTACGGAAGCTCTTACCAATTTGGCCAATACCAAATGGAAGTTTTTTACGCATAGAGCGTTGTACGTTTTTGAAGTTTACGAAAATACCTTGTGCTGTTTCAGGACGAAGGAAGATTTCGTTCGTGCTAGACTCTGTAACACCTTGGAATGTTTTGAACATTAAGTTGAACTGACGGATTTCAGTGAATTCTTGGCTACCACAATCAGGACACTTTACTTCATGTTCTTTCATTAAATCAGCCATTTGGTCGAAAGTAAGACCATCAACAACCATTTCGATGCCTTTTGCATCTAGTGCATCTTCAATTAATTTGTCAGCACGGTGACGCGCTTTACATTTTTTACAGTCGATCATTGGATCGTTGAAGTTACCAACGTGACCAGAAGCAATCCAAGTTTTTGGGTTCATTAAAATAGCTGCGTCTAAACCAACGTTATGTGGAGATTCTTGAATGAATTTTTTCCACCAAGCTTTTTTAACGTTATTTTTTAATTCGATTCCAAGTGGACCGTAATCCCAAGTGTTTGCAAGACCACCGTAAATTTCAGAACCAGGGAAAACAAAACCGCGATGTTTCGCTAAGTTTACAACTTGTTCCATTGAATACATAATAAAATCCTCCTTTTGAAAGTTAACGTATTGGCGATGACGTGCTCAGATACTAGTGAAACGAGCAGTATATGCTTTGAAAAACATAAAAAAACGCTCATCCCAAGGCTTAATTGCCTAGGGACGAGCGTTTGCCCGCGGTTCCACCCTAGTTGATACACAACAGGTGCATCCACTTTATCACGTATTGCTCGAGACTGCCGTTTCCTTGCGGCTTCAGGCTTTCACTATCCCTGAATCGCTTTTTGTGCAAGTACTTATAAGTCCGTCATCGCTACTTATATTAATAATAATGAACATATTCTAACACGTTCTTTTTTAAATCTCAATAGAAGAGCGCGTCTATCTATGATAGAGTCTCGCCTATTTTTTCGTTATTTATTCCGAAATTTTGTTTAATGTGCTTAATTGCTTCACGTTTACTAAGGGGAGCAAGCTCGTTATTTTGCACGTATTCCCAAACGACATCGGGCTTTGTTTTTGCATACTCGCGAAGGACCCAGCCAATCGCTTTTTGAATGAAAAATTCTTTTGAAGAATGTAGTTGTCCAATAATCCAGAAAAGAAGTTCTTCGTCCATCTTTTGTTTATATTTTAGCTGGAATAAAATAGCGGCGCGTTGTAACCATACGTTGTCTGATGCAATCCATTTTGGAATATAGGCAGAAATTAATTCCGGATGTTTTAAAAAGATATTCCCTAAAAATGTAGGGACGATGCTATCAACAGAATCCCACCAAGATTTTGTTACAATGAGTTCTTCTAAAAACGGGATATGAGTTTCGTTTATATGCTTTTTATATTTTTGCATAATATCGAGTGCGGCTGCTTGAAATTCACGTTCTGGTAAATCCCAAAGCTCACGTACGATAACTTGGAAATCTTTTTGATCTGGGAGAGTATGTATTTGGATGACGTCTTTCAATAGTTGTCTTCTTTCAGGTGTTTGAATACCGAGAAATGGGAAGTGATTTTTCATATAACGTGCCATCGGTTCTGCTTTTTCAAGATTTTTATGGGCTGTGAAATGCTCTTGTAATGCTTGTACAAATGGATGCATAAGTGCGTTCTCCTCTCTTATTATCTCGCTCCTATTATTATACAGAGAGTTTGGATAAATTTTAAAACATAACTTGCAATGGAATGAAATATGTTGAGAGTAGAGAGGAGAGGATAAGATGGAAGATCAAGGCGTACTAGCAGGTTTCTTTGCTCTTAGTTTTGCGTTTATTCTTGTTGTATTGATTTGGGCAATTATTGCGTATTTATTAACGGCTTTTGCACTGTATACGATGGCGAAAAATGATGGTGCAACGGATGGTGCTCTTGCGTTTATTCCTTTTTTAAATAGTAAGATATGGGGTGATTTAGCAAAAGACAAATTACCGGATTTCTTAAAAGAAGAAGCAGGATGGAAAGTATTCGGCATATATGTCGCGTGTTTCATTTTTAACTTCGTACCAATTCTATATTTATTAGCAACAGCTGTATCGATTGTACTATCTATTTATCTTATCTACGCTATTTTAGACAGGTACGGAACGAATTCTATATTATTTACAATTATTCATACCATCACATTTTCGGTTTTCTTGCCGATTCATTTGTTCATTATTCGAAATGAGCCGGTGAGGTATAACGAGTAGGGATATTTGAAAAATCATTCATATAATTGTATTGAACAAGAAAAAGGGCTGTCACATGTGACAGCCCTTTTTTACTACATAAGGTAGCGTAAATAAATATAAATATGAGAAATGATTAATGAAACGATCATAATTGGGAAGCCGACTTTAAGGAATTCCATGTAGCTAAATTTATGGCCCTCACGACTTGCGATACCTGCAACGATTACGTTAGCAGAAGCTCCGATTAATGTTCCGTTTCCACCTAGACAAGCACCTAATGCTAATGCCCACCATAATACGTCGATTTGTGCGTCAGAAGGTGATAAACCTAGCCCAACTGCCATATCGTTAATAAGCGGAATCATTGTTGCAACGAATGGAATGTTATCAATTGTCGCCGAGGCGATACCAGATACCCATAAAATAAGGATAGATGCTTGAGAAATATCTCCGCCCGTTATTCCAATTACTTTTTGAGCTAAGGTTTTGATAAGCCCGATATCGATAAGTCCTCCAACGAGTACGAATAGTCCTGCGAAGAAGAAGATTGTTACCCACTCTACACTTGCGAATACTTCTTCAATTTCATGTTCTTTCACACCGATTAGCATAAGTATAGTAGCACCAGTTAAGGCAATGATAGCTGCATCAACATGGAAGATCGAATGAGTCATGAAACCTACAATTGTAAGTCCAAGTACTGTTAAAGATTTTTTCATTAATACTGGATCTTTAATGTATTGCTTTTCATCTAGACTCATTAATTTTTTAACTTGTACAGGATCAGCAATTAATTGTTTACGGTACATGAAGTAAAGTATTACTGCTGTAACTGCAATAATAATAATTACGATTGGCGCTAAGTTTAGCAAGAAAGCATTGAAATCTAAATGCTTATTTGCAGAACCGATCATAATGTTAGGTGGATCACCAATTAATGTTGCTGTTCCTCCGATGTTTGAAAAAATAATTTCAGAAAGTAAATAAGGAACAGGATTTACTTGCAGTATGCGCGTAATAGATAAAGTAACTGGAACAACAAGAAGTACAGTTGTAACGTTATCTAAAAATGCGGAACCAAGCGCAGTAAGTAAGGAAAGTGAAATTAAAATTTTAATTGGATTTCCTTGCGCTCCTTTTGCTGCTTTAATGGCAACGTATTGGAAGACACCCGATTTACTCGTAATGTTCACCAAAATCATCATACCGATGAGTAGCGTAATCGTCCCCCATTCAATATGTTTCGTAAAGGCGTTGTGTAAATCAACGACCCCCATAATTACCATGAGTGCTGCACCAAGAAGTGCGATGACAGCGCGATTAATTTTTTCTGAAATAATAATGGCATATGTAATTAAAAAGACTGCGATAGCAAAATAATACTGCCAGTTTGCGAGCTCTTGCGTTGTTTCGTGCAAAACTCTCATCTCCTTTCATTCACTTTTCTTAGTGTGTCAAAAATTAACTAGATGAAACACACATAACGTCATTATAAATTAGAAAAATGTCGGATGTAAATGAAAGGGCTTATTTTGTTATATTTTCTGCAACTATTACTTTTTCTTATTTTTAAAAATATTTGCGGGTATTTGACATATATATAAGATACATCCAATCTGAATATTTAAAATGGAATTAGCATTCGAGCTTGTTCGTGTAGGAGTGTCAAATAGAAAGGAATGACAAAGATGATAAGGAAGGGATCGTATGGATGAACAACAATTTTTATTTTTGGATTTTGAGTTTACGATGCCCCAGCACAGAAAAAAACCAAAAGGATTTTTCCCGGAAATCATTGAGGTAGGACTCGTTTCGGTTGTTGGCTGTAAGGTAGAAGACACGTATTCAGCTCATGTTAGGCCGAAAACTTTTCCTTCTTTAACGGATCGATGTAAGAAATTTTTAGGAATTAAACAAGAAGTCGTAGATAAAGGAATTTCGTTTCCAGAACTCGTTGAAAAACTTGCAGAATATGAAAGGAGATGTAAACCAACCATTGTTACGTGGGGAAATATGGATATGAAAGTGTTGAAGCATAATTGTGAAATGGCAAGAGTAGACTTTCCGTTCTTAGGACAGTGTCGTGATTTATCACTTGAGTATAAGAAGTTTTTTGGGGAGAGAAATCAAACAGGATTGTGGAAAGCAATTGAGGCGTATGGAAAAGCAGGGACGGGTAAGCATCATTGTGCACTAGATGATGCGATGACGACGTATAATATTTTTAAATTAGTAGAAAAAGATAAAGAGTATTTAGTGAAACCAGCACCTCCAACGTTAGGAGAACTCGTTGATTTTTCAAAAGTGTTAAAGAAAGTGAGTACACAGTAACGACCAAATTGCACAGTATGTAATTTGGTCGTTTTGTTTTTTTAAAGTTTGTAGTCTTTTTTTAACTGCTCTAATGTTTCTAGACTACGAACCGCAAAAGGTGAATCATCTTCAGAAAATGAATTCATTTGAGTTTCTAATGCTAATTTGAGTGACTCTGTATACTCTGGAATTTCTCCTTCATATTTCTTCACCATTTGCTCCGGAATATTCGTCTGTTCACGGAAAGCTAAAGCACGTCTTTCATGGAAAAATGGTACGTCAGCTTGTTTTACGTTATGTAAGTCACCTTGCACCGGATGTTTTAAAACAGCCAACACTTTTACGACGTAACTGCCAGGACGGCTATTTGTAACTTCGCCGATGTATTTGCCAGTTTTATAAATACCAGTAACGATTTCACCAATTTCAAATGTTTCTCTCATATTTTTCACCTCAAGTTTATAGTAAGGAAAGTGTGCGAAGGAGTCAAAGAAATCATTCGCTTTCGGAATGCCCCCTTGAGAATATGGATAGGTTCCACTATAATTTAAAGTGATATAACAGAAAATTCTGATGTTTTATAAATCCTCTAATGAAGGAGTGTTCTATCCTATATGATGCCTTTATATTTTCCGGAAGATAAAACAGAATATATTATTCCAGGGATTGTTTGCGTTCTATTTATCATTGGTGCCGTTGCTACGTGGCGAATGTTCATTCGTGTATCAAAACGTGAAGCGGAGCGATTACAGAAAGTTGAAGAAAAACTTTTAGCGGAAAAGAAACGGTAACTCATTTTTGTATGTTTCCCTCTATGCTCGGACAATCTAAGGGCAGAATATATTTTGGAGGGAATAGAATGAAAAAACGACTTTTTTTAAGTTGTTGTTTATTATTTCTGATGGCAGGTTGTGACCAAGGAAAGCCGAAAGAAATTGACGTGAAATTACATAATGCTTCAGGCGATGAGGTGGGGACTGCGAAAGTAGTGCAGCAAACAAGCGGAGTGAAAATTACGATTAAAGGGGAAGGTTTCGCACCAGGCGCGCACGGACTGCATGTACACGAAATTGGTGAGTGTAAAGCACCACGTTTTGAATCATCTGGTAATCATTTTAATCCTGATAATAAAAAGCATGGACTTCTTAATCCGAAGGGTGCAGAAAACGGGGATTTACCGAACGTAATTGCGGACGGTTCTGGAAAGATTAAAGCAGAAATCGATGCGCCGCACATAACGCTTGAAGAAGGGAAAACGACGATTCATAGAAAAGATGGAGCTTCTATTATTATTACAGAAAACGCTGATGATGGTATGACACAACCGACAGGTAAATCCGGTGATCGAATTGCTTGTGGTGTCATTGTAAAAAAAGCGTCGGATATGAAGAAAAAGTAAAAGCTACCGTGCATGGTAGCTTTTTTGTGAAACGTAATTGAAAAGATATTGATAAAGGAGGTTGTCCCAAAACGATTGGAGGTCGCCTCCTTTCTTATTATGAAAACGTATGGCGCAGTCTATTTAAAATTTCTTCTAAAACAGATCTTGGACAGCCGATGTTAATTCGAATATGTTCTTCGCCGCCTAATCCGTATTTCTCACCAGGTTCAACGATGATTTTCCCTTTTTCCTCAAGCAATGTGGTGCGTTCGTTTTGAGAAAGCTGTAGGCGAGAGCAATCAATCCATAATAAAAAGCTACCTTCTGGTTTCGTTACAGAAAGAGCGGGTATGTGATTTTTAATATATTCACAAGCGAATTGAGCGTTATCTTCTATATATAATCGAATTTCATTTAGCCAATCGTTACATTCTGTATAGGCACTTTGCATCGCTGTATAGGCAAATGTATTTAATCCGTGGAAACCTTGTCTATATTGGATAGATATAAAGGTTTGACGGAGTTTTTCGTTTGGAATGATAATAATCGATGCCTGTAATCCAGCGATATTAAATGTTTTACTCGGAGCCATACAAGTAATCGTGCGCGCTGCTAATTCTTCAGATAAAGAAGCAAATGGTGTATGAGTACGATCTCCGTAAATAATATCGGCATGAATTTCATCCGCGACAACGATTACATTATATTTTGTACATAACGCTCCGAGCTTCGTTAGCTCGTCTTTCGTCCAAACACGCCCGATTGGATTGTGAGGACTACAAAGAAGCATGAGTTTGACGCCTTGTTGAAATTGCTTTTCTAAATAATCGAAGTCTATAGCATATGTATCATTTTGTTTCTGTAATGGACTCACACATAATTGTCTATTGTTTGTTGTGACCATTTCGAAAAATGGGGGATAAATAGGTGGTTGTACGAGAACGGATTCGTTTTCCTTTGTGAAGGCCTGTATGCTCGCACTAAGAGCTGGAACGATTCCCGCGCTAAAGACAATCCAATCTTTTTGAATATCCCAGTTGTACTGTTTTTTTGTCCAGTTACAAATAATATCTCCAATATTTTCGGGAGGAAGTGTATAGCCGAAAATAGGATGCTCGATACGTTTCTTTAAAGCAGTCTGAATTGGTTGTGGTACTTCAAAATCCATATCAGCAATCCAAGCATGGAGAAGTTCTTCGTTTTTATACGTATCCCATTTCGTACTATGAGTTCCACGTCGATTGACTGTTTTATGAAATAGTTGCATAAGTTTGCCCCCTTCTTCTGTAAACCGTTAAGTTATGAAAGTTCTCTCTCTTCTTATAGAATAGCTGATGTGATAGGATAAAGAAAAGCATTAAAAAGTGAAAAGGCGGGAAGCGAATGGGTACATATGAAAAGATGATAGAGGTTGTGAAGAATTGGGATCCGTTTCAAATGGGACCGGAGTTTTATGAAACAGAAGCGAGCGATGTTGTGAACGTCGTAAGTGTGTTCGACGATCCAAAATACATCGCAAAAAAGATTCAACATATATACTTTATGTCTTTTGAGGAAGTACCTGCGCTTGGAAAATGTGAGAAGTTAGCTGTGGAATTACTTGTAATAAAAGAAGGCGGAAGTTGTTCATTGTAGGCTGTCGGAATTTCCGACAGCCTTTTGTATTATTGTGCAGAAAAAGCGATAATTTCTTCATAAACAAGTTCAGGCTTTTCTTCAGGTAGTAAATGTCCTGTGTTTTCGTAAGAAATAAATTTCGAATTTGGTAAATCTTTGTGTAGCCGATGACCTACATGTACAGGGACGACGCGATCTTTTTCACCCCAAATGAGTAGTGTAGGTGTTTCGATTTTTTGTAATTCAGTTGAAGATAAATCACCTTCACGGTCTCTTATCATACGAGTTAAAGCAGGGAATATACGGTTGTCATAAAAAGGAGCGGAGTAACCTTCCTTCATTTCATCGTCAATTAATGAGTGATCATGAACGACATTCATTAAGTTATGAACAATCCCGCGCCGTATAATCCAGTTCTTTACGTATAAATGAAAGAACGGTAAATAAGAAGAGTATAGTAAAGGCAAAGTTGCACGTGCTAAATAGCTAGAGCTGCATAGTAAAATTGTCTTTGAGATTAATTCAGGGCGTATACGGTTTACATAGAGAGAAATTTGTCCACCCATAGAATGCCCAACTAACACAATATTTGAGAGAGATAAATGTTCAATTAAATCGATAATAACCGTTGCTAAATTGTGATAAGAATACTTAAAGAGATGAGACTTATCACTTTTTCCGAACGGTGGCAAATCAAGAGCTAGTACTGTTCCTGCTTTCGATAATAAAGGAATGAGGCGGCGGTAACTGAATGAGGAAGATAAAAAGCCGTGAACGAGTACGAAAGTAGGACGTTCCGTTTTGTTGTCATGTTCATACAATTCGTAATGAATAGTAGTGCCGCGAGTGGAAAAAGTGAAATAAGGACAAGTATATTCGTGATTCATTTTTTGTCACTCCATTGATTTTTGTTCATATCATCTCCAAGGCAGAAAAAAATATGTTAACAAAAAAAGGCAAGATGACGATGTCATCTTGCCTTTCGTTTATTCATCATTACCCGCGAACAATATTAGGAGGTGTTTTTCCTTGTAACACTGCAACTAAATTTTCAGCGGCTGTCATAGCCATTTGCTGCCTAGTTTTTAACGTTGCAGATCCAATATGCGGTAAAGTCACGACATTTTGTAATGATAAGAGCGGATTATCTTTTTGAATCGGCTCTTGTGTAAACGTATCAATGCCTGCTGCAAAGATTTTCTTTTCAGTTAACGCATGTATTAACGCTTCTTCATCTACTGTTTTTCCGCGAGAGGCATTAATGAAGATTGCTGTTTCTTTCATTAATGAAAATTCCTTTTCTCCGATAAGATGATACGTTTCATCTGTTAATGGAGTAAGAAGAACAATAAAATCAGATTGTTTGAGTAACGTCTGTAAATCACAATATGTAGCATCGAATTTTTGTTCAGCTTGTTCTTTACGGCGACGGTTATAATACAGAACATTCATATCAAATCCGAATTTCGCCCGTTTTGCAACGGCTTCTCCAATTCGTCCCATTCCGATAATACCGATTGTACTATGGTGTACATCCAGCCCGAAGTGCTCTTTTCCGATTTCGGCGTTCCATTCACCATTTTTCACGTAGGAGTCGAGTTCGCAGACGCGGCGACCAGCAGATAACATAAGAGCGAAAACAAGGTCTGCTACTGTATCATCTAATACATATGGTGTATTCGTTCCGATTACATTTCGCTTTTCCATCGCTTGTAAATCAAAATTATCGTAACCGACAGAAATGTTGCTCACTACTTTTAAGTTAGGAGCTACATTTAATAATTCTTCATTAATAGCAGATCCGAAATTTAATAAGCCATCTTTATTTTGTATTTTCTCCAATAGGACATCACGAGGTACCTTCTCATTTTGCTCCCATTTTTCATAATCACAGTGTTCTGATAAATAGTTTTCTACAAATGTTGGAATTGGTTCAGCAATATAAACTTTTGGTTTCACGGTTCCATCCCCTTTCGCTTTATCACGCATTTTCCGCTGATTAAAGTTTCACTTTACCCCGCTTTAACGAGCAGTAAGACTCCCACCTAAAAAGACGGCTGAGGCAAAGAAGTGAGGTGGGAGATCAACTGCTCGTAAAAGCCCGATTGGTTCAACTAATAATCAGCGGGGTGAAGCATTCCGCTGATTAAAGTTTCACTTTATTTTGACATAATTCACTAAAAAAATCTTCTTTTCAAACTGGAAAGGGTATTTGTATAATTTAGACACAACCGAAAAGGAAGGATGATTTATATGGTGACAGAAAAAGAATTAGAATTATTAGCTTGTCTTGAAAAAAGTAGTCGATTATCTATAGATACATTAGCGAAGCTGTTAAATATAGAAGTAGAAGAAGTAAAGAAGATGGTTGAAAAATTAGAAGCGGAAAAGATTATTGTGGATTATGTAACGCATATCGATTGGACGAAGGTAAAAGAACATACAGGTTTAACGGCGATGATCGATGTGAAAGTTACGCCAAAGCGCGGCGTTGGGTTCGATGCGGTTGCTGAACAAATTTATCGTTATTCAGAAGTGAAATCTGTGTATTTAATGTCAGGGACATACGATCTTTCTATTACATTAGAAGGAAAGACAATGGGAGAAGTAGCGATGTTTGTTTCTGAGAAATTAGCAACAATTGAATCTGTCGTTTCTACAACAACGCATTTCATTTTGAAAAAGTATAAACATGAGGGAATTATTTACGAAAAAAACGATGATGATAAGCGCATTGTGGTGACACCATGAAGCAATTTGAACTATCTAGAACGGCAGAATCTTTACAACCATCTGGTATTCGAAAGTTTTTCGATTTAGCAGCAAATATGAAAGGTGTTATTTCTCTTGGAGTAGGAGAGCCTGACTTTGTTACACCTTGGAATGTAAGGCAAGCATGCATCCGTTCTTTAGAACAAGGATATACGTCATATACAGCAAATGCAGGATTATTGGAACTGCGTCAAGAAATAGCAAAGTATCTAAAAAAACAATTTGTAGTATCTTATGATCCGAACGATGAAATCATTGTTACAGTTGGAGCGAGTCAGGCGTTAGATGTAGCGATGCGCGCCATTATAAATCCTGATGATGAAGTACTCATTATTGAACCAAGTTTCGTTTCTTATGCACCGCTTGTGACATTAGCTGGAGGAGTCCCGGTTCCTGTGGCAACGACTTTAGAAAACGAGTTTAAAGTACAACCAGAACAAATTGAAGCAGCTATTACAGCGAAAACAAAGGCAATTTTGCTTTGTTCACCAAATAACCCAACAGGTGCAATGTTAAATAAATCCGAGCTTGAAGAAATAGCAGTGATTGTTGAAAAGTACAATTTAATCGTATTATCTGATGAAATTTATGCAGAGCTTGTATACGACGAAGTATATACAAGTTTCGCGAGTATTAAAAATATGCGCGAGCATACAATTTTAATTTCAGGATTTTCAAAAGGGTTTGCGATGACAGGATGGCGTCTCGGTATGATTGCAGCTCCTGTTCAATTTTCGGAATTAATGCTCAAAATTCATCAATATTCCATGATGTGTGCACCGACAATGTCTCAGTTCGCGGCACTTGAAGCGTTACGCGCGGGGAATGATGAAGTAATTCGGATGAGAGATAGTTATAAGAAACGCCGTAATTTTATGACGACATCGTTTAATGAAATGGGTTTAACGTGTCATGTGCCGGGCGGAGCATTTTATGTCTTTCCTTCTATTTCTTCAACTGGACTATCTTCGGCAGAATTTGCAGAACAGTTATTATTAGAAGAAAAGGTGGCTGTTGTACCTGGAAGTGTATTTGGCGAAAGTGGTGAAGGATTTATTCGTTGCTCGTATGCAACATCGCTTGAACAACTTATGGAAGCAATGAAGAGAATGGAACGGTTTATAGAAAATAAAAAAAGGACAAAACATAATACGTTTTGTCCATAAAAGGGGGGGAATACTAGAAAGCCATGTGTTAGTATTCTATCCCAATATTAGAAAATTATACGTACTCTAGGAAATTTTTCATTAATTTTGAATGAGTTCTGTCATAGTGGTATAATTTACTAATATAAGGTATGCATATCCTGAGTAGCTTTACTTAGGGTACGTACTAACTAATCGGATATTTAACAATAAATCATCTGCTTTGCTATCTACAATTGTAGAGAAAATGGTAAACGTATGGGAGTGTTTCATATGTCAGAACAATATACAACTGGAGTGGTTGTAACAGGGAAAGTGACTGGGATTCAAGATTACGGAGCATTTGTAGCGTTAGATGCAGAAACACAAGGGCTTGTGCATATATCTGAAATTACAAATGGATATGTAAAGGATATTCATGACTTTTTAAAAATCGGCGATACAGTAGAAGTAAAAGTACTTTCAATTGATGAAGAACACAGAAAAATGAGTTTATCGTTAAAAGCGGCGAGAAGAAAACAAGGGCGGATTCTTATACCGAATCCATCTGAGAACGGATTTAATACGCTGCGAGAAAAGCTAACCGAATGGATTGAAGAGTCCGAGTTAACAAAGTAAAAGAGGAGCGCATATGAGCGTTCCTCTTTTACCTTATCTTATGATATATATTTGCAAATATGATTGCATGCAATCATATTCGTATGTCGGAGGTGAAGTAAGGACATACTGACTAGCGAATTTCGTTCGTTTCTGGGTGAGTCCCAAGATTTTCTGATGGTTTAAAGAGTAAACCAAGATTGATAAGCCCAGAAATACCAACGATGCCGTAAATAATACGGGAAAGAGCTGAATTTTGTCCACCGAAAATGGCTGCCACTAAGTCAAACTGGAAGAACCCGATTAGTCCCCAGTTCACAGCGCCAATTACAGTAAAGACTAATGCGATACGTTGCAGAGTACTCATGAAAAAGCCCCCCTTAATTGTGAAGCATGAGCAAGCGATGAGTTAATTAACTCCTTTATAGAATGGCGTAGTTATGTTGTTTTTATACATAAAAAATATAAGAAAAAGGATGTATATACATCTATACCGAAAAATGCGAATTTTTATGCAAAAAATGAACTTTTTCTAAAAAATATATATTGGTTACGTTTACAATGGTTGAATCGCTTGATTTACAACTTCAGTTTCGCTAAAGTGAATACAGAAATACATATACATTATTGGAGGGAAAAAGATGAGTACACATGTAACGTTCGACTATTCTAAAGCGTTATCCTTCATCGGTGAACATGAAATAACTTATTTACGTGATGCAGTGAAAGTAACACATCATGCAATCCACGAAAAAACTGGAGCTGGGAACGATTTTCTTGGGTGGGTAGACCTTCCGCTTCAATATGACAAAGAAGAATTTGCTCGCATTCAAAAATGCGCAGAAAAAATTAAAAATGACTCTGACATTTTACTTGTTGTAGGTATCGGTGGTTCTTACCTAGGAGCACGTGCAGCAATCGAAATGTTAAACCATTCTTTCTACAACACGCTATCTAAAGAACAACGTAAAACTCCACAAGTGCTATTTGTTGGACAAAACATTAGCTCCACTTACATGAAAGATTTAATGGACGTATTAGAAGGTAAAGACTTCTCTATTAACGTTATTTCCAAATCAGGTACAACAACAGAGCCGGCACTAGCATTCCGTATTTTCCGTAAGTTATTAGAAGAAAAGTATGGAAAAGAAGAAGCTCGTAAACGTATTTATGCAACGACAGATAAAGCACGTGGTGCATTAAAAACATTAGCTGATAATGAAGGTTACGAAACATTCGTTATTCCAGATGATGTTGGAGGCCGTTTCTCTGTATTAACGCCAGTTGGTTTATTACCAATCGCAGTTAGTGGCTTAAATATTGAAGAGATGATGAAAGGTGCAGCTGCTGGTTATGGTGACTTCGGTACATCAGAACTAGAAGAAAACCCAGCTTACCAATACGCAGTAGTTCGTAACGCTTTATACAATAAAGGAAAAACAATTGAAATGCTTGTTAACTATGAGCCAGCACTTCAATACTTCTCTGAATGGTGGAAACAGTTATTTGGCGAAAGTGAAGGAAAAGATCAAAAAGGTATTTTCCCATCTTCAGCAAACTTCTCAACTGACTTACACTCATTAGGTCAATACGTTCAAGAAGGTCGTCGTGACTTATTCGAAACAGTTCTGAAAGTAGGTAAATCTACACATGAACTAACAATCGAATCAGAAGAAAACGATTTAGATGGATTAAACTACCTTGCTGGTGAAACTGTAGACTTCGTAAACACGAAAGCATATGAAGGTACATTACTTGCGCATAGCGATGGTGGCGTACCGAACTTAATCGTAAATATCTCTGAATTAAATGAGTACACATTCGGTTACCTTGTATACTTCTTCGAAAAAGCATGTGCGATGAGCGGCTACTTATTAGGCGTAAATCCATTTGACCAACCAGGAGTAGAAGCATACAAGAAAAACATGTTTGCTTTACTTGGTAAACCAGGATTTGAAGAGTTAAAAGCAGAATTAGAAGAGCGTTTAAAATAATAAAAAGCGACCGGAATCCGGTCGCTTTTTATTATTTTATCGAAAAGTCCATCGGTCGCTTTTTATTATTTTATCGAAAAGTCCATCGGTATATTCAAACTAGAGTGGGTATGCTAAAGAAAAAGTCTAGGAGGGATGGGCTTGATTCCGATTCAATCAAATTTAGAAGGACGTACATATGCGTTATATAAGTTAGAAGAGATAATGAAGCCACTTGGGTATAACATTGGTGGCAATTGGGATTACGATAAAGGATGCTTTGATTACAAAATCGATGAAGAAGATGGCTATCAATTTTTACGAGTGCCATTTACAGCAGTGAATGGCGAATTAGATGTGCCTGGTGTAATAGTCCGTCTGGAAACGCCGTATATTCTTTCGCACGTATATCAAGACGAACTAGATGATCACGTAAATACTTTAACGGCTGGAACGAGTGGAATGGATCAATTTGCTGAGCCGAAAGATCCAGATGGAGATGTGAAAAGAAAATATATCAATATTGGGAAAGTGCTCATGCAAGAACTAGAAAAACATTTTCTTAATGGTGAATAACAATGAGTATGTCGCTTTCAATGAGAACAAAGGAATGGACTGGATTAATCATATATTGTTCGTCGCGTTTTATACCTAGTAAGAGAATATTTTGCTTTAAAAGAGTATAGCTACAATTTGCAAAAGTTTGTCCAGTGCAGGAAGGATAAAGCTCCATCAGTTGTAATTTGTTATCAGAGATTTCATCGTAAAGTGAGAATAGTACGCCTGAAATGGAAGGGAATAAAAGAGAAGCGGTAAATACGTAGCTCGTTAATTTATTTCCTTCTATAATTTCTGATACACCAGCTCTAGTTGCATTTTGTATTTGTTCAGAAGTAAGAAGTTCAGCGATGCAGTGAATGTTTGGATTGAGACCTTTTGCAGTTAAAATATTTAAAATGGACTGTGTATCTGCTAAGCTTTCATTTTTTTCTTTATCAGCTGTTATTAATATAGTGTGAGCCGTTGTAATATTAGCTTTTAATAAAGTTTGATCGTGATGCGGGCAACCCTTTATAAATTCTAAATGATGAAATGGTTTTGGAAGTAAAGAAAGTGTTTCATCAATTAAAACGATATCAAGGTTCGGTTGTAAGATGTGCATTTGTTTTACAACATGTTTTGCCCGTTCATTCCAACCCACGATAATCATATGACCGTTAGAGGTAGCGGCTTCTTCTCCTTTAATTTTCATATATTGTTTATTAATCATATCAGTGGCGAACAGAACCATATAATAAGAACAAAAACCGGTTCCAAATAAAATAATACCCATACCGATAAGTTTGCCTATTAGTGTATGCGGGGCAAAGTCACCATAGCCAACGGTGAAAATGGTAACGATTGACCACCAAACTCCATCAAACCATGTGGTGAAGTGCGATGGCTCTAATCTATGTATAAGGAAGCCAGAAAAAGCAGTAAGTAAAACAATAAAGCAAACTAAACGAAAAATAATGGAATCACGAAATGTATCTACTAAATTTGGACGGGATTTCAAACTCTTATTCCTCCTTACTTTGCAGGACTACATTCATTGTTACCATTATAGAAAAAAGAAAAACTCTCTAATTTAAAAGAGAGTTTGTTTTACATTACATACTTTCTAATTCAGTTTGTTGGACACTTTCAAGATGCTGGAGGGCGTAGTAAACATCAGCGGTATGCCTTTTTTGATCGATAGATAATTTCAAATGTAAATAGTGAGAGCCATTCTCCAATGTTTTGAGCTTCATATTCTTAACTTTTATATCCATTTCTTTTATTTCTTCAATTACAATTGGGATATTGTCCATATTTCGCACGACAAGTTTTACTGCGATATCACGTTGACGAAATGATCTCGGTCCTACAAATTTCATTGCTAATGGTATAAGTTCAACGCTAATCATAAGGAAACACATTCCGAAAATCGCTTCGATATAGAATCCAGCCCCAACAGCAATACCAATACCAGAAGCACCCCAAATCATAGCAGCAGTCGTTAGTCCTGCAATGCTATCGTTTCCTCTTCGTAAAATAACACCGGCACCTAAAAAACCGATTCCTGATACAATTTGAGCGGCAAGTCGAAGTGGATCCATATTCATATGATCGGTATGTGGTAAATTGTAAGCCGCTTTAATAGAAACAATCGTGAGGAGGCAACTAATGATAGAAATAACTAAACAAGTTTTTAAACCAAGTGGTTTTCGTTTTAATTCGCGCTCTAAACCGATAGCGAACCCTAAAATAGCCGAGAGACCTAGTTTGATTAATAAATCGGCATAGTCCATATATATTCCTCCTTGTATGATATGGTATATGAATAAAACATTTATTATAGAAAGAAACGCTTTTGATAGAGTGACTTTATATAGAATATATGTAGGAATTATTTATACATGAAAGAGATATTTCGTTTAAGTATATGATATTAACAAAGAAATTAGGGTGATCTAAAAAAAGTTTATAAAAGGTGTTGCATTTCGATTTTCACCATGATATATTAATAACCGTCGCTGATGCGGAAACGCAGAAAACGACAAAAAAGAAATTGAAAAACTTAGTTGACATCGAAAAACGAAGATGTTAACATAAGGAAGTCGCAAATGAGCGACC